>NZ_CAKJTL010000001.1 GCF_917627385.1 Protofrankia sp. CiT1
TGCATCTCACCCACGAAATGCGAACCGGGCCCGAAGTCCCACGCCTGGATCAGCGCATGATGCCCCGCGTCTTCCAACATCCAAGCGATCCACTCGGCCCACTCGCGGTCCACACCCGTATATGACACGAAGAACCGTTGCGCACCGCTGCCCCCACCGATCACACGATCAGCATCCCACACCACCCCACCACCCGAACCCGCGTGCTCCGGTAACCCGTCTACCAGCAGAAAAAACCCAGAAAGGCGGACGAAGCCAACGCGCGCAGCCCAGGGGTGGTACCAATCGCGCCGGTCTCGCCGCTGGCTTCTCACCAGCGCTTTCAGGCAGCCGGGCTGATACTTGGTCCATACTCGCGTTGCACACGCCGCACGACTCGGCGGTAGTGATCTGATCATCACGCCTGCAAGCCGCACGGGGCGCGACCGTCTTGCACGCGCTACCTGTCCGATCGAGCGCATGACACCCGCACTGCATGTGTGCGATGTGTACCGGATGGTGGATCGGCTTGCGCCTGCCCAGCTGGAGGCGCTCTATGTGATCCTCGGCGGCATGCTCGACTCGCATACCGCGTCGAAGCCAGCACATTTCGTCACCGACAGTGCGGCCACGCCAGGACGACACCTGTCGTTCATCGGGATCATGGATGGCGAACGTGATCTGGCTGAACGTTCGTCCCGGATTCTTCTGTCTGGCTTCTGACCAGCATCTTTATGGGTGATCGGGCCGGTCCGTGGTCCCTCCCTGGGGTGCGCATACCTCATCGTGCGGGCACTGGCGCCCGTCATCGCGATGGTCATGAGTGCCACACTTGATCGATGGAGGCGAGCACGTCGGCACAGGATTCACCGGTGGTGCTGGTGAGTCATGCGGCCTCCGATCGACGGTGGGCCGAATGGCTGGCTTGGAGGATGCAGGCGGGGGGATTCGAGCCGCTGCTGGAAGGATGGTACGCGGTGCCGGGCGTGAACCGCCTGCGGTGGTTGAATGAGTCCCTCGTCCGGGCGGATCACCTGGTGCTCGTGCTGAGCGAGAGCTATCTGGCCGAGAGCGGGGCGTCGCTACCGTGGCAGAGTATCGTCAACCCGACCGACCGACGTGTCCGTTTGGTCCCGGTGAAAGTGGACGAGTGTTCCCCTCCAGGTCTGTTAGCGGGCTTGGTGACTATCGACTTGGTCGGTCTCGACGAGGAGAACGCCGCGGCCACGCTGCTGTCGGGCCTGGGCGCAACCATCCGGGGATCCGCCGTGCCCACAGTGGCACCACCGTTCCCCGGTGTCTCATTCCCGGGTGGCCGCCCGCTGCACGGCGGGGCGGACGTCGTCTCACCGCCGCGGGAGCTGCCCCCGGCCACACGGTTCTTCACCGGCCGGCAACAGGAGATCGCCGAACTGATGTCCGGTGCCGAAGCGGCCTGCCATGCGGCTGTCGCTGGCGCGTCCGTGGTCCTGTCCGTGCACGGGATGGCAGGGGTCGGCAAGACGGCGCTCGCCCTGCGTGTAGCGCACGATCTCGCTGACCGGTTCCCCGACGGGTGCCTGTTTCTGGACCTGCACGGGGCGACACCGTCCGTCGACCCGATCGAACCTGACGCCGCGCTAGGCGAACTGCTGCGTCGTGTGGGCGTGCCCGGTGCACAGATCCCCCCTGCTCTGGACGCCAGGGCTGCCCTGTACCGGGGGCGGCTAGCGGGCACGCGGACCCTGGTCGTTCTCGATAATGCGCGTTCCGCGGAGCAGGTTCTTCCGCTGCTCCCCGCGGCATCCGGATGTCTGGTGATCGTTACCAGTCGCCGTCGTCTCGCCGCGTTGGACGAGGCACGCTCGTGGCATCTGGCGGTCCTGTCCCCGGAGGGGGCCCGTGACATGCTCACAGCCGTGGTGGGCGCCGACCGGCTCGCTGGTCAGGACGACGCCACGACGCAGCTGGTCGACCTGTGTGGGAGGCTCCCGCTGGCGTTGCGGATCGCGGCGGCGCGGCTACGTACCCGGCCGGCGTGGTCGGTCGCGGATCTGGCTGATCGGCTGGCTGACCACCATGACCGGCTCGCCGCGCTGGCGGACGGCGAACGCGGTGTGGCCGCTGCCTTCGCCGTGTCTTACCGCGACCTCACCGGCGAAGCCCAGCGGATGCTGCGCCGTCTCGGACTTCATCCCGGCGTGGAGATGGACACGCACGCCGCGGCCGCGCTCACCGGCGTCACACCGGCCCAGGCGGATCGGGCGTGTGAACATCTTCTGGACGTTCACCTTCTTCTCGAAGCCGGCCGGGATCGCTACCGCTTCCACGACCTTGTGCGAGCCTTCGCTCGTGAACGCGCCGGCGACGAGGACTCCGAATCGTTGTGTCTCCAGTCGACTGGCGTCCTGTTCGACCACTATGTATCCACCGCCGCGGCGGCGGTCCGCACGCTTTTCCCCACAGAGGTTGATCATCTGCCGCAGGTGCGGCCCCTTTACGTGCAGCCGCGGTGGAGCGGCGATCGGCAGGGCGCGCGGCACTGGCTTGATCTCGAACGCGCCAACCTGGTGCGCGTCGCCGCTCAGGCGAACGTGCACGGCTGGCGCCATGCCCTGGATCTGGCCGCGATCCTGTTTCGGTACCTTGACCTCGGCGCCCATCTGACTGAGGCTGCCGCTCTCTACACCGATGCCCGCGACGCCGCCCGAACCCTCGGCGACCATGCTCAGCACGCCCATGTGCTGACCAGCCTGGCGAGTATCAGCCGGCACCAGGGACGGTACGCGGACGCCGCCGTGCATGCCCGGGAGGCGCTCACGCTTTTCCAGATGATCGGTGACGAACGGGGTGAGAGCAGGGCACTCACCGCCCTGGGCATCATCTACTGGCGGCAGGGTCGCTACGACGAGGCCCTCACCCACAACCAGCGCGCGTTCGACCTGTGCCAGAAGACCGGCGACCGGCGGGGCCAGGCTCGCGCTCTCGGCAACATCGGCCATGTCCACTGGCGGCAGGGCCGCTACATCCTGGCCATTGACCACCAACAGCGGGCGCTTGAGCTCCACCGGCTGACCGGCGACACACGCGGACAGGCCCACACGCTGGGCAATCTCGGCAATGTCTACTGCCACCAGGGCGACCACGCCCTCGCGGTCGATCACCATCGGCGGGCCCTCGCCCTCTATCTGACTTTGCCTGACCGTAACGGCGAGGCAGACGCCCTGACCAACCTTGGCCTCGTCCACCACGCGCAGGGCCGCCATGACGATGCCGAACGTCATCACCGGCAGGCCCTCGATCTGTACGAAGAGATCGGCGACTGTAACGGCCAAGCCCGCGCGCACAACGGACTGGCGGAACACCTCCATACCATCGGTCACCCGGAGCAGGCCCGTCACCACCACGCTTTGGCGCTCACTCTGACGCTCGCCACCCAGGACAGCTACGAGCAGGCGCGCTCCCACGCCGGCCTCGGTCGTGCCCTCGACGATCTCGGTAACCACGACACCGCCCGCGAGCACTGGCGATCAGCCCGAGACATCTACGCCGCACTCGACGTCCCCGAAGCCGACGAGGCCAACAGTGCACTGAAAATGCCGATATCCACCAAGCGGACCAGCCGCATTCCGGCGTCAGGCCTCACTGAAGACCACGGTCCGTCACCACCGAAAGTGCACCAGAGCCCTTCTTCTCACCCCGGCTGAAGCGGCGGCTGAACTGCGGGTGAGTCGCGCGAAGCTCTATCAGTTGATGAAGGCGGGGCTGATCGACTCTGTGGTGATCGACCGGTCGCGGCGGATACCGCGGGCGGCGCTCACTGCCTACGTCGATCGGCTCTGTGGGCGTGTTGGCGATGACAAAGCGGCGTGAATCAGTGGTGGCGCGGGCTCCGCCGCGTTCACTTGCGGTTGTCGCCGGTTGTGTCGGGTCGATGTTCGGCAATCCAGCGCTCGACGTCCGCGGTTTCCCAGATCCGGCCGGCGGCGAGGTCGGCAACGGGCTTGGGGAACGTCGGGTCCTGCGCAAGCTGGCTCACCCGCTGCCGGCTGACCCCGAGTCGTTTTCCGATCTCGGCGGCGCCCATGAGGTGATGCACGACAGCAGAGTACTTGACGGTTGCCTATGGCATCCCGCAGACTCGACACGAGCTAGGCAACCGTCAAGAAGACGGCGGTCCCGGTGGGTGCGGCTAACACCACACCGGGACCTTGATCCCAACCCTTCATGCCAAGGGAGCGAGACCCATGCCCATCATTCCGCCTGACCATGGCCCGTGGCGCACCCCGTCCAACCAGTCGCCGTTCGTGACCGTGCAGCGGTCCCACTCCGGCGACTGGAAGGTCACCATCCGACCGGGTGCCGATCCGGCCGACCTGAGCTCGGCACTCGTCGCAGTGCCGGTAGACACGGTGTTCATCGAAGCCTTCGGCGATGTCGACATCACGCTGATCTTCCGGATGATTCCCGGGTCACCGGCGCTGCTGCCGCCGGGTATCGGTGACCCGCCGTGTATCCCGGCGATGCGCTGACCTACGCGGTTCGTCGCTTCTCCCCCCATTTTTCTTCCGTTCCTCTGGTAGGCGCCTGATCTGTCGGGGGGCCGGACGGGTCCAGGGTCGGCGTAGCCGATCACGTAGTGACGCGTAGCGCCCTGGATGCGGCCGGTTTCCCGGCAGAGCCTTCCGCGCCCAGAGGACCGGAACAGCCGCGCCACACGACATGCGTATGCGGCGTTGTCCGGCGCATTTCCCGCCTCTTTATCTTCTCCGTTTGATTGTTCGGCAAGGAGTGATCTTTCGTGGTGTCTGAACCCGACGACGGGCCGCGCGCGGTGTCTGTGGTCGCGGCTTTGCATGAGCATCTTGACCGTGCCGACCGTGGCCAGGGCCGATGGTTCGCGGACCCGACCGGACAGGCCGGGCAGGAGGAGTTCGCCTGCGACATGGGCGAGAGCCGGTATGGCTGTCCGTGGTGTGACCGGATCGCCTGGCCGGACGGCAACCCGGTGGATGGTGCCTGATGGCCGCGGGGAAGGGGAGCCGGCGGGGGAACAACGAGGGGTCGGCCTACCGGTATCGCAATGGTTGGGCCGGTCAGGTCAGCATGCCGGACGGTACCCGCACGACCGTGTACGGCACGACGAAAGAGGCTGTCCTCGACGACATCAAGAAGATCCGGCGGGCTCTTGATGACGGCGTGCCGGTGGTCACGACCCGGATGACGGTGGGGGAGTATCTCGAGCAGTGGGTGACGGTGGTGCTGGCGTCCCGGGTGGTGGCGGGCACGCTGGCGGAATCCACCGCGGAGTCGTATGAGCTGCTGGTGCGGCTCCACATCATCCCGGTGCTGGGCCGCCACGAGCTGCGGAAGCTGTCGACAGCACACGTCCGGCAGTGGATGACCGCGAAGCTCACCGAACCGTCCGCGGCCGGTCTCGCCGCTCGCCGGCGACAGGAGGAGGAGAAAGCACGCAGAGCCGCGGAGAAGGAGGCGCGGAAGCACGCGGCCGGGGCCGATCGGCCACAGCGGCCCGGTGGGCGCAAGCCTGGCCCCCCGAAGCGGGTTCCGACTCCCGCACCGAAGCCGATCAGACCGCTGTCGGCGCGCAGCGTCCGCTATCTGGTGACGATCTTACGGCTGGCGTTGAAGGACGCGGTCCGCGAGGAATTGTTGGTGCGGAACGTCGCGGAGCTGGTCCAGGCGCCGCGTAAGGATGATGCGCCGGTGCGGGCGCTGGGCGAGGTGGACGCGGGCCGGGTGCTGGCGGTAGCGCTGGTCGATCGGCTCGCCGGGCTGTGGATGGTCATGTTGGCGTTGGGGTTGCGTAAGGGGGAGGCGCTCGGGCTGCGCTGGGATGTGATTGATCTGGACGCGGGCACGGTCGAAATCCGGCGTAAGCAGCGGCGGCGGCTGGTCGGGGTGGATCCGGACACGGGCCGCAGGCGCTGGGAGCTGGTGGAAGATGAGCAGTTGAAGACCAAGGGATCGAAGGCGACTCTCGCCCTGCCGGAGATGGTCGTTGTCGTGCTGCGTGAGCACAAGGCGCGGCAGGACGCGGCGAAAGCGGCGGCGCCGGTCTGGCATGACGACGGGCTGGTGTTCACTACGTCTACCGGTCGGGGGATCCAGCCGCGGAACGTCAACCGCTGGTGGGACACGGTTTGTGCGGACGCGGGCGTTCATCGAACACGTGTTCACGACCTGAGACACACGTCGGCCACACTTCTTTTCCGTGCTGGGGTGGACCTCAACGAGATCCGGGCGTTGCTCCGGCACACCCGCATTGCCACCACAGCGGATATTTACATCGATGTCCTCGAAGATATCCGGCGTGGGACGGCGGCGAGCATGGACACCATCCTTGGCCGGCTGGCGTCGTCCACCCGCCCGGCTGTCACGGAACGTGACGACGGTCGGGGTGGCGCCGAGGTGCCCGAGGGCTGATCGTTTCCAATTGCAGTACGAATTGCAGTATTTGTGATCACTGAACCATCAGAGGCCCGGAACCAAGACTGGTTCCGGGCCTCTGACCTGCCTCAACCGGCGCGCGCTCGGAGGGACTCGAACCCCCAACCTCTTGATCCGTAGTCAAGTGCTCTATCCGTTGAGCTACGAGCGCCTGTCGGACCACCATAGCGGACCGACTGGGCAAGACTACAACACCAGCGGATGATCTCCGAGCGGGCATCAGTGTGGTGCTGGTCGGCGCGGCTCGCTGGTCGGTCATTATTGATCATTGATGTCATGGCCGCCAGCTGGTGCCGCTGTGTCTGATCTGCCTGTCGAGCCTCTGTCCGAGAGGATGCGGTGGGCTGGAGCGTCTTTTACCCGTGGAAGGGCCGCGGGAATCTCGCTCGCCGCGGGCATCGGCCTCGGCTCTGTAGGCTGGCTTCTGGGTCCGCCTCTCGTCGGAGGTCTCGCGGCGTTGGCGGGCCCGCAGGCCGCGTTGCTCGTTGTGATTGCCTTGGCCATGACGGTCACAGTCCGGGCATCTTCGCGTCCACGCTGTCTGACTGGTTGTGGATGTCTGGATCATGCGATCATTTGATCGTGCGATGAGTTCGCGACTATTGATGGGGTATGTGACGGATGCATGACCAGGATGCGGGTGGGGTCTGTGCAGTCGGGTAATCTCCGTAGGTGATCAGGGTCGGCGAGAGGGGATCGAATGCTCGCGCCGCTGGCTGCTGACGATCCGCGCTCGGTTGGGCCGTACCGCCTGCATGGCCGGCTTGGTGAAGGCGGTATGGGGGTCGTCTACCAGGGTTTTGCCCCGGACGACACGCCGGTGGCAATCAAGTTCCCGCACCGCAACGTTGCCGCGGATCCCGAGTTTCGCGCGCGTTTTCGGCAGGAGGTCACGGCTGCCCGGCGGGTGCGTGGCACCTTCGTCGCTGAGGTGCTTGACGCGGACGTCGACGCTCCCCGGCCGTGGATGGCAACCGCCTATGTGGACGGTGTGAGCCTGGCGGACGCCGTGCGTCGGCGTGGTCGCCTGGACGGCACCGCGCTGATGAGTCTCGCCGTCGGCCTTGCGGAGGCTTTGGTCGTCATCCATGGCGCCGGTGTGGTGCACCGTGACCTCAAACCCGGGAACATCATTATGGCGTGGGACGGGCCGAAGGTCATCGACTTCGGTATTGCCCGGTTGTCCGATGCCACCGTGAACACGAAAACTGGTTTCAGTATCGGAACTGTCGCCTGGATGTCACCTGAGCAGCTATCCGGCGAACGCGCCGGACCCGCTGCCGACATCTTCGCCTGGGGCACCTGCGTCGCGTTCGCCGCGACTGGCCGGCATCCCTTTGCCGCTGAGACGCCGACCGCGTCGATGGCCAGGGTGCTCGGCGGTCCCCCCGATCTTGATGGCATTCCTGATCCGTTCGCCTCGGTGATCGCCAGGGCGCTGGCCAAAGCGCCTGCCGAGCGCCTCACCGCCGCTGCCGTGGTGGCCGGTCTCACCGGTCGGCAGATACACGGAATCACCGAATCGGAGCAGATCGCGACGCGTCTCGTCCGTGGCGCGGACGTCCCGCCGCCGGCACGCCAGTACGGGCAGCCCCCAGCGACCCGCCGGGAAGCCCCGTGGCCAGGCTGGCAGACCCCGCCGCCACCAGGCGTGGGCGGCTATCCCGGCTCTTCGCCTGGGACGCCCCCGCCGGACGGCTGGCAGCGGCCAGCCCGCGAGGAACTGCTGACCCCGCAGCCAGCACCACCGGCCGCGGCGGAGGCAGATGCGGATGCGCAGGCAGGGGCGGCACCACCGGCCGCGATCGACC
>NZ_CAKJTL010000002.1 GCF_917627385.1 Protofrankia sp. CiT1
CGTCCGTAACGAGTCGCGTAACGCGGCGGTGGTCTCGGCGGCCTGTTGCTCGATGGTCGACAGCCGGGTCCGGACATCCTGGTCGAGCCCGGGTATCGTGCTGAGGCTACGGATGCCGGCACCGAGGGTGAACAGCATCGCGCCGACGCTGTCGTGCAGCTCGAGGGCAAGCCGGCGGCGTTCCTCGTGAGCGGCGACGTCGGCCGCGTGCTGGGTGCGCTCCGCGACGATCTGGGCTGTCGCCATCCGGGCCGCCATCCGCTCGAGAGCCTGCACGCTGCGGTCACCGAACTGTGTCCAGCTGCGGTTGGCGCCGTAGAGGACACCGAGTACCCGGCCATCGTGCATGATCGGCACCGCGATCATCGCCTTGATGCCCTCGGCCGCGGCCTGTGGTGCGAAGTCGTGCGTGATCTCGGAGGACCCATAGTAGTCGCTGACCCACAGCGGGCGGCGAGCGGTCAGGACCTTGCCGCCCAGCCCGGCCCCGACCGGCACGACGATGCCGTTCAGCACCTCGGTTGCCATGTTGACGCCGCGACCGAGCACGATCTGGTCGACGCCGGCCGGCTCACCGACCCACGCCATGTCAACCCCGGCCGACTCCGGGGCGCCGACGACCATGCGCTCGATCGCCGCGGAGCGATCGAGCAGCGCGAGGACCGCACCGTACTCCTCGTCGAGGCTGAGCAGCACATCAGGCACTGGCCCGGCATGCCTGCGACGCCCCGCCTCACGTACTTCGGCAGGCCTCGGCCACCGCGGCCCCCCGCCACTCATCGCCTCCTCGATGTCTGTCTCTATACGTCCGAGTTTCCTCATGTAGGGGTCCTCCTGGCTGTCAGGTTCAGTCCGGCGACGGCAGGTCGAGGCCCGTCAGCAAGACGGATGGCGACCTGCCCCCCGAGTCGGGTCAGGGCCCGTTCGGCCGTCCCGGCGGGCTGGCGCCCGTAGCGCATCGATCACGCATTGCCGCCCGAATCCTCAGCGGCAGAGCGGCGGCCACCTCACCAGCGCCGCTCACCACACAGAACCGCCCCCACGCCGAATCGCCGTCAGCGCCCATCGAAGACCTGTGGTGTACGCGGGGACGGTACGGCAGTCGCGGTACTGCTCGGTGGGCTGCCGCACCCAGGCAAGGAAGGCATGCCGGTATGGCCGCGCCAATAACGGCCAAGCCGTGCTCAGTACGAAGCATCGCCGTAACATTACCGGCCCTCTGCTCACCATCCAGGCTGATTGCCATATCTCGTAACGTATTGCCCGGCTCGGGACGCGACACTCTGCCCGCTCCGAGACATTCGCGGCATCAGCACGCTCCAGAAGCTGGGCATACGCATATCGATGCCGATTGATCATAGTACAAAGATCTACAGCATGACAGCGCTCCTGCCGGCTGACCACCCGACCGGCGGGAACTCGGGCGCTCGAGGGCCCGCTGAGCTCAACGCCTGGCCGCCCGGCTCACCCCGAGCATGACGGCGGTGACAGCAACGCATCCACTCTCGCCGACGTTCGTACCTACCGCTGAGCGCCGGCCACCTCGACCTCACGCCAGCGCATGGTCGACATGATCGCGTCGAACAAGACGACCAGCGCGTCCGCGAACGGGCTGCGCGGGTCACCGTCAGCGAGTGTCGTGAACGTGGTGACCGCCCAGCATCCGGCGACGTCGGGATGGGGCAGGTAGTAGGCCACCCGCCGGGTCGGACCGTCGTAGGAACCGCCTGGTCCCTGCTCGCTGACGACGCTTTCCACCCGCACGGCCGGGCCATCGCCGATCTCGTGGAAGGAGCCGTCCGCTCCGGCGTCGGCCAACAGCCCGGCCAGCAGCTGCTCCGCGTCCTTGACGTCGGGGTCGTCGACCACGGCGGTACAGAACGAGGCGGGAATGACGACGCCGTCCATCGGGGCGATCGGCAGCCCCACCGACCGGGCGCCCGTCTCCCGGGCCTCGTCCACGGCGTGCGTGAGGTGGCGGCGCAGCTCCCGCCGCCACGGCTCGACGCTGTCACGCGGCAGGTCACTTGGCAGTACCAGCATGATGATCTTTTCGATCGCCGCGTCGGTCTGAGTCCGCTGGTGATCCTGCGTGGACAGGATGACCCATCCCTCTGGAAGCATCAGCTCGAAGTCCAGGACGGTCATCAGTTCTCCACCAGTTCGGTCGGCCGGTTGTCCGGTGTCCCGTCCGGAGGTGCCGGCGCTCCGGCGTCGGCCATCTGCCGCATCAGCAGATCCACCCCCGAGCCGGCGACAGCGGCCAGGGACATGTCCCAGATCCGTGTGGTGAGCAGGAAGTCGGAGCTCATCGCGGGGCCGTCCGCCGTAGCGGGCCACTCGATCCGGATCGCGGCCCGGATGAGAACGTTGACCCGGTCCGCCGGGCCGCGTTCGGCCCGCACGACCCGCAGGCCGTCACCGAAGGCGGTCGACAGATAGGTGACGTTCGGGGCGACGCCGTCGATCAGGGTCCTGGCGCCGACCAGATCGAGGAGATAGTCGGGGTTGCCGACCACATTGCCGAGCCGCTCGACAACGACCTGGACCGGCCACCATCGTGGCCCGTCGGCGTCGAACCCGACCCCCCAGACCAGCCGCCCGCCAGCCGGCAGTTCGCCAGCGCGGCCATACAGATCCTGGGCTAGCAGGCTTCCGGTCGTGCCCGCGCCACTGCCGGCATCGTCATCATCGTTGGCTTGCTCACCGCCGGTTTCCTCAGCGGTGGGCAAGGCCTGGCGCCGCTCAGCCAGCCAGCGGTCGAAGACGGCTGCCGTCGCCGTCAGCCACCTGGCCTCCGCAGCGAGATCCTCTCCGGGCGTAGGCACCCAGAACCACTGCCAGGGTACCTCGATGATGTCGTCGTCCGTCCCGGTCATCCGCTCGCTCCTGTCCTGTGCCACCACGCGGTGTCCCGACGGGTTTCCGTGGCTGCCGCCGCTGTCTGGCTGTCTGGGTGTCTAGGTGTCTAGGTGTCTAGGTGTCCACGCCCGGGAGGTGGTGGGTGTCGCCGGGGATGAAGGGGACCGGCTGGCCGGCCAGACCGAGCCCGAATGTCGCATAGCCGAGGAAGGTGGACCCACCGGCCAAGGCGTAGAACCAGGCAGACGGGGCGGCGATGCCGGCGCCGGGGATCCGGCCCGCAACGTTCCCCATCGCACGCAGGGCCGCGACGATGTCGACGCCCGCGAAGAGCTTTGGGTAGCTCGACAGGAAGGTGCCGTTCTTCAGCAGGGTGAAGATGTTGTTGTCGCGCATCTGCCGGCCGATGGATGCCAGGTAGCCCGGCTGGCTGAACTGCCACCACTGCGGCTCCTCTGGCAGCAGCCCACCGGCGGTGCGTCCCTCGGCGTTAGCCGCGGCCAGCGCGGCGTTGCGGTCGGCGAGTAGCTGCTCCGCGGTCCTGGTGGTGCCACCAGCCATGTAGGCCCGCATCTCGACCGCGAACGCCTCATCGATCTGCGGGGCCGCGAACCTGCGCAAGGCGGGGCCGAGCACCCCGCGGATCTGGCTGCCCAGGTTCTGCAGGCCTTTGGCGATCAGGCTCCCAGCGCCCAGCAGGACGACCCCGGCCACCGCCATCCCCAGCTCGAACCAGCTGGTCTCCCCCTGCGCGATCAGAACGATGTCCGCGATAAGGGTCACCGCCGCTACGGCGACGCCGATCGCGACGAACAGGCCGACCCCCGGAAAGATCATCGCTAGGGCGGCCAGGGCGATGCCGACCCACTGCAGCACCTTCACGAGCACCTTGAGAAAGGCGTTGAACTTGTCCAGCAAGGTGTCAGTGAGATGGTCGTCCTTGAACCGGTTCGCGCTCACGGCCTGCTCCAGCGCCCGGCCAGCCGTGTCCAGCGCGTCGACCGCCTTCCGGAGCCGGGTTTTGGCCGCGGCCAGGGCATCGTCCGCGGCGGAGATCGCCTTGCCGCGGGCGTTGATCGCGTCCTGGTCGCTCTGGGTCAGGGGCGCGGCATCCGGTGGACGGCTGGCCGAGGGATCGGGCATAGCCTGCGCCTTGGTCTGGCTCGCCTTGGCATCCTCAGCGTCGCGGACCGCGGCGGCGCTCTCGTCACGCGCGCTCAGCAGCGCCGGCTGGTACACCCCGACAGCCTCGGCGACCGCGTCATAACGGCCGGACGCCTTGGTCAGGTCGCTGATCACATCCGTGGCCTTGGACTGCATCGCGTCGGCGTACTTCCCGACGAGCTCGTGCGCCTCGGCGACCTTGCGCAGCCGGCCGGCCGTCTCGTGGATGGTCGCGGCGATGTTCGCGTACCGGCGCTGGGCCGCACTGACCCGCTCGGGATCGCCCGGGACGGGATCACTGTCCAGATCGAGCAGGTTCCAGTCCAGCTCGTTACGTGCGCTCATGTTCTGTCACCTCGCTCTTACTGCTGGAAGGCTTCGCTCAACTTGTCGTCGGCGTCTCGCCACTGCTCGGCGACCTTTTCCACCGTGTCCTTGAGCTTCTTCATCCGCTCGGTCATCTTGTCCCGGTGGATCGTCCAGTTATCGGCGAAGTCACCCATGGAACTCTCAGCGTTGTGCTGGCCCCAGATGCCCACCGAATCGTTCTCGAAGTCGAGCGCGCCGGCGAACTCGTCGACCAGGATCTTCAGACCGTCACGGATGACGTCCAGATCGCTTGTCACCACCAGATCGGGCACGGTGCACCGTCCTCTCCCCACAGCCAGATCAACAGAGCAACAGAGCAACAGAGCAATCAGCCGGTCAGCCGGCTCCGATGGCCGGCACCTGCACGGTGATCAGATCACCGTTCCCGAGGTGCACGAGGGCGCGCCCCGGCGTGACCTGGCTGGACAGGCTGGAGCGGGCGACACGGATCCCGACCAGATCGCCGTCCGTCATGTTCTGTGGTGAGAGCAGCGCGCCGCGCCGGTTCTTCTTCACGTCGACCTGCCAGCCGGTGAACCCGCTGCCCACCTCGGCCGCGTTCCCGCCCAGGATCAGGCCTCGGCGGTTGCTCGCCGCCCCCCGGACGTAACCGCGCAGGTAGTCCTTGCCCGGCGCGTCGCGCAGCAGCTCGCCGTCGTCGACGATCAGGACAACATCCTTGCCGTCCGGGTCGAGCAGCGGCGCCAGCAGCTCCTCGGTCGGACCGTCCTCGGTGATCACTGCTCGCACCCCGTGACGGCCGTCCAGAGCGCGCAGCGGCGACATGGCGGGAGCCGCGATCACCAGCTCGGTCCCGTTGCGCAACAACGACTCCGCCATCACCGACAGGACGGTGCTGCGCCCGGAGCGGGACGGCCCGGCAACCAGGAACGTGGGCTGGTCCCGGAGCAGATCAGCCCCGACCGCGACGAGATCGTCACCGCCCACGCCGACCATTGCCCACATCGGCCGGTCGCCGTCCGCTGGCAGGAACTCCCAGGCCTGCTCGATGACCAGGTTCTTCGGCAGGACCGCCACCCGGAACGGGCGACGGTCTCGCGGGGTGTCCCGCTCGCGCTCGGTCAGCCGGGTCGCCAGCGCGTTCAGCGCGTCGACCTGGGCTGGGCCGGAGGGATCATGGGCCAGCAGAGCGACCTGGGTCTCGATGCCGCTGCCGGTCCGGTAGCCGCGGCCAGGCGGGATGGTTTCGGGGAGTTTACGGTAGTTCAGGCCAGCCAGACTGAAGTCGGTCCGGTCGGTCAGCCGCAGCAAGATCTTGTCGTCGCACAGCGAGCTCATCCGGCCGGACAGGAGGCTGTGGTCACCTGTGACGACCAGGTGCACCCCGGTGCTGGCCCCTTCGCGCAGCAAGGTGTGGATCTTCTCGGTCAGTGCGCCGGCGTCGTGCTCGCCGAGCGTTCCGATAAACCCTTCCCATCGGTCGAGCAACAGCAGCAGGTGCGGCAGCCGCTCCTCTGCGTTCGAGGCCCGGCGCTGCTCGGTGACATCGGCGAAGCCGCCCTGACCGAGCAGCTGCTGGCGGCGCAGCGTCTCCTCGTACAGCCGGCCGAGCAGCCGGACGGCCCGTTCAGTCTCGCTGCGCTGCACGATCGCCCCGGTGTGCGGCAGTTTCACCAAAGGCAGCAACGCGCCGTTACCACAGTCCAGACCGAAAAGGTGCACATCAGCACAGCTGGCCACGCTGGCCGCTGAAGCCGCGATCGTGCGCAGCACCTGGGAGCGGCCCGACCGCGGCGCGCCGATCACATAGAAATGGCCGAAGGCCGCCAGGTCGATTGTGGCCGGGACCTGAAGCTGTTCGGCCGGCAGGTCCTGCAGGGCCCACTCGAACGCGGGGATGGCGGTGCCGTCGCTACCGTCGCGGTCGGCACAAGTGATGACGTGGTGCTCCGGCAGCGGGGGCAGCCAGGGCCGGCGCTGCGCAGGCAGCCCGAGCCGGTCGTTGGCCGCGCGGATGGCGGCGACGAGAACGGACAGGTCGGTGGCGACGTCGGTCTCCCCGGCGGACCGCTGCGGCTTGGGCGCCGGCTGCCCGATGTCGGCCCACCGCAGTGGTCTCAGCACCGGGTCCGGCAACCGGATCGTGGCGGTGCCCATCGGACGCCGGCCGCCGATCCGCCCGCTCTGGAACGGCAGCAGCGAGCTATGGCCAAGCCGAGCGTAGGCGCGGCCCGGGGTCGCGGCCGAGATGGTCGCGGCGTCGGGGGCGTCGATGACGTCGGAGCTCTCACCCGCGTCGGTGACCCGCAGCGCCACTCGCAGATTGGTGTTCGCCCGGATCTCCGGTGACACCACCCCGGACGGGCGCTGCGTGGCCAGCACCAGGTGGATTCCCAACGAACGGCCCCGCTGCGCCACGTTGACCAGGCCGCTGACGAAGTCCGGCAGCTCGCGGGCCATCGAGGCGAACTCGTCGATGACGATGAGCAGCCGCGGGATCGGAGCCAGCCGCGTCCCGCGGGAAGCGTAGTCGAGGTAGTCCTCAATGTCCTTGGCGCCGGCCGCGGCGAGCTGGTGCTCCCGGTGGGTGAGCTCAGCGCCCAGCGAGGTGAGTGCCCGTTCGACCAGGTGGCTGTCCAGGTCGGTCACCATGCCGACGGTGTGCGGCAGATCGATGCAGTCCTTGAAGGCGGCACCGCCCTTGTAATCGACGAGCACGAAGCTCATCGCGTCCGGTCTGTTCGCCACCGCGAGCGAGGCCACCAGGCTCTGGAGGAACTCGGACTTGCCCGCGCCGGTGGTGCCGGCCACCAGACCGTGTGGTCCGTGGGCGACCAAATCAAGCGCGAACGGACCGTCCAACGAGATCCCGAGCAGCGCCTTCGTGCTCCGGCCGGACAGTGCCCAGCGACTGATCAGCGAGGCCGCGTCGGGATCCGGGAGGGAGAGGATGTCCAACAGCCGGGCGGCTGGTGGCAGAGCGGAGTCGTGCTGCGTCTCGCTGACGTCCCGCAGCGGCGACAGGGCGCGGCCGACCCGGTCAAACCAGCCCGGGTCGATCTCGTCGGTCCGGATCCCGGTGATGTCGGCGGACCGCTGCTGGCGCAGCGTGGTCTCCCCGCCCGGCCCGCTCAGGACGACCGCGGCGCATTCCTCCGGGAGAGTCCGCTCGTCAGAGCCGATGCACAGGCAGTACACACCGACCGCGGGGCCGTCCTGCAGCAGCGTGACCACGCCGGGGATGGCCCGCAGCCGCCGGGCGCCGTCCAGGACGACGAGGATGTCCGGGTCAGCGAACACGGCGTCGGAACGGGCGTCCAGCCGGGACCGCCGCCGGGCCGCGACCAGCTCGGTCAGCTCGGCTACGCGCCGGCCGAGCGTCTCGGCGTCGATGCCAGCCAGGGTGAGCGCATCCTGGCCGAGCAACGGGCGCAGGTGCGGCAGCCAGAAGGCGTACTCCCAGCAGCGTTCGCCGTCGCTGTCGGTGAGCAGATAGATCTGCAGGTCCCGCGGGCTCTGCAGGATGGCCAGCTGCCCGACAAACCAGCGCGCCATCAGGCGCGGCCGCTCGCCGGGGCCGGCCACCCCGACCACGCCCGCGATGGTGAAGGAGAACGCCGCGGGGACGTCGGGCGCCACCCTGTCCGCGGCGCGGCGGTGTTCCATTTCGGCCATGTCCTCGACGCGAACCCGGCTGCGCAGGTCCGCGGTACCCACCCGGACCAGCAGGTGATCGGGGTCGGTCCGGCGCCGCTCCCAGAGCCGGCTGCGCGGGTCGGTGGCAGTGATCAGCAGCTCGGCCGCGTCCGGGCTGGCCCGGCGCCGGTCCACCTTCTCCACCTCGAGCGCGGTCGCGATGTCCGCCTCGACCGTGGCCAGAAGCTCCCGATGTTCGGCGAGCTGCCGTCGGAAGCTCTTCTTTCCCTGTCTGCGGCCGGTGACGCCGTTGGCCAGCATGACGATCGGCGACATCGTGGCGACCAGCAGATACATGGGGTTGTGGAAAAAGGTCGCCATCAGGACGCCGAACATCGCCGGCAACGCCGCGGCGACCCACGGCATCGGGCTGCCCACGTAGGGCTTGGGCTGCACCGGCAGTTTGAAGGCGGTCCTGCGCTCAGGCGGCAGGATGCGCGGGGGTCGGTTGTAGTTCAGCCACTCGCCGTCCGGCTCGGGCTCAATCACCGCGTCAGGCGCGCGGACCGGGTGCACCTCGATCAGCGACGGGCCGATCCGCAGCTGCACCCCGGGCGGCCACCAGGTCGGTACCGTGGGCAACGGCTCACGGTTCAGTTCAAGTTCCGTGGTCGTGCTGGTCATGCCCGGCAGCGCGCACACCTGGATCCTCGCGTCCAGGCCCACCGTGCACGCAACCACCGCCGGCGGCAGATCATCGCCCAGGCGGACAGCGCTGTGGGGGTCGGAGCCGAGAATGAACTCCCCGGCACCCAGCCTGGTGACGGTGCCGGCATCCCGACCGGCCACGACCCGGACGGTGACCAGCCCGATACTATGGCGAGCGCCACCCGCCGGGCCGTCGACGGACAGCACCGAGCCGTCGAAGATGCCGCTGGCGCCCAGGGTCTGGGCCAGGTCGAGCGGCTGGTCGCCCAGGTGGAAGGCGTCCGGATCGAGAGCGGTCGCATGGACCTGCTCGCGCATCACCGCGACGATGTCGCGCAGCGGCGTGGCCGGGTCCGCCTCGATGACGTAGTCCCGCTGCCAGTCACCGCGCGACTGGCAGAGGGTGACGACGACTCTCATGGACGCCTGACCGATGCTCGGGCCGGTACACCCGCGCCGGCCCACGGCCCGCGCGGGTGCCGGGTCACTGTGCTCGTTCCTCGCCGGGGACGCGGATCATTTCTGGATGGCGCTGGCGAGCTGGTTATCGGTGTCCTGTAGCGCCTGTGCGGCCTTGTTCAGGTAGTCGCTTATCCCGTCCAGCCCATCAATGGTCTTGGTCACGCCATCGTTGAACTCCGTGTAGCAGTGGTCGAAGGCCTTGGACGACTTGTCCGTGACATAGCCACCGTTGACCAGATTGTCCACGAGCGACTTGAGCTCGTGCAGTTTGTGCTCGATCTCCTGCTTGCCGGTGGTCAGCTTACCGGCGGCGTCATGCATGTCCTGATAGGTCACGTTCAGGTTTGGCATCCTGGGTTCCCTTCGAGAACTGCCACGGCGCCTCACGCCGGCAGCGTCGGTCTGCGAACGAATGTGGACGCTAACCGCGCGCGGCCGCGGTGGTCCAGAATTCCGCTGTTCCGTGGGCCCGTGGGCCCACCGGGTCCGTTGACGCCGCGCGGGAGCGCCGCACAAGATCTGAGACTTGCCCGAATCATCTCCGCCGACGAGCTTTCGTCGAGCGATCGCGCCCGGCGCATATTCAGGTCAGGTATTCACGTGAGGATTCCGATGTCCATCCCCGCCCGGCTGGTTCGATCTGTTCGCGTCGCGGTCGTGGCCTTGGCCGCGCTGCTTGTCGTTCTCATGACGCTGATCGGCTGGCAGCAGGCGGCCCGCGCCGCGCCGCCCAGCCGGCCACCGGCAGCCAGGCCCGTGAAGTACTACATCGTGGAGACGCAGTTCAATGGCCAGCCCGAGTTCCTTTTCGAGATCGCCGTACGCTTCCTGGGTACCGGGAACCGCGCTCCGGAGATCTTCAACTTGAACAAGGGCCGCCTTGAGCCGGACGGGCTGCGGGTCGAGCGGCCCGAAGTGATCAAACCGGGCTGGGTGCTGCTGCTGCCCGCGGATGCCAAGGGTGACGGCGTGCGCATCGGCCCGCTGCCACTGATCGTGCCCTCGTCACACAACGCGGCACCGGGCGCGCAGCCCGCGCCGGCGCAGTCCTCGACGCCGCGGGCCGACTCGAAGATCTCGGGCATGGCCTTGGCGCTCTGGGGCCTGCTGGGCGTCATCGTGCTTGCCCTCACCGCGGCGGCGGTCTGGGCCTGGCGCACCGGGCGGCTGCCGCTGCCGAACCGGCTGCGCCGCACGCGCACCGTGACAACCGCGCCGCCCGACTCGTCGGCGGCCTGGGTCGTCGACCGGTCGCTGCGGGTTCTCGCGACCGCCTGCGCCCAGCAGAACCGGTCACTGCCAGGCGTGTACGCGGTCGTCGTGGGCGGCGAGCAGATCCGGCTGCGCCTGTCGGCACCGGACGAGCTGCCGCCGACCGGCTGGAGCGTCGAGGACGAGGGACGGACCTGGGTCGCGACCCTGCGCGGGCTCCAGTACGCGCCGATGGATGACGGGCGGCCGGATCCCTACCCGCACCTGGTGACCCTGGGGAACACGGAGGACGGACGTGTCCTGCTCAACCTGGTCGAAGCCCGCGGCCTCATCGCCATCAAGGGCACAGCCGCCATGCAGCGCCGGATGGCCGACGCATGGACACGCGAACTCGCCACCAACCCCTGGTCCCGTGAGATCACCGTGTTGCGAGCCGGATTCGGCACCGCCGACGTGGATGCGCACCCGCCCGGCACGCTGTCGGTACCTGAAGTCGAGCAGCTGTGGGACAACCTGGCCGAGGGCGGCAACGGCGTCGTCCTGGTCGCGCGCGCGCCAGGCGGCCGTGACCTGCAACGGCTGAACGAGCTGACGGCCCAGGCCAAGCCGGCGTGGGCGGTGGTCGTGCTGGGCGGCCCGAAGGATGCCCGCTGGCAACTTGTCGTCCAGCCGGACGGCTGGCTGGAGACGGGCTTCCTGCCGGACCCGGTCCGCACCAGCCTCGCGCTCGACCAGCCACGACCAGCCACGGTCTGAGCAGGAGCCGACGCTCTGAGCAGGTTCACCGGGCTGTGGACAGGACGTGAAGAAAACGTGGAGCCGGCTCCGCCACGCTGATCGCATGACAGCCGTCACTGTTCCGGCCGGCGCCAGCCATGTACGGATCGCCATCACGAGCCCGGACATCCTTGCCCGGATCCGGCAGGTCTTCGCGAGCAAAGGCCTGGCCGTGGAGATCGACCGCCTACCGTATGTCGAGGTCACGGTCTCACCGGCGGCGAATGCGGCACCGGCGGACCCAGCCGCGGTCGGGGCCGCGGTCGGGGCCGCGCCGCACCGGCCAGCAGCCCCCCTCCCCCGGGCGGACGCCGCGGCATCCCGCCGCCTCTGCGCGGAATATCAGTTGAACGTGGTCGAGGTCAGTGACCATCCTCGGGCCGGCCTCCGCCCGGCAGGAGGGCGGCAGCTCGCTCTGGTAACGGACCCTGACGCCGATAACCCGGTAGGCACGCTGTCGCGGCGCCAGCGTGAAGTGATGAGCCTGGTATCGCGCGGCGCCCGCAACTCCGAGATCGCCGCGCAGCTCCAGGTCAGCGAGAAAACCGTGAAGAACCACCTGAACCGGATCTTCAGCAGGCTGAGCGCGGGCAGCCGGGTCGAGGCGGTCCTGATCTGGCAGCGCAGCCAGGGACGGCCGGCGGACGGCACGCCCTGAGAGCGACCAGTAACAAAAAAATAGATCAAGAAACGGGGCTGGTCAGGGGGCTGCGTTCCAGGACGCTCGGAAAATCCGTGCCGTCGGCGGCCTCCCCCAGCCCGCCGGGCTGGGCATGCGGCTCGCGGCGGTCATCGAGACAACCGTCCGTGCGGTACTCCGGCTCGCCGCGGCGAGCCCGTTCCAGTGCTTCCAGTGCCTCCAGCGCATCCTGGGCGTACGGCCGGGCGGCCGGGCTGTGCTGGCTCAGCCGGGAGCAGGCGAGGTTCAGCTGGTTGAGAAGCAGCGCCTGGGCCCGTCTGTCCTTGATCGCCTCCGCGCTACGCAACCCGATCCGCAGCGTCTCGACCCAGTCCCAGGGCTGCCCGGCAGCATAGAAGTAGTCGAACAGCAGATAGACAAGCTGCCAGGCCTGCTCGTGACGGCCGGTCCGGTGCGCTGTACGCACGAGCGGCGCGAGATTGCCCCACTCCCGCACGCACCAGGCCACGGACTCTTCCCGGGTACCGAAGCGCAGGGGCGCGTGGCACGCTTCGAGAGCGGGTGTGCAGGGCAGCTCGGTCCCGCTCGAGGCGCAGTCCGGCGTCAGCGTCTGGATGTACCAGCGCAGCACCCGCTCGAGGGCTGGCTGGCGTGACCCGGTCATCTCAGCGCTGTGGGACAGCTCCTCGGCGTAGATCCGGGTCAGGTCGTGCATCCGGTAGCGGCTGCCGGAAGCCTCGACCAGGTGCTGGGCGGCCAGGTGTTGCAGCGCGGTGGTCGCCGCCGGCAGCGGCAGGTCGAACAATGCCGCGGCTGCCTCCGGGACGATGCTCACCCCCGGGAACAAACCCAGCGTCCGGAACGCGTGAGCCGCCCCGGCGTCGAGCCGGGCATAGGAGCAGGAGAGCACAGCGCGCATGGAGCACAGCTCGTCGTCCGGGATCTGTAGGGCATCAAGCCGGCGCTGCGCGTCCTCCAAGTCCGCGACGAGGTCGGCGACCCGGGCGTGCGGCCTGGCGGTCAGCTGCTCCGAGGCGATCCGCAGTGCCAGCGGCAGATGGTCGCACAGCGCGGCGAGCCGCCGCACCGTCGGCCGCTCGGCGTCGACCCGGGCGCTCCCGATCGTGCCGGAGAGCAGTTCGACTGACTCGTCCGCCGTCAGCGGGGACAGTGTGATCCGGCGGGCCGCGTGCCGGACCGCGACAGCACTGAGTCGGCTACGGCTGGTCACGACGACGAAGGAAGGACCGCCGCCCGGCAGGAGATCCTCGATCTGGTCAGCGGATTCGGCATTATCGAGCACGATGAACAGGCTCTTGTCCCGGACCGTGCTGCGCCACAGCGCGACCCGCTGGTCGTGACCGGCCGGGATCATCCGGACGTTCAGGGAGGCGAGCAGCTGGTGCAACGCCTCCGCCGGGGACAGCGCGGGGTGCTTGGGATCGAAGCCCCGGAGGTTCACATACAGCTGACCATCAGGGTAACCGGCGGACAGCAGGCGGCCGCAGCGCACGGCCAGCGCGGTCTTGCCGATCCCACCGACTCCGACGATCATCACAATCCGCGGTGAGCCGATACCAGGGGCCGTGGCGTCGGCCCCGTCCTCGGTGGCGGATGCGCTCAGCACCTGCAGGACCGAAGCGGCGCGACCGATGAAGCAGCCGACATCGCGGGGCAGCTGCGCCGGTCGCAGGGGTGCGGCGGCCGCGTCCTGGAGCGACGTCCTTGCGGAGGCCGGGCAGGTTGCGGGATCGTCCGCCAGCATCGAGACATACAGGGCCTGCAGCTCGGCCGAGGGGCCGATCCCCAGATCCTCGGCAAGCAGCTGCCGGAGCGCCTGGTACTCCCTGAGCGCGTCGGCGGTCCGGCCGCTATGGTGCAGCGCCGTTATCAACAGGGCCCGCAGCCGTTCATGGTACGGATTGGCCTGTACCTGTCCGCTCAGCTGAGCTACCACATCGTCAGGCTGGCCGAGGTCCAGCAGAAGTTCCGCGCGTTCCGTGAGTAGCCGAAGACGTAAATCTGATACTCGGGCACGGTGTTCGGCAACGAACGGACCCGGCAGGCCGCCCAGCGGGGAACCCGGGCGCCAGCAGGCCAGCGCCTCGTCAAGGGCGGTGACCGCGGAGATCGGGTCACACCTGGAGCTGTTGGCGCGGGCCCGTGCCGCAAGTCGCTCGACCAGCCCCACGTCGACCCGCACGGGGTCGAGCCGGAGGAGGTAGCCCGATCCGGAACTGGTCAGCGGATCTCCCAGACCGGCCAGTACCCGGCGCAGTCCGGACACGTACGTGTGCAGGCTGCCGACCGCGGTGGCGGGCGATGACTCGCCCCAGATCTGGTCGATCAGATCGTCTCGCGCGGCGACGACGTTGGCGTTCAGCGCGAGGACGGCAAACACAGCCCGTTGCTTCGGCGGACCGAGAGCAAGTTCCCGCCCCTGGGCGTAGGCGGTGAGTGGCCCGAGGGTCTCAACCCGCAGGCTGCCGTCGTCCATGACGATTACCCCATGACCTCGTGTCCCAACGCGAGCAATCCCAGAGCTGGCGTCGACGAACGCCGAGCAACCCAGCCGTATATCCCTGCAAACAGGGAATAAAGTTTATATACGGACATAACATGTCTTCTCTGGTGAAAACCGCCGTAATGTGGTTATCTGAGTCCGCAGTCTGCGCCAGGACCGGTGGCCGCGGATAGCTCCGAACAGGGGTCCCCGCAAGGAGGTCTCCAGCTGGAGATTGCGGATGAGGCCGGCCGCGGAGGTACGGGTCCGCGGCCACCGGCGCCCGCCTCGATGCGGGTCCGCAAGCGCCCGGCACGCATCCGTTGACCGTGGCCGGGTGACGCCAGGCGGCCCGCCCGCGCGCTTCGCCAGCCGCGCCAGCAGGCCATCCGCCCCGGCCGGGACGAATTACACCAGCCGATCTTCGGCTACCGCGTCATTCACGGCACATCTTCACTTTCGGAGAGTTACACCGTTATTCCTATGCGCCCTAATTCGAGCGTATGTGATGTATTTCATGCGATCGCTAGTTAGGCTC
>NZ_CAKJTL010000003.1:0-21798 GCF_917627385.1 Protofrankia sp. CiT1
GGATCGGCGTATCTCTCTGACTGTCGGGCGCGCCAGGGGATGGCCTCCGCGCGCCGGAGCCGAGGGGGCGCATCCACCGCGGAATTTCCGGTACCCACGGGACGGGTGCCGGTGCCGGTGTCAGCTCTGGGCCGGGCGCCGACGCGGCGGCTGATGAACCCCCGTCCACAGACCGGACTATTTCGGCGTTTGGAAGAGCCGCCCATGGCATGTCCGTTATGGCGATGCGCGGCTGGGTACGGTCCGTGGCTTCCGCGCGGCTCGGAGCCGCCGGCAGCGCGCGTGGCTCGGGGCCGCGCGTGTCCCCGGACGTTGAACCCGCGTCAGGCTGGCTGAACATCGCCAGGATGGCCGCGTATTCGGGCGCTGACAACGTCAAGGCGTTGACGTCCAGCCCGAGGACACCCAAGGAGAGCCTGCGCTCGGCGTCTACCGTGAAGCGCCAGCGGGCCGCGGCAGTGTCGCCTACCGTGATTACCCCGATGCCCTGGGTGCGTCCAGCGGCGAGAACCGACAGCCGCGCGACATCGTCGCCGGACGGAGGCTCGGGCAGCACCAGCAGGTCCGGCGCCCACAGCGCCTGGGTCCGCGCTGCTTGCCGGCCTCGCAGCGCCGCGTCGAAGGTGCTGTTCACATCGTTTCCATGACCGCTGTGCTCCCGCCCGCTGCCGGCCGGATCCCTCGTGCCGCCGGCCGCGCCACCGTGCCGTGAGCCGCGATCGGACAGTTCACCCAGAACCTCGTCGAGGCTGCTACTGGTGCGCAGCCTGTCCGGGACGATCGGCGCGGTGAGGTCCGGAAAGCCAATCATGTAGACGCGGAGGTCATCCGACCAGAGGTTCGTGGCAAGTTCCACCGCGATGGACACAACTGCTTCACGAGCCACGGCGGCATCCCCGACCAGGCTGATGATCCCTGGGGCGCCTTCGATGTCCACGAGAATCTGGGCGCCATGGTCGTCCGTGCCAACCGTGGCAAGGCCCGGATAGGGTGCGGGCGTGCTCGCCGGAATCCCTGCGACAACACCCGCGGGCAGGCCGTCGGGCGTGTCGGCGAGCCGATCGATGAGCCAGTGTCCCGGTATCTCGCCAACTCGCCATGGCGGCGGCGGCCCTTCAGGTTCGGCTGGCGCGATGTGAAGCAGCAGCGCGGAATCGCTGAGAGTCGCCGCATACACCGGGGGCAGGGCACGACCGGCCTGGGTCAGCTCCGCGGAAAGCACCCGCAGCGCCTGGTCGACAAATCGGGCCGCCCCGACATCGGCGGCGAGGCGAAGCATGGTTTCGAAGTCATCGACCGCATCATCCGCGTTCCTCCGTGGCCGCCGTTCGGCAAGCGCCACCACCACTCCCGCGGCCAGCAGCGCGGAACCGGCGATCCCCCGTAAGGGCGTGATAACACCCGCGGCAGCCATGACCCCGGTATCGACCTTCGCGGCCACTGCGGTACCGGAGCCTTCGGGCTGGCTTTCACCGGTCGCACCACCTGGCGAAACCCCCGGGGAACCACGGGAAGAGCCGAGGGATGCCGCGTCATCGGCAGGGGGCCGGACAGCCGACGCCGTGATGGCGGGACGCGGCCTGGGCTCGTTCGTGCCGGATGTGAGGAGGATAGCTGTGCCGGAGAACAGCAGGGTGGCGGCGACGAGACGGTGCGCCAGCGTCTGCGAGCTGCCGCCCAAGGGGATCCGCGGCGGCAGCGCCGAGCCCCGGTGTCCGGACCACCACTCGGCGATCACGCAGATGACGAAGTGCACCCAGGCCAGCCACACCACGTCCGCCAGGATCGCCAGCAGGCTCGCTGGGTCGACTGTGCGCGCCGGTGCCCAGGCTGGCGCCCAGGCCATGGGAATCGGTGGACCGACCAGCAGCACCAGCATGGCTGGCACGCCGACGATGATTGTGGCGAGGAGCGCGAAGGCCCTGGCCGCGCGCAACCGCGCTCGCCGCGGGACGGGCGGGGAAGCGGCCCGTGCGGTCAGCCTCGCGTGCCGGCGGCCGGATGTTCCGGCGTGGTCGCGGCGGGACGGTGTCACGCTGTTCATGGTCTTCCCCCGCGATCAGGCAGCCCAGGGTCTGGTCTGGGCTGTGGATAAACGCCATCACTTTATATGGTTTAACTATTACCGAAAGTCATTTTTGTAGATCTTTTGCCTGGCCTGGCAGGTGCGGCTCGGGTCGGGCTGCCGGCATGCGGATCTCGCTGGGCGATCCGATTGTCGCCGACCGACATGTTGATCTATTAGCGGAGTGGCTATCGGGCCTCTTCGGGGGGTGTTGGCGGGCGGCGCAAAACAGTAGATTTGGACAAAAACGTCTATAACCATACCAACGCGGGCGAAGTTCGTGAGATGCTCGACGCGGCGAAGCTGTTGCGGAGTAGGCCTGCCGGTGTGTGGATACAGTACGTTATGTATCTAATAGATTACTTATAGTATTTATAAGCCGATGATCGCAGCTTGATGATCACCAGGAGACCTGCCTCCGCGTGATGGCGCATCCCGCATCCCGCCCGCTTCGCCAGCAGCTGCCCATCTTTCCGAAAGAGGCCAGAGGCGATGCCCAATCTCAACGTCACCTACACCGAAATGGACGACGCGAGCACCCGGCTCCGTAACGGCAAGGCCGACATCGAGGCGCATCTGAACGCCTTGAAACGCACGGTCGACGGCCTGGTCGCCAGCGGCTACGTCACCGACCAGTCGAGTGTGCAGTTCCAGGACTCCTACGACACGTTCAACACCGGTGTCACCAACACGTTGGTCGGCCTGGACGGAATGGCCGAGTACCTCAAGAGGGCCGCGGAGGCCTTCCGCACGGCCGATACCCAGCTCGCGAACTCGCTGCGTGGGCAAGGTTAGGAGGCTGATCATCCTATCCGCGGTTGCCGTTCGGCGGGGTGCCAGCTGTGCCGGGCGCCGCCTCGGTCACCGGTTATGACGATCCGCGTGCAGTGGTGGGTACACAACGGAGGTGGATTTCAATGACTGCTGACCGCGTGTCAGTCGATCTTTCGGGTCTGGATGCCCTCGCGAGCAATCTCGCGTCTATCCGATCGACGATGAACGCAACTCGATCAACGCTCGAATATTACCACGGCCAGTTGGGTTCAGCCGAAATCGAGAGCGCCCTCGACGATTTCGAACATGACTGGAGCGATGGGCGCAGGAAGATCGATGAGAACGCGAACAAGCTGGCGACGATGGCCTCGGAGTCCGCTCGGGTACTGCGCCAGGTCGATGCCGATCTGACGACGAATCTGACGACGGATCCGATCAGGGCGCCCCACCCTACGGATGAAGGGGTGAGGGAGAGCTGAGCGGCGACCCTGTGGCTGGCGGGCTGGCAAGCACCGAATTCTCGATCGCGGTTCCCGACAGCTGGTTTGAGGTCGACCTGAATCCGGTGACCCGCCGGGCATCCATCGACGCGCTGGTTCGTGCGCGTACACGTGCTGTTCCCGAACTCGCCGAGAACCGCTCGGCGATCTCGCGCATGCTGCGCAACGCTGCCAGCGACGCCGCTGCTGGTGGTGCACTGTTCTGCGGGGTCATGGCCGAGCCGGTGGAGGGGACGATCCTGTCCGCCAGTGTGACAGTTTCGTTGCTCCCTGCTCCCCAAGGGGGCTGGACGGATGGAGACCAGACGAACGGCGTCGCTCCGGACGCCATTCTGGCCACGCTGTCGGAGAAGGTCGCCCGATCGCTGGACGACACGTGGACGATGGTGACACTTGTGGATCTTCCCCGGGTCGGGCGGGCCGTCCGCGCCTATGGCGTCGAGGACATCACGCTGCCTGATCGGGCAGGCTGGATCAGGACGACGGCGATGCAGACCTTTGTCCCACTCCCACGGTCGGACACAGTCGTCCTGATCGCCTGCTCCAGCCCGAACGTAGTGCTCGTGGACGCATTGCACGATCTGTTCGACGTGCTGACCGCGACTTTTCAGTTCGGCCCCAGCAACGTGGAGCGTGCCGCACATCCCTGATCGCCTGGCCTCGGCCGCCTGACTGGCCAGGCGATCGAACTCAGGCGGTCGAGGCCGGGCGGTCGAACTCAGGGATGTGATCTACACACGGCTCGAAACGCAACACCGGCGGTGAGAACGCCCAGACCGGTGATGACGCTGGTAGCCGGCAGGGTGAACGCGAGGACGAGACAACCAGCGCCACCGACCAGCGTGACCGGCCGTAGCCAGCGGCGTTGCGGACCGTCCAGGGTGAAGGCGCTGGCGTTGGCGATCGCGTAGTAGACGAGGACCGCGAAACTGGAGAATCCGATTGCGTTCCGAACGTCGATCACGGTGACGATGACGATGACAATGCCACCGAGCAGCAGTTCCGCCCGGTGCGGAACGCCATGGCGTGGATGCACCGCGGCAAGCCAGCCGGGGAGATCCCTTTCGCGGGCCATCGCGAGGGTGGTGCGTCCGACCCCGGCAAGCAGCGACAGCAGCACGCCGAGGCTCGCCACCACCCCGCCCACACGAACCGTGGGAGTCAGCGCATGGAGGCTGCCCGCACTGACTGCGACGGCGAGTGGGTCAACGGCGGACGCCAGCCGGTCAGGGCCGATGGCCAGCAGCGCGGACAGCCCGACAAGGAGGTAGACACCGACGGTAAGCCCGAGTGCGGCGGAAACTGCCTTCGGGATCGTCCGCGCTGGGTCACGGACCTCCTCGCCCAAGGTGGCGATCCGGGCGTAGCCGGCGAACGCGAAGAACAGCAGCGCCGCCGCCTGCAGTACGCCGCGGACCGCACCTGGCCCGCTCCCGGGCCAGATCGGGCTCAGCCGTTCGGCGTCGGCGGTGCCGCCGGCCAGGCAGGCGATCACCACGAGGGCCAGCACGATCAGGGTCAGCGTGATGAGCAACCGGGTCAGCCGGGCGGTCTTGGTCACCCCGAAGTAGTTGACCGCGCTCAGCAGAGCCGCGGCGGCAGCCGCGACCAGACGGGGATGTTGGGGCCAGGCGTAGGCCCCCACGGTCAGGGCCATGGCGGCGCAGCTCGCGGTCTTGCCGGCCACGAATCCCCAACCGGCGAGATAGCCCCATACGGCGCCGAGACGGCGTCGCCCGTACACGTAGGTGCCACCGGACTCGGGATATCGGGCTGCCAGCTGCGCGGACGACGTGGCGTTGCAGTAGGCGATCACCGCGGCGACCGCGAGGGCGATGAGGAGGCCGGCCCCCGCGGCTTCCGCCGCCGGTCCGAAGGCTGCGAACACACCCGCACCGATCATCGAGCCGAGGCCGATGACCAGCGCGTCACCCAGATCAAGGCGCCGTTGGAGCCGGCCCGTCGTCATCGCGGCACCTTCCGGGTTCGCCTGTCGGCGTGGCCTGCCAGCGGATGTTACCCAGTTGCGGAGAAAGCGATCTGGACAGGCGTCGTCCTGCCCCGTCGCACGAACAGTCCGCGGCCGACAGGCATGGTGCCGAAACTGCCGCGGGACAGCCGCACGCCGAACAGGTCCCCTTCACTGGGGAGGCTCGGCGCGAGAATGATCCCACATCGTGACCGACGGGCATCCACCATGAACCCGCGGTACTGGTTGGTCAGATCCTCGGTCGTTCCGGCCGCGATGAACGCGTGACCGGCGTCGCGGGCGGTTCTGAGGAACTCACTCATGCGGTCAGCCAGCGGCGCGTTCGCCAGCAGCTCCGCGTCGTCCATGACGATGACCAGGCTGTTCGGCGTCATGGACGAGGCGCAGGCGGTATCGATGTCGGCGACATTCGCCGCCGCGCCAAGGACATCGATCACCTGTGGATGGCTCGCGAGCGCCGCCAGCGGTGAGCGCCGAGGGGTCACCACAAGCAGCTGGGAATCGCCTGCCAGCAGCGACTTCGCCATGGTCAGCAGCGCGGTGCTCCGGCCGGAGCGCGCGGGGCCGGCGACAACGAAACCAGGTCCGTCAGTAGCGAGATCGATCTCGATGGGGGCGA
This sequence comes from Protofrankia sp. CiT1, assembly GCF_917627385.1. Taxonomy (GTDB): domain Bacteria; phylum Actinomycetota; class Actinomycetes; order Frankiales; family Frankiaceae; genus Protofrankia. The sequence goes on from NZ_CAKJTL010000003.1 coordinate 5,949, forward strand.
GCTCATTGCCGCCCGCACCGACGAGCGCGACGAGCGCGACGGATTGCCCGGTCTCGTTGGCCGTGGGCCGTGAGCGTCGTCCCAGCTGCAGCGCCTGGGTCTCGGTAACGGTGATACGTCCCGGCAGCACGTCGATACGAAACGGCCGCCGGTAGTCCGTGCGGGCGCCGGTAGCCGGCCCCGGTGGCACTCCGTCACGGACAGCCGCGGCCGCGCCCAGCTCGTGCAGCGCCGCGACCTGGGCGCGGCCGGACGGATCCTCGGCGAGCAGCGCGAGCTGGGTCTCCACCGAGGTTTCGACCTGAAATCCACGGCCCGGTGGTAGCACGTCGGGCACCGCGCCCGCGGCAAGACCCATCATGGCGTAGTCAGATCGGTCCGCCATCCGCAGCACGAACCGATTCTCGATCGCTGTGCTGAATCGACCGGACGCGCTGCGTCGATCGCCGGTCATGACGATACGCAAACCCACCGATGGTCCTTCGCGCAGCAGCCGGGTCAGCATGTCGACGAGCGCTCCGCCATCGACCTCCTCGAAGGAGGCCAGAAAGCCTTCGAAACGGTCGATCAGCAGGATCAGGTAGGGCAGTGGGTGGTCATGGTCGGTAGATCGCTGTTCGGCGAGGTCGGCGTACCCGCGTGCGGCAAAGATCTCCTGCCGTTCGACGATCTCGGTGATGATCCGGGTGAGCAGCTGTTGAACCCGCTCGGGAGCGTCCCTGCTGACTACGGCTCCGGTGTGCGGTAACGAGGCCAGGGGCGCAAGGGCGCTGTTACCGCAGTCCAGCGCGTAGAGATGGACATCGGCGGAGGATATGGTTGTGGCTATTGATCCGGCCAGAGTACGCAGGGCTGTCGATCGTCCCGACCGTGGTGAACCGGCGAAGAGCAGGTGGCCCCCGTTTTCGATATCGAGTGTGTAGGGGAGCTGAGCCTGGCGGTCACAGTGGTCCGACAGGCCAATCGGGACGGCCGGCAGCGCGTTCGAGCGCACGGAGACGGATTCCAGCAGCGTTGCCAGGGTGAGCCGCTCGGGCAGCGGCGGTAGCCACGGACTGTGCTGGGGTGCGACGCGCAAGGTGGTGGCGGCTTCCCGGATCGCTTCGACGAGCACCTTGAGATCGGTGATTTCGTTGCTGGATGTTCGTAGCCGTGGTGGTGCTGGTGGGGGCTGGCCCAACGCGGGCCAGGTCAGCTCAGTCACCCAGGGCTGTTCTAGATCATCTTTTCGCGGCCCGGCACCGAGTGTGGCGATGTTTCCACGAACACCGGCGGCACTGGCACCGACAGCAGCACCGACAGCGGCACTGGCACTGGCAGCGGCCGGCCGGCGACCACCGATCCGGCCGGCCTGGAACGGGACGAGTGACGCGTGCGCCAGCCGGACGTAGGCACGGCCGGGGGCGGACGGTGAGATGCGCGCGGCGTCCGGCGCGTTGATGACGTCGGAGCTCTCCGAGGCGTCGGTGACGCGCAATGCTATCCGCAGGTTCGTGTTCGCGCGGATCTCGGGCGACACCACCCCGCCGGGACGCTGCGTCGCGAGCAGGAGGTGGATACCGAGCGAACGGCCACGCTGCGCGATGTTGACCAGGCCGGTAACGAAGGCGGGCAGTTCACGGGCGAGCGAGGCGAATTCGTCGATCACGAGTAACAGGCGGGGCAACGGTGTTGACGGCGGGCTGGCCGGTGTGCGCCGCGTCCCCGTGGTGGCCAGCAGGGCGTAGTCTTCGATGTCCTTCGCCCCCGCGTCGGCCAGGATGCGTTCACGCCGGCGGAGCTCGGCCGACAACGACTCCAGCGCTCGGGTCACCAGGTGGGTGTCGAGGTCGGTGACCATGCCGACCGTGTGCGGTAGCCGGACACAGTCGGCGAAGGCGCTGCCGCCCTTGTAGTCGATGAGTACGAACGTCATTTCATCCGGCCGGTTCACGACGGCGAGCGACGCAACGATCGACTGCAACAACTCGGACTTGCCGGATCCGGTGGTGCCGGCGATCAGCCCGTGCGGGCCGTCCCGGCGGAGGTCCAGCGCGAACGGGCCGTCGAACGAGAGGCCCACTGGGAAGGTGGTGCTACGCGGGCAGACAAGCCAGCGAGCGGCCACCGTGGCCGCGGTTGGTGGCTCCAGGCCGATCACGTCCAGGAGCCGGGCTGCGCTCGGGATGGTCGCCTCGTCGTCCCCGCCGACATCGCGGACCGGTGCCAGGGCGCGGGCGAGCCGTGCACACCAGGCCGCGGCCCTGCCAGCCGTCACCACGGCGTGGGGATCGGCGGGCAGCGCGGTCGAGACGAGATCCGGGCGGACGTCACGGACGATCTCGGTATGCATCTCCACCAGGCACAGCCCGGTGCGGGTTTCCTCGGCCACGGCCTGACACTCCTCCGGCAGGTACCGGGTGTCGTGGTCCAGGCAGATCGAGTGGATGCCCAGCGCGGGTCCGTCCCGCAGGATTGAGATCATTCCGGGCGCGGACCGCAACCGGCGCGCGCCGTCCATGACGACCAGTACGTCCGGGCTGTCGCCGAGCGGGTTCATGCCGGTCGGGTTCGCCCGGGTGGCCGCCCGCGCCGCCACCTGATTGATCAGCTCGCCGATGCGCCGGGCCCGCGACTCGTCGTCGCTCCCGAGCAGGACGGTGGTGTTCTGGCCTTCGCTCGGACGGCAGTGCGGAAGCCAGCGCACCCACTGCCAAGCGGATTCACCGGAGCTGTCGGTGAGAATGTAGATCGCCAGGTCGCGTGGGCTGTGCAGGGTCGCGGCCTGGGCGATCAGCCAGCAGGCGAGCACCCGGGGCAGGCCGCCGCGGCCGGCGATGCCCAGCACTCCCCGCTCGGGCAGAGCTACCGTCACCGGGACGTCCGGCGCTGTCCAGGTGATCTCGCGTCTGTGTTCCGGAGCGGCCGGGTCCTCCATCACGACCTCGCTGGGCAGGTCGGCGGTGCCCAGCCGCAGGCACAGGTAGTCGGGATTGTCCCGGCGGCGTTCCCACAGGCGTCCACGCGGCCCGACGGCGGTGAGCAGGACGGTCGCCGGATCGGGAAAGTCGGCGCGCCGGGCTGAGCGTTCGCTGACCAGCGCTTGGCGCGCGTCGGTCTCGACCTCTTCCCGCCTGTCATGGTAGTCGGCCAGTTGTTTACGGTAGCTGCGCCTGCCGTGCCGGTCGCTGGAGACGTGCATCCCGATCATTCCTACTGGGCCGATGACGGCCATTAGCAGAAAGTAATACTGTCGGAACAGGAGGGCCATCGCGACGCCCGCGCCCAGCGGCATGAGCGCCATGAGGATCGGCATCGGGCGCCGTTCCGGTTCCGAGGGCTCGCTGGGCAGCTTGTAGCGCGTCCGGCGCAGCGGCGGGAGCAACCGGGGCGGCCGGTTGAAATCGAGGGCCATCCCGTCGTCGGACGGCTTGAGCGCGGCATCGGCCTGGCTCGGCGTGCCCATCTCCAGCAGGACGGACCCAATCGCGATCTGGGCGCCGGCTGGGAGATCGATCGGGGCCTGTAGCGGTTCGCGGTTGACGAGCACGGCGGCAGGCTGTTGATCAGGATGGGTGGCCGCGGGGATGAGGCGACACGAGCCGTCCGCCATCACCGTGATTGTCATCGCCTCGGCCGCGAGGCCGGGATCGTCCAGCCGGACGGCGCAGGCAGCCCCGCAACCAACGGCGAACTCACCTGGCCCGAGTCGGTGAACCACGCCCGCGCCCGGTCCGCCGATCACCCGGACCTCGATCAGGCCGGGCGGTTCCCCCGCCAGCCAGCCCGCTGGTGAGTCGAGGCTGATCACAGTGCCCTCGCGGATCGGGGACTCGGCGAGGGAGAGCGTTCCGGTGACGAGCCGGCCGTCGACGAACAGGTCTGGCCTGCCCGCCGCGACGGACGGTCGGAGACGGCACGTGAGGGTATCGGCGACCGCGCTGACCGGCGTGTCCGGGTCGGCGTCCAGGAGGACGTCCGCGCTGACGTCGTGAGCCGGGTCAGACACCGTCAGCGTCAGGCGCATAGTCATACGATACGTCCTGATACCGACATAACGGGCCCTATGCTTTGGGCTGCTTTGGGCTGCTATAGGCGTGGCCGCGGCCGGTGACGGCGCTGGGTCCGGCTGCGGACAAGTGTCTCGCTCGCCAGCTCGACGAGTTCGACGGCGTCCGGGGAAGGTGGTTCATCGGATCGGGAGCGCCCTGACCGCCGCTGGTTGATGGACCCGGTGGCGGCGTCCAGCAGGGCCATCCCGACGTTGACCGACACTGTGATCCGATGCCCGCCGATGGCGAGCGGCTCGGCCAGGGAATGGGTCAGCGCCTCGGCCAGGACCGCCGCGTCCGTGCTGGTCAGATGGCCCGCCACCACCACGAACTCGTCCCCTCCCCATCTGGCCAACAGGTCGGTCGGACGCAGCGCGGAGGCCAGCCGAGCCGCGGTGGCCCGCAGGACCATGTCACCGATGCGGTAGCCGAACGTATTGTTGATTGTGCACAAGGAGTCCAGGTCGAGAAAGAACAAAGCGGCTGGATGGAGGTCATCCCTGCCGCTGGTCTGGTCAGTCGGCTGAGCCGGGAAGCCGCTGCTGAGCTCGGCGAGCCGTTCGGTCACCGCCAGCCGGTTCGCGAGGCCCGTAAGCGTGTCATGCGTCGCGTGATGGCGCAGCTTCTCCTCGGTCTCACGCCGTTCGGTGATGTCATCCACCAGGACGACGAGCCCTTGGCCGCCCATGAGCGGGCGTAACCGTACGAGCAGCCAACGGGGACCGCGCGGTCCCGGGCAGTGGACCTCCAGGTGGGGGCGGCCGCGATGGTTGTCCAGCAGCTGCCTGGTGATGGTTGCGAGCTGGTCGAGGTATGGCAGGTGCGCGCTCGCGGCCGCGCATGCGGCAAGCCAGCTCCCGCCCGGCGCGACGGGGACGAGGGCGGTACCGGTCGCGCCGCCGCGTCGCCACGCCTCGTTGAGCCGCAGCACCGTGCCGTCGGAGTCGAGCACGGCGACCGCGATGGGCAGCGCGTCGAGAACCGCTGAGGCCACGTCGTCGGCCATCACCGAAGCCCACCTCTTCCGACGGTCCGTTTTCACCCAGATGTAGCGATCGTGATACCAGAGTGTGGTCCTGTCTGTGAAACGAGGATGACGTGTGAACTGTGAGTGCTGCCGGCGCTTCCGCTGTGTGTTCGGATGATCTGAAGGTTGGTACGGCTGATCTGGTGGCGAGGCAGGGGCTGACGCATCCCAGCGGCTCCCGCATCCCTGATCCAACGAACTACCGCCAGTAATCTCCCGGGCGTCGTTGTCTGGTCGAACGCCCTACTGCCGGAGCCCCTTATGCAAACCGCTGGTTCGGAGGGCGGAGGCTCCGGGATGTGAGCCCGGGATGGGGCGTTGGGGCGTTATCTCCAACCGCGTCATATGAGCGCGGGAGGCTCTCCACACCTCTGTCATGCTTGCTGCGTGGAGGTAGAGAAACCACGCAACATCGTGGGCTCCGGCCGGTGGGAATTCTTCGTGTCGTACACGACGGCCGACCAGGCATGGGCGGAATGGATCGCATGGCAGCTTGAGGCCGCCGGCTACCAGGTACTGGTCCAAGCGTGGGATATGGTTGCGGGCTCAAACTGGTCCGCCCGGATGCAGGACGGGATGAGGGATGCCACGCGCACGGTGGCCGTCCTCTCGGAGGCCTACCTGACGTCGGTGTACGGCCGCCAAGAATGGCAGGCCGCCGCGATGGCCGACCCCGACGGCCTCGCCAGGAAGCTCCTGCCGGTTCGGGTCGAGGACTGTGCCCGGCCGGGTCTGCTCGGCCAGGTCGTCTCGGTTGACGTGTTCAGGCTTCCCGCCCGGGATGCCCGTGATCGTCTGCTTGCTGCGGTCCGCGCTGCGGTCGCGGGCCGCGCCAAGCCCGTGAACGAACCTGCCTTCCCCGGGCCGCTGGCCGCTGCGATCCCCCCGCAGGCTCCGTCGGCCCGGTCGGCTCCCGCCTTCCCCGGGAACGGTTGGGTCGGTGACCGGTCGGCTGCCCCCTCGCTCCGGCGGGCGGTCATGGCCGAGCCGCAGGGGTTTCGGGCGTTCCTCGTAGGCGTCGCCGGTTACGACGACGAACGACTGCCTACGCTGCCGTGGCTGCCTGGCGACCTTGGCTTCGCGGCGGAGTCCTTGGAGAGGGTCGGCTACCGGACAGAGGTGCACGACGGTTCCCGGACGAGCCTCGCCGCTATCAAAGCCGCCATCCAGGCGGTCATCGGCAATGCGGCCAGTGACGAGACACTCCTTATCCTGCTCGCCGGCAACGGCGTCCACCACCAAGGCCGCGACTATCTCGTACCCTCCGATGCCTCCGTCGGCTACCAGCCCTTCTGGGACTTGTGCGTGCCCCTCGACTGGACGGCAGCGATCGCACAGAGCCCAGCCCGCAACATCCTCATATTGGTCGACGGTATATGTGCCTACGACGCTGACATCAGGGCGCTCGTTACCGGTGACGGCTGGGGAAACGGGGTGCTTGAGGCCGTGGCAGGCCACGGCGTCGCCTACCTTTTCTGCGAGCCGACCGGACCCGGTACCCAGAGCCCGTTAACCCGTGCGCTCGCTGGCGTCCTCGCGCAGGACCCGGTCCCCGGCACGCTCCGCGACCTGCAGGACAGCCTCAACCGGCAGATGGGCGATGCCGGCAGCCTGCGGGCGATGACCTTGTGTGACCCCGGTGGCTTCCTGCCGTTCCCGGGTTCGCGAACGGGTGCGGCGGGCACCGGGCTTGACCATCCATGGTGCCGTGCGGCAGAGCGGCATCACGCCTGGTCTCTGGTCGCCGATGGCCCATCGTTTGGTGATCTCCGCGGCGCGGCGATCGACCTGGTTGCCCGGCTGGCGCGGGACCGTGACCAGACGGCTGAACTGCTCACAGGCGACCCGTGGAGCGGGCCGGGCGTCGCCCTGCGCATGACCAGGAGAGTGGAGTTCCTGGTGGGCCGCCTGGCCGCCGATGGTGATCCGTTGTCTCCGGCGGAGGCTACGCTGCTGGTCGCGCTCCCGTTCCTGCATGAGGCTTTCTGGGCGCGGGTGGCCGCCGAGGCTGCGGTGGTGTGCCCGGAGGACCTCGACGTCAGGGCTGCGAGTGGGCCCCGTGCCGAGTTCGGGGCCTTCGCACGGGGATATCCGAGGCTTCTGCGAAGGGCGGGCCGTGCCCAGCGTGCCGGACAGCACGCCCCGGCTGCCGCGATCGGTTGGTGGCTGCTCCACCGGTGGGTGGCCTGGCGGCCGGAGTCCTATCAGTCCGGGACGGTGCCGGAGCTGCTCGGCGGGCTCGGTGCCGGTTCCCTGGCCAGCGAGGTGCTCGACGAGCAGCGTGTCGGCGCGTTACTCGCAGCGCTGCGGGCCGAGCCGGAATTCCTCGGCCGGACGGACCGCTTGGTGGTGCTCGGTGACACCACGTCCGTGGGTGCGGCGTCCGCTGTGGAGCAGCCCGTGCGCGGGAGGCTGGTGGGGTACGTCCTCGCCGTGGGCCAGCGCATGGCCCTCGAGGCGGTCGCTCTTCCCGACGTCGTCGCCGGGCACGTGGGCGTGGGCGACCCGGTTCACCTCGCCGACCTGCACGACACGCTGCAACGGGCCGAATGGCAGCAGCGGGGCAGGGCGACTCGGGCGTTGGCCGCGCGCTGCCAGCACCAGGCCGTGCAGGTCGCCCTTGAGCGGCACGCGGCGACCCTGGACAGGCTGCTCGGCGAGGTACACTACGCCGCCGGGGAGTTCCCGGCTCTGGCTATGCTTCCGACGCACGCGACGGCGGACGGCGTGCGGGCGGCGGATGTCGATGGCCGGCCCGCCTACAGTTCCGCTGGTGCCCAGTTCCGTCTGGCCGAGGACAGTGTGCAAGAACTGCTGATGGGTAAGCAGCTCTACGGCAACCGTTCGCTGGCGGTCCGTGAGCTCTACCAGAACGCGCTTGATGCATGCCGGTATCGGCGGGCGCGGCAGGACTACCTCGAGCGGACTACCGGCGAGCGCCCGGCATGGGAAGGGCGTATCGAATTTCAGCAGAGTCTCGATGTCGACGGCAACCCCTACCTCGAATGCCGGGACAACGGTATCGGCATGGGTTTACGGGAACTCACCGACCTCTTCGCCGAGGCGGGTACCAGGTCGGTCGACATGCCTGAGGTCGTCGAGGAGATGGTTGCGTGGGCCGCGTGCGACCCGCCCGTAGAATTCTTCCCGAACAGCCGGTTCGGTATCGGTGTCCTCAGCTATTTCATGATTGCTGACGAGATTACCATAGACACGTGCCGCGCCGGTCTGGACGACCGTCCCGGCGACCACCTCCACGTCACTATCGCCGGCCCCGGTAATCTCTTTCGCGTCCAGAACCTCGGCCCCGGCAAGAAAGCCGGGACGACCGTGCGGCTCCACCTGGCCCGGCGGCCGGACGAGGCGGTGGTCTCCTGCGTGGACACCCTCCTGGGCATCCTCTGGGTCGCCGAGTTCGACACCTACGCGGCCGACGGCGCGTCCGCGCTGCACTGGCTGCCGGGACGGCTCGCCGACTCCGCGCCTGTCGGGGACACGAATCCGTTGCGGTACCCCGAACGTGTGACGACGCAGATCCTGGAGACGGGCACCGCTGTGTGGTGGTGCAACGGGCAGGGGGCGATCCTCGCGGATGGACTGTGGGTAGGGAAACAGGTCTTCGGTGTCGTCGTCAACCTGACCGGACCCCTAGTCCCCGACCTGTCCGTTGACAGGAACAGTATCCGAGAGCTCAGGGACGCACCCGGCGTTGACGCACTGCTCGCCGGCACCGTGCCAACCCTCCTCGCAGGTGGCGTCTTCGACGTCTCGATGGAATGGCTGGCCGACCTGGCCCAAGCATTCCCGCTCGTCGCGGACACGGTCCTCGAACAGCTCGTCGACACTCCCGGCGCTTCGTGGGTCGCCGCCGACAACACACGCGTGCCGGTCGCCGCTGTCGGGTGTTTCTCTATCGACCGGGAGCTCCTGGACGCAACTCGGCAACCACAGCCAAATGCGGACAAACAGTATCTAGACATACCAGATTTTGTCATATGCGGGCGAATCGCCTGTTGGGTGCGCGCCGGCCTGGCTGCGCCGGACCGCTGGGCCGGCCATCCGCCGACGAGACCGAGCGACATGATTGTCCTGGGACTGGACCAGCCAGACATTTATTATTCACCGTGGCAATACAGCATCTCGCGCTATGCTCGGCGAAATTGGGGTGATCTGCTTTCCGCCGCGAGCCGGCTACGGTGCACCCTTGCTGAGATTGCGTGTCGCGCGCATCTGCTGGGGGCTGTGTACCCAGACCTGAAAGGTGTCGACGGAGCCACCGTCGACGTGGACGACCTGACAATCCTTAGCGACGACTTCCAGGGGAAAAGCGTTTCCTTGAATCGCCATGCTCCCCTGGGGCACGTCCTCGCCGCTGTTCAGCACACCGGCCGTACATTCGACGACATTGCACGTCGCCTCCGGCTGCTCGGTATCGATATCTCCCCGCGCAGCCGCGTCCCGCTCCTCGGCTCCGAGCCGTGGGACCTCGTACTCCTCAGCAAAAACCTCGACGGCAAGTGGCCGTGGTTGGACGGTGCACAGGTGTCCTTACCGCATCTGCTCCGAGCCGCCGTGCAGACCGACCGGACACCGGGTGAGGTCTGCTCGCGTCTGGCGGAACTCGGTTACCGGGTCCCAGGAGCCGCCGTCGCTATCCGCTCTCGCCTCCACCCGTCCGACAAGCAGCTCCTCGGACGAGGATCGGTGTACCCGCTGGCGCGCCGACCTCTGCCCCTCGGCTTCATCATCGACACAGCAGCCGCGACAGCCCGCGAACCTCGGGTCGTCGCCACGCGGCTCAGGGACTTCGGCTTCCCGGTCGCGCGCACGGTCCGTCTCCCGCCGCAGGCGAGATCTCGACTCGAGGACTCCCCCGGCGGTGGCATCGAAGACCGTAGTTCCCGGGGGGTGGGCGAGCCCGTACTCCGCGGAGAAATCTTCCATATCGCTCAGGCCCGGTCGGTTGCGCCCACCGACGTCGCCACCCAGTTGCGCCGCAACGGTTTCGTGGTAGCCACCATCGACCCCGCCCATGACGAGGGCCTCCACAGCATCCCGGCCGACCAGATCCAACGTGCCGTCGACACAGACGGGGTTTCGCTTACCGGGATCCTCGGCTCGGCGTTCGCGCTGGGGCGCTCGCCAGCGGCGATGGCAGCCCTCTGGGAACGGGCTGGCATCGCCGTCCCCGACGTGGCCGGCATCGTCATGACGACTGACGACGCCATCCTGCTGAGCTATGATCTCCGAGGCATCGGCTCGTGGATACCCTGCGGAAGCCGGGAGCAGGTCACGGTGGCACATATCCTAGCGGCCTCCATCCGCCTGCGGCGCAGCCCGTCCGAACTCGCTGACCGCGTACGCTCCTTCGGCATCCCGGTCGCCGACCCGGACGGGTGGGACGCCTGCCCCGTCACCGCCTCCACCCTCATCCTGCTCTCCCTAGACATCGACTTCTCTGGACCGTGGATCGACGATAGGCTCGTCCCGACGGGACACATTCTCCGGGCGGCTGCGTCAACGGGCCGACGGCCAGCCGAGGTCGCACAGGACCTGGCTGGCCTCGGGTTCCCGGTCAGCGACGTGCCCGACATCGAGTTAACTTGCGAGGAAAACGAGACGCTGGCCGTCCTGCTGGACGTCCAGCAGGACGGCCAGCGAAGAATGTCCGCGATGCCCAGCCGCGCGGCTGTCCTCGCTGCGGCGCACCACACAGGCCTCGACCCCCGGGACCTCGCCCGCTGGGCCACCAGCCTGACGCTCTCGGTACCATCAGGTACCTGCGAAATCACGCATGGTGGCACCGACGCCAACGACCTCATGCTCCTGAGTCGGAACCTCGACGGTGAGGGTCCATGGTTACCCGACGGGCCAGTCCCGCTCGGGCATATCCTCGCCGCCGCAGAGGCAACCGGCCGCCGGCCCCTGCAGGTCGCCGAGCGCTTCGCATCCCTGGGTTTCCAGGTGGCGCACCGCCCCGACCCTGCCGTACGCGAGATTGACGCCGTCGATGCGACCCTCGTCAGCCGTTTCCTGACCGGGTACGGCCCGAGGCTTGCGGACCTCTGCGTGCCGCTGGCGCACGTCCTGCGAGCAGCGTGCGTGTTCGGCTGCGACGTGGCCGAGATCCGGGATCGCTTCTGCCGTCTCGGGTTCCTTGTCCCGGAGGCCGTGCGGGACGTGACCGACACCGAACGCGCGTTCCTCACTGTGGCCCTGGGCGGGACCGACACCGCTGACCCGACCCAGAGCGCGATTTCGCTGGCGCAGGTTCTGGGAGTCGCCGAGTTCACTGGGCAGGCGCCGGCCGCCGTCGCCTCGGCTCTGGCCGGGACGGGGCTGGCCGTTGCGTCTCTCGGCGACCTCGGCGACATGCCGGCAGGGCAGCTCTCCCCACGGGACGCGCTGCTGCTCAGCGCCTATGTGAACGGCTGCAGTCCGTGGCTCGACGGCGGTCCGGTCTCTCTCGTCCACGTCATCGCCGCAGCGGGCTACCTCCGCTGGCCCCCCGCACAGGTGAGGCGACGCCTGGAGGAGCTGGGCTGCGCCGTACCCGCGCTAGCCGATACCGCCCAAGACACGTTCATCGACGGTGTTGACGCGGCCTTGGTTGAGATGCTCGACAATGAAGAAAGGGAAGAAGGCGACACGCTCGTCAAACGCGCGGAAATACTCGTCGCATCGTATCGGTTCCGCTGGACATCACAGAGAATCGCAACCAGGTTGACCGAGCTTGGTTTCTCGGTGCCGAGCTTTGCCGATTGCCAGACGTGAGGCTCGGGGCGCGGCACCCGACGTCGAAGTAGAACGGGTGATCTCTAGCGGTAGTTCGTTGGATCTGGGTTGTGGTGGGTAGGGCTTCACTGTCGGTTGTCTCTACGGTGAAGAGGCCCGACGTAAGTATTCGGTGATGCCGGGGAAGAGCATGCCGAGGACCCGGCCCGTGGGTGAAGGCCAGGTGTCTGGAACGGCTCAGGATCTGTTCGGGTGGGGTTACGGCGCCGGGCCAGGCGGAATCTCTTCGTTGAGATCGTGATTGTGGCTTCCGGGGGTGTGCAGCCAGACGAAGAACCGTTCGAGTGTCTCACCGGCGGGTGCCCGGCTCCCGGCGGCGGCGCAGGCCTGGAGGTAGCCGGTGAGGTAGGCCAGGGGTTCGCGGCCGTTGCGCTCAGCGGTGCCGGTAATGGTCCACACCCGGGCGGCCAGCTCCGCGGACCATGTCGCGTGCGCGCCGTAGTAGTTCTTCCGGCCGACGACCGGGGTCCGCAGCGCTCGTTCCGCCGCATTGTTATCAAGATCTATGTCGGGGACGTCGCGGTGGCGGGCCAGCCCGTCCCATTCCCGGTCCAGGGTGGCCAGGACCTTCTTCGCTGCGGGGTGCAGGCCGGGGGCGGCAGCCTGCTCGCGGCGGGCGGTGTCGATGGCGGCCAAGGCCGCCTCGAACGCGGCGGTGGCTTGGTGGTGGGCAGGGCTGCCGGGTTCGGCGGCGGCCAGGGCGCGGTGGGCGGTGTAGAGGGCCGCGATCCGGCCCACCCACAGGTCCCGCCAGTACCGCGGCTGGGGGTGGGCGTCCCCGGCCCGGATAAAGTACCTGCGGATGTGGGCCCAGCACCAGAGTGGGTCGACGCCCTCGACACGGGCCAGGGCCTGGTAGGCGGTGTAAAAGTCCGCTGAGAGCAGCAGCCGCCGGCCCTCGGGCAGGGCGGCGTCGGTGCGCTCGATGCCGAGGTGCCCGGTGAGCACCGCGGCCGAGCGGGTGGGGTCCATCCGGAACACGACGGTGTCGGCGGCGACGAAGACCCACAGCCACCAGCGGTGACCCTCCTTACCCTCGACCTGCTCGAAGACCCGCCAACTGGTCTCGTCGGCATGCAGGTGGGCGGCGACGGCGTTGCATGCGGCGATCGCCTGTTCGAGCGGGGCGAGCAGTTCGTGCACGCTCTTCAACGCCCCGCACAGGGTGCCCTCGGCGACATCGAGCCCGTCGGCGGCCAGGGCCCGGGCGATCTGGTGCAGCGGCCGGCCCAGGACATACTTCTCGAACAGCAGCCGGGCTAGGAATGCGGCAGTGAACCGGCCCTTGGCCACCGGCCTGGGCGGCACCGGCCCGATCACCGCCCGCGGACCCGGGCAGGTGCAGCGGCGCCGGTACCGGCACCGCCGGTGCACGATCCTGGTGATGGTCACCTGCCAGTCGACCTGCTCGGCGTCCTCGGTCCTGTACGCCTCGAACGCCGTCCCGCAGCAGGGGCAGGTCCGCTCGGCCTCGGGCAGGTCGTGGATCTGTTCGCGGGTCTCGAGGTGGGAGTAGTCGCGCCGGCCGTGTCCCGTGCTCCCTCGCCGCTGGCCGCGCCGCGGCCGGTCCGGCTGGTCGTCCGCGCCCGGGCCGCCAGGGTCGGCGCCCTCGCCGCTCGGATCCGGGGTGGGGGTGGGGTGATTCTTCTCCGACCGTTTCCCGAACAGCATCCGGCCGAGCATCGCGACCTGCTCGGACAACTCCGAGATCCGTTCCTGTGCCTCCGTCAGCTGCGCCTCGGCCCGCTCGGCCCGCGCACGCCAGCGCGCCGCATCGACGGCAGCATCTTCGATCAGGGGCGCGGCGGGCACGCTACAGAGAACACACCATTAACGTCGTCACGACCACGCGCCACGCCTGGCACGTCACGAACAGTCCATAACACTGCTCCCGGACGAGCCGCATCGACTCAATCCGCTCCTACGGCACTGTCCCGTACCCGATCCGCTCGACCCGCGTCCCAGCTACGAGCGGGGCGGAGCCGTCCCCGGCATCACCGAATACTTACGGCCCGACGATGACCAGACGTCTTCTCTGCCCGCCGACACCGGGGCCGTTGGAGGACTAAACTGCCTCGGTTCGAGGGCTTGTTCTCGGCGTTGGGGCAGCGGCGGGGATTCCGGGAGTAGCGGACCTGGGCTGCTGTCCACGGAACCGGGACCGCTCCAAAGACGCTGACCTGCTTGGCCGGGGCCGAGCCGGTCGTCGGCGCGGGGTATCCGGCGGTGCGGCGGGGGCGCACCGCGTTGGTTGCGGTCCCAGCCCCGACCCCGCGCCCGGCGGCTTCACCCGTTCCCGGACGATCGCTTCGCTTCGCTAGGTACTGTGATCGACATAAGCCGTGGGGTGAGATGTCTGACTGTCAGATACTTTTATGATCATGCGAAGCATTACGGCGACCGAGGCGTCTCGGAGGTTCTCGGACCTGCTTGACGCGATCGAGGCCGGTAAAACTATCGCCATTACGCGTGGCAATCGTCCGATCGCGGAGATCGGGCCGGTGTATCGAAGGACCGGCGCCGACTTCGGAGCCGCGCTGATCGGTAGCACCCCGCCGGACGACACCTTTGAGGAGAACCTCGCAGAGGCGGTCAGTTCTCTGTTGGCGGACGGGGGCAACCCGTGGGCCGTCGCCTGATTCTCGATGCCAACATCCTGATTTTCTACGAACGGGGAACCATCGACAGGTCCGCCTTGGACGACGAGCTTGCGGTCGCGGCCGTGTCGGTCGCCGAATACCGCGTCGGATCGAGCTGGCCGACACCGCCGCCAGAGCTGCCGACCGTTCACGAGCATTGTCCGCTATGACGTCGATGCTGGACGTACTCGATTACACAGAGGGCACAGCCATTCATCACGCTCGCCTCGTCGCGGCCTCGCGTCGGATCGGACAGCATCACGGAGCCCATGATTTGGTCATCGCTGCCCATGCCACCGAGACTGGTCGGATCATCGTCAGCCGTGATGCCAGGCGCGTTTTGCCGATCTTCCAGGCGTCGTTGCGACGGAACCGTAGGCATCCGTCCCATGCCGCCACTCATCACGGTTGACGATCGCGGCGTGAATTTTCGAAGTTAACGTCCTCGGTCGTGCGGGAGTCTGGTCCGCAGGGGGAGTGTCACGAGGAGCGGAGACCCCGCTCCTTCATCGCATCAGACAGCGCTGTTCCCGGAACTGGTGGAACGGTTCCCCAATCGGCCACTGGTCGCTGCGGGCGTTGTCTGCCCGCGCGCGAAACGTCCAGCCGGCTCGGCGAGCAGGCCGGACGGCCGGTGCACAGCGCGAGGATGAGCGACTCGACCGCGACCGGGCGGCAGATCGGGTCGACGATCGAGAGCCGTGGCTGTCCGGCCCGTCCCCTGCTCTGCCCCAGGCGCTCACCGTGACCTACACTGAACAGGCGGTTCTCCGCTGAGAGGATCGAAGTGACGCCCGGGTGTGCCCGCCGGACGACGGGACCCCGGGCGCCTGCGTGTCCGTGCACAGTACGCATGCGGTTCAGACGCCATCGATGTCTGCCACGGTCATGTCACCGAGCGCCGCAAGAAGATCGTTTATGTCATGACGCAGGGCGCGGAAGACCGACGACGCAACAATGTCAGCGGCCCATAGTACGGGTTCATCCCGGCCGATCGGGAACTCGTAGGGCAGAGCATACCCCCAGCGAGCACCCACGGCGGCGAGCACGCGCCGGTCGTTCCGGTCGAGCCCCGGCCCACGCGATTCGATCACAACTCGCTCGATGCGTGGCCCGCATTCGACAGCCAGCCTCTCCAGGCACTTTACCCGCACCCGTTCCGGGCGTGAGCAGGGGCTGCCCAACACGACGAGCGGCGAGAGAGCAAGGCCGCCGACGAGTTCGGCGAGCAGGAGTGCCCGTTTCTCCCCCTCGTTACGGAGGTGCGTTCGTCGCTGCCCACGAGCCCGCGCAGCCAGCATCGCCGAACGGATGCCATCCTCGGCGGTGGCGTGGGCGAACACTGCGGCCAATAAGAG
>NZ_CAKJTL010000003.1:22090-25954 GCF_917627385.1 Protofrankia sp. CiT1
TACGTAGAAGCCGCCGGTACCCGTCCTCACGTCATAAGACTCGTCGATGAAAGCTTTCACGCGTCAATGGTGATCGAGCGCTCCGACAAGCCGAGCCCTGGGCATGACTGGAGCGGCAGAATGATCATCTTTCGGCGTCCCTGTCTACGGTCGAAGTCTCTCCGGCCGACTCCCGCGTCACTCGTACATCCCCAAGAGCCAACCGAGGGAGGCAGCCAGGGACTGCCTACAAAAATGGGAAGCCTTCACTTATGACTGCGGGGGCCGCGGACAGCACCGCATTCTCGGGTGAGGGCGTCGTGCGGCGGACGGCCGCGTGGGTGCTGTCGTTGTCGGTGGCGAGGGTCGCGGGTGTATCGGATGCGTGGCGTAGACATCTGAAGTAGTTCAGATATCATCGGGTCATGGGTGTCCCGGCCACGCATGTCTCCTTCCCCTACAGTGACCTGCTCCGTCAGCCCACGAGCGTGCTCGCCGTCGTTGACCAGGGTGAGGTCGTCGAACTGGTCAGGCGTGACAGGCCCAACCTGCGGATCGAACGGGCCGACCGCGCCGCTGATGTGGAGGAAGCCGTCGCTCTCGCAGCCCGCCTTCTCCGCACTTCACTGCATGAACAGGTCGCCCGTAGTGTGTTCGAGCGGGTCTTCGGTGAGGTCTTCCCCTGGCTCGACCTGCTTCCCGACGGTGAGCGCGCCGCGTGCGTCGAAGCCGTACTGCGCCGGCTGCAGGCCGGTGCGGAGGCGGGGGTGCTCGCCTCGTTCACGCAACTCGTCCATGAGTGGCGACAGACCGCAGCCCTGCACGCCGACCCCGGCCTGTCGGCTGAGCTGGCCCGGCCCTTGGCAGGCGATGGCCCGATGCTTGGCCCGCCGGCATGACTCGCCGCGGTGATCGTGTCCCCCGTCCCGCGGACCCGGACGCGTGGGATATCTACGCGGCCGATAATGATGCTGGCCGGGGATGGGACGAGCTCTGCCGCAGCCACCCAGCTGCGGTGCGTGCCGCCTTTGACGCTATGGCGCGTGACCCGCATCGGCGGAGTCAGCGGCAGCACCCGTTGCACGGTTCACTGGGCCGGCGAGTGATCGGGGGGCGGGAGCTGCCTCAGTGGCAGTACGAGGTCACCGGGGGTGGCAGGATCTGGTACTGCGTCGACGACGAGAAGCAGCGAGTTTGGATCACTCGTGCGGGCGCTGCCCACCCGAAGGCCACCGAGTAGCGGTGCGTGCGGCCTTCGATATCTTGAAGCTTGGATTCAGAGGGTCAGCCTCCCCCGTCGGCCCATGACCAGCACAGACCGCCCGGGAAGGGGCTGTCACCAAAGATTCTGAGGCACGCGCTCACGGCAGCAGGGCAGGATTCCTCAGGACCTCCGCGCCGCGAGGAGATGCAGTCCGGGATGCGGGAGTCGCTGAGTGAGCTTGATGGCAGCCGCGCGTCGCGGATAGCGCGTGCTCGCGGGGATGACCCGCGCCGAGCTCGACGCGGTCGGCGGCGTCAACGAGGACGGCTGACGGTGCCCGGACAGGCCCGCCCCACGCCGCGCTGCCTGCGAGAGGATCTTGCTTTGGCGGTCCCGTACGCGGACACATCGTTGGAGGACGTCAGTCATCCGCTGTTTGCCAAGGTCAGCGACCGCTTCGCCGCCGATGAAACGCCACAGGAGCGGATCTCCGCATGCCCCAGCGGGCAGCGGCCCCCGAAGAACACATTTGGTCCACCATCATGGATCCAGCCGAGGGCGCGAAATTTCTCGACCAGCAACCATGAGCCTGTCATCTCCTGCTGGCTGGCCACCCTGAGCCTGGGTGCCGACCATCGCCACCGCGTGTACTACCGTTAAGTGGAGGATTCCGCTTTCGTAGACAATGGACCTGAAGGTCGCTGTCCACGGAACCGGGACCCCTCCAGATGGTGGTGCGGGTCTGGCAGGTTAGGCTGAACGGGACGGTGCGCTCGACGGCGGCTTTCGCCCGGTTATGGGCTTGGCCGGCGCGGAAGAGGGGGAAAGACTGATGGAGCCGTTTACCGTCGTCGTGGCCGACGCCGAGGGCGTGGTGCGGTCGTGGGACACCGAGGCCGAATCACTGTTCGGCCATCCAGCGAACAAGATCGTAGGAAGCGCGCTGGATGTGATCATCCCTGAGGCTTACCGGGATGCGCACTGGACCGCCTTCCGAGCACTTATGTCCGGAGCGGCGGCCGATGAACCGTCGGACCGTGGCGCGGTGATTCTTCCCGTCCAATGCCACGATGGCTCCCTACGGCCAACAGGTGTCCGGCTCATGCTGTTGCGTGACCCTTGGGGGCGACCGGTCGGCGCTGCCGCCGTGTTCACGTCACCTGACGTGGCTCCGGGGGGCGCTGAACCCCTACCGGAGCTGTGACCTTGACGGGGCCGTGACCGGCGTGGGCAGTTCCCACTGTCGCGGACAGTGACCTTCCTGTCCGTCCAGCCCGCGATCCCGCGGCCCCGCTCACCCGCCTGCCGCCGCCACCCGCGCTCACCCAGCACCGATACCTATGAAAGACGAAGATCGAAATATTCGTGGTGTACCGGACTGCAGGGGGATCGGCTGGAGGATGCGGGGGGAGAGAGATCGCAGATGCCAGCGGCGTGCTAGTAGGAGGAATTAACGATCTTCGGAGGGTGGGATGATCCAGCGGTTTGTGTGAAACCGCTGGTCAGGGGCGGAGGCTTCGGGATGTTAACCCGGGAGGGGGCGTTACGCTGGCTATCCAGCATGGGAAGCCGTCCAAGAAACGGTTCCACCAAGATTTCGAGTGACTGTGAGCTATGCAGTGATGAGCTCCAGTCCGTGGTAGACCCTGAAATCGTCGAAATCTTTGATATTCATAGTCGCCAACGCAAGGCCGTGGGTAAGGCAGCACGCAGCGATCCACATGTCGTTCATCGGTCGGGGCCGCCCCCGATGCATCCCCGCGGCGGACAGGACACCATAGGTATCGGCCACGTCCTCATCACCCGGGAGCATCGGGATGCTAGCCATCCATCGGGCGAGAAGGGCACGGTTACCCGTCCCCCAGCTGCGAACCTCAGCCCACTTGATCAGCTCAGCACGGGTGACGAAGGTAAGGAACGGCTGAGTGTTGATCAATTTGGTTGCTAATGCGATTGGCAGACGCTTCTTGATAATCATCGAGGAGACGTCGGTGTCTACGACGACAGAACGCATCCCTATCTCACGCCACGTCCCGACGGCGCTCGGCGTAGGTAAACGCCAAGAACTCGTCCAGCTCTGCGTCCGACTCAAAAATGTCAGCCGACATGGCCTCCAGGTCAGCCAACGACCGGATCGGTTCAGCGTTCTTAGCCCGGATCAACTCATTGATCGACAAACGAGGCTGACGCGACGGAAACACGGGGTAGTCAGCGCTGCTGGTATTCATGACGACCTCCACGTGTCACCTACTATTACTACCGCATGAGAGCAGTGTACGACTCTCCTTGACACGCCGGTACCGATCTTCATCGTGTCGAGCAATCAGACAGCCACACACACGAGGGCGGCGGTCTCCGCCCGTGGAGCCGGTGCACCGAGTTCGAGAACGAAGTCACCTCGACCATCGTCCGGCTCGCCGGGGAGAAACGCCACCCGCCGATGAGCACGGCCGACCTGCTCGGCTGCTTGGAACGGGCCGGTGCGGAGCGTTTCGCCGCACGTGTGCGCTCCACCGTGAGCCGGATTCCCATCCCAGGCCCGGAGAACGACAGTCCCTCAGAGTGACGGCAAGGCGGATCGTCTGGACCCCGCCAGCGCCCGTTGCCCCTCTCCATCCCGCCCTCCGCGGCGGGACGGCGAGGTCAACCGGTCGAAGCGACGCCCGCATCGTGGTGGGAGC
>NZ_CAKJTL010000004.1:0-20912 GCF_917627385.1 Protofrankia sp. CiT1
CGCCCCCGGCCCGGCCATCGCCGACGATGCTGAGACCGCCGCCTGCAGCAGGGCCCGGCCAGCACAAGCGCGGGCGGACGCGCGGCGCACGTCGAGACGGTTGACAGCCAGTACCCCGGTGGTGGCGGCCAGCAGCCCGGGACGGTCGGGCGCCACCACGACGATCTCGAACATGCCGTCGTCCGGGAGCGGGTTGACCACCACCGCGTACTCGTCCGCGAACGCGAGAAGGAGGCGCTGGCGCTCGGTGAGCGCGGGCGGGCAGGGCGCTTGCTCGCCCCGGTAGACCGCCATCGTGCGGCTGACCAGTTCACCGACCAGCCGCGCCTTCCACGGGCTCCACGCTGTCGGGCCGGTGGCGAGCGAGTCGGCTTCGGTGAGGGCGTGCAGCAGGCCGAGCACCCGGGGGCTGCCGGCAGCCCGCGCCACCGCCTCGATGGTCGTGACGTCGTCGATGTCCCGGCGGGTCGCGGCTTCGGCGAGCAGCAGATGATGGCGCACCATCGTGACCAGCACCTCGGCGTCCGCGGGCGGGAGCCCGAGGCGGGGAGCGATCACACCGACGACGGCGATGCCGGCTTCGGTGTGATCGCCGGGCCAGCCTTTGCCGATGTCGTGCAGCAAAGCGCCGAGCAGGAGCAGATCGGGCCGGTCGACGCCGCGGGTCGACGCGGTCGCGGCCGCCGCTGTTTCGATCAGATGCCGATCGACGGTGAAGCGGTGGTACGGGTTGCGCTGCGGTTTACTGCGTACCCGTTCCCATTCGGGCAGCAACCGGACGAGCAGGCCGACCTGGTCAAGAGCTTCCATGACCGCGACCGCGGGCGCGCCGGTGGCCAACAGGGCAACCAGCGCGTCGCGCGCCGCGTCCGGCCATGGGGTCGGCATGGGCGTGGCCTCGCGAGCAAGCCGGTCGAGCGCGTACCGCCCGATCGGAACGCCGGCCCGGGCGGCCGCGGCGGCAACCCGCAGCGTCAGTGTCGGGTCACCGGCCGGGTCCGCGTCCCGGGCGAGCTGCGCCTCGCGGTTCTGCTCGACCACCCCTTCATCGAGGGGACGGCGGGCCGGGCGGCTGCGGAGCCAGCGCGAGGGCGGCCGTAGGCCGGCCGAGACCCGGTACCAGGTGACGTCCCACGTCCAGGAGATCGTGCGGCCGGCGTCGGCGGTGGCGTGGGCGAGCGCCGACGAGTCGGGGTAGCTCAGGGCGGCGGCGACGGCCGCGGTGTCCTGGAGCAGCAGCCGGTTCCGCTCGCCGCCACGGGCGAGTCTGCGCACCTCACCACGGATGTCGAGAAGCACCTGGTAGGCGGCGAGCACCCGTTCGGGCGGTTTCTCCGCGACCCATGCGGCGGCCAGCGCGGCCAGGGCGTGGACGTCACGCAGCCCGCCGCGAGCTTCCTTCAGATCCGGTTCGAGCAGGAAGGCGACCTCACCGTGACGCCGGGCCCGATCGGCAACCATGTCCGCGAGTTCGGGCAGCCGACGGGGGGCACGGGCCCGCCATCGGCTGCGGACGCGCTCGAGCAGGGAGGCGGCCAGGGCGTGGTCCCCGGCGACCACGCGGGCGTCCAACAGACCGAGCGCCGCCTTCAGGTCACCGTCCGCGACAGCGACGGCCTCCGTGACGGTTCGGACGCTGTGGTCGAGACCGACTCCGGCGTCCCAGAGCGGGTACCAGACGGCGTCGGCCAGCTGGGCGATGTCGTCCCGCCGGCCGTTGTGGACGAGCAACAGATCGAGGTCGCTGCCGAAAGCGGGTTCGCCGCGCCCGTAGCCGCCGACCGCGACCAGCGCGACGCCTGCTCCCGGGTTGCCGAACAGGTCGCGCAACACGCCGTCGGCCACGTCCACCAGCGCACGGCGAAGGGCCGGCCCGACGGTTGCGTCGAACTCGCCGGACCGGCCCAGCAGCGCGGCAATCCTGTTGGTCATCGCGGTGGGAGCATGATTTTACAGAGCGTCTGATCCACGTTCGCCGGTGCGAACCCGTACGACCGTTTCGACCGGTAGCACCCAGATCTTGCCATCGCCGATCTTGCCGGTCTGCGCGGCGGTGGCGATGGTGGTCACCAGTTCCTCAACGGCGGTGTCGTCCGCGATGATCTCAATTTTGATTTTGGGGACGAAATCGACCTTGTACTCGGCGCCCCGGTAGACCTCGGTGTGGCCCTTCTGCCGACCGAAGCCCTGGACCTCGGAGATGGTCAGGCCGTGCACGCCGAGAGATTCCAGCGCGGCCTTCACATCCTCCAGTTTGAACGGCTTGATGACCGCGGTCACGAGTTTCACGCTTGGCCCTCCTCGGTGGTTGTGGCCGTGGACAGGAGCGAGGCGGAGCCGCCGCCGAGCGAAGTGAACTCGTATGCGGTCTCGCCGTGCAGCACGAAGTCCATGCCTTCCTGCTCCTCATCCGGCGACAGCCTCATCTTGTAGATCTTGTCGATGGCGAAGGCGATGATGAACGTCGCGACGAACGAGTAGGCCACCACTGAGACGACCGCGAGTGCCTGCTTGCCGAGCAGGCTGGCGCCACCGCCGTAGAAGATGCCATCCACGCTGTAACCGGGAGCGACATCACCCGTTCCGAAGAACCCGATCAGCAGGGCGCCGAGCACACCACCGACAAGGTGGACGGCGCCGACGTCGAGGGCGTCGTCGATGCCGACCTTGCCCTTGATCGCTGTAGCCAGGGCGCAGACAGCACCGGCGATGAGACCGATGGCGATCGAACCGGCCGGTGAGACGAAGCCGCAAGCGGGGGTGATGGCGACCAGACCGGCGACAGCACCGGAGGCGGCACCGAGCGTGGTGGCCTTGCCATCACGGATCTTCTCCACGAACAGCCAGCCGAGCATGGCGGCGGCAGTCGCGGTATTGGTGTTGACGAAGGCGAACCCGGAGCGGGTGTCGGCGGCGAGTTCGGACCCGGCGTTGAACCCGAACCAGCCGAACCAGAGCAGCCCGGTGCCCAGCAGCACGAAGGGAAGGTTGTGCGGTCGGAAGCTGGTGCCCGGCCAGCCCTTGCGCCGGCCGAGGACGAGGGCCACGGCGATGGCCGCGGCGCCGGCGTTCGCGTGGACGACCGTGCCGCCGGCGAAGTCCTCGGCGCCCTTCTTGAACAGCCACCCCTCGGGCGAGAACACCCAGTGCGCAATCGGTGAATACACGACAAGTGACCAAATTGTGACGAAGACGGCAAAGGCGCCGAACTTCCAGCGGTCGGCCGTGGCGCCGGTGATCAGTGCTGGCGTGATGATTGCGAACATGAGCTGGAAGGCCACGAAGACGATCGGTGGGATTACCTGGGCGAGCGAGTTCGATTCGTAGGGTGCGGGGAAGGTCACCTCCGCGTAGCCGGGCACGGCCTCGCTCATGTGGTTGAGCAACGCGAAATGGAACCCGCCAAATATCTGGTTGCTGCCACCGAACGCGATACTGTAACCAATCAGTACCCAGAGGACGCTGACAACCCCTATGCAGAAGAAATTCTGCATGAGCATGCCCAGGACATTCTTCGAGCGCACCATTCCGCCGTAGAAGAACGCCAGGCCGGGCGTCATCAGGAGCACAAGGGCCGAGGCGGCCAGAATCCAGGCGGTGCTGCCGACACCCGCCGCGCTGGCTATCCCGTTCTGGAGCTCTTTAAGCTGATCTGGGTTCATGTCTCTCCTGTCGATCGCTCCGCACGCCTGCGCGGACCACGCGAGCCCCGGTTCGCGGCCATGTCCGCCGTCCCGGATCCTTCGGCCGAAGGGTCGATAGGATCTGTTGCTAATTGGTAGCTTTTCTGTTTCTGACGTGTGAAATCGACGAATTGGGTGGCCTGTGGTTTGATCAGATGGCTGCGCATGGTGTCTTGCGTTGCTCTCCGTGTCGATCGGCGCGTTTGCGTGATGCTACTGCCGTCAGGAGTTACCGTTCCTTCCTGTGTGTAGTCATTCAGATGCAGATGGTAATAATCATATTCGTTGTTTTTCATACCATTTTGTCCGGTTGCGTGGATGGCTGTCCGCTGCCCCCAGGCGCCGGCGGCGGGTGTTCGTGCGCATGCCTGTCGCCAGGGGACTACTCGCTGCCGCCGCCGGTGGGGTCATGTTGGTACCGGCCGTCGCCGTCCCGGCCAGAGCCGACGGTATCGCCAAGGTCGAGGACGACATTGTGGGCGTTCAGCGGCGCCTGACCGAATTGGCTGATTCGACCGAGATTGTCACGGAGGCATTCAATGCGGGACGGTTGCGCCTCGCCGCGGCTGAACAGGCCGCGGCGAGGGCAACGGACAATGTCGGGCTCGCTGACGACGCTGTGCGGGCGGCTCAGGAAAAACGCCGTGCCGTCAGTTTCATCGCCTATCAGGCCGGTGACTTCGAACAGCTGAGGGTGTTGTTGTCCGGTGACCCCGCGACAGCGCTGGACCGGGCGGGCGCGATAAACGCGCTTGCCCGCCGCGGCCGGGAGGCCGAAATCCAGTTGCGGTCGGCCCGTCATGATCTTGCTGATGCGCAGGCCGCAGCCAGGCTGGCGCTCGACGAGCGGCATCGTGAGGTTGCCTCCCTCGAGGAACAGAAGCGGAGCATCGAGACATCGGTCGCGGCACAACGGGCGCTGCTCGACGAACTGATCGCTCAGCATGACGATCTTGTTCGGCAGGCACGGGAAAGTGAGGCCGCGGCTCTTCGTACCCGTGAGCAGGCAGCCGCGCAAGCCGCCGCGGCCCGTGCTCAGCAGGCTGCCGCCGAACAGGAGCGGCTACGCACGGTCAGTGGAGCGACCGAAAACGCCGGCCGCGGCTTCACCGACACCCCGGTCTCGCCACCGCCACCGCCACAGCCCACAGCGGGTGCCGGCGGTGCCGCGGTTGCGGTCGCCGCGGCCCGCGCGCAGCTCGGCAAACCGTACATGTGGGGGGCGGCCGGCCCGGACGCCTTCGACTGCTCGGGGCTCACCCAGTGGGTGTGGTCGCAGGCGGGCGTTGCGCTGTCCCACTACACCGGTGCGCAGTGGAACGAGGGACGTCAGGTTTCCACCGGCGAGCTCATGCCGGGCGACCTGGTCTTCTTCGGCGCTGATCTGCATCACGTCGGGATCTACATCGGCGCCGGGAAAATGATTGACGCACCGCGCACGGGCACTGTCGTCCGCATCGAGGACGTCTGGTGGGCGAGGCTCGCCGGGGCGGTCCGGCCGGGTGGGTGAGACTGGGGGCGCCTGGCGGGGTTCACGCCGTGATGACGTCCCGTTCGTGGGGGGTCCGCTCCACATAGACGAGCCCCGCGCCCCGCCGCGAGAGCTCGATGGTGGCCGGCTCGTCACACGCTGGGTCCTGCGCCGAGGACACGACTTCGACGACGTCACCCTGCCCGCGGACGATGACCGTGGCACCTGGCATCACCCCACCATCGCGCAGCTGGCGCATGGTGCGTTCGTCTGTCTGGAGCCGTTCGGAGATCCAGCTGACCGTCACCGGGGTCGCCCGGAAGCCCGCGAAGTCCGCGGCGGCCAGCAGGCTCAGCGGTGCCGGTGGCCGCGGCCCGGCCGGGCGGTCGAACGAGCCAGTTGGGATGACGTTGCCAAACGGGCATCTCTTCGGGTCGCCAAGGATGTCGGTGAGCCGCATCTCCACCTCGTCGGAGATCACGTGTTCCCATCGGCACGCCTCGTTGTGCACCAGGGGCCAGTCCAGACCGATCACCCGGGTGAGGAGAAGCTCCGCGAGGCGGTGCTTGCGCATGACCGCGGTCGCGCGGGCGAGCCCCTTCTCGGTGAACTGCACGGTGCGGTCGTCGGCGAGGGCGACCAGCCCCTCGCCTGCCAGCCGCGAGGTCGATTCGCTGGCTGCGGGGGCGCTGACGTGCAATCTTTCTACCAAGCGCGCGCGCAGCGGCGGGATGCCCTCCTCCCTCAGCTCGTAGAGGGTGCGGAGGTACATCTCGGTACTGTCGATTAGTCCAGTCACCGGGCTCCTTCGTCCAGGGTCCAGGGTACGCCCGCGCGTCGAGGTGTGGTCTGCCCCGATCGGCGGCCGGCCAGGCTCGATCGGGGGTCGGAGACCACGGCGCGACGTCCTACACTTGGGTGCATGAGCTCGACCCAGATCGCACCGGAGACCACCCACAGCGATACGGATGAGGGTAATGACTTCGCCCACTACGCCCGTCATGAGGAGATCGTCCGGGCATCCATCGAAGGCGGCCGGGTGACTGCCCTGTGCGGCTACCAGTTCGAACCGGTACGGGATCCACAGCGGTTCCCGGTATGCCCGCGGTGCAAGGAGCTCGTCGGTCTCGCCGAGCAGTTCGGCTGACCAGTTCGATTGATCGGTTCGATTGATCGGTTCGGCTGACCGGACGGGCGAGGCGCCACCCCGGCGAGCGCTGACAAACGCCCGCGTCACCGCGTCTGGCACCTGTCGTCCGCGTCGGCGCGTGAACGGGCGGCTGTGTCACGACTATGCTCGTGCTGACGCGCCCTTGTAGCTCAGTGGATAGAGCGATCGCCTCCTAAGCGATAGGTCGTAGGTCCGATTCCTACCAAGGGCACAACGCATCGCTGACCTGCGACGGAACCTCCTCGGGCAGCTGAGGAGGGCGACGCGCTGGGAGTGGTCGAAGTGAGAGTGCTGGTCGCGCAGCGTGTCGTGTACCGCGGACCGTTGGATGGGCCGGATATCGCCGCGAGCCTCGCCGAGGGCTGGGCGGACGTCAGCATGATCGTCGAGGTTGACCGGTTCGACGACGAGGCCATCCATGAAGCGATCCGCTGGAGCCGTTCGTCCCTGCGCGCCGCAATTCACGACATCGGCGATCGGACGCTGGGGTGGGATGACGGCCAGTTCCGCGAGGCCAAGGTCCTCACTGACGCTGCCTGACCGCTCCACCTCGGCAAGAGCGTCACTCCGGCCTTTACTGGGCGCATGATGGCGGTGCGGCTGACCTGGGGGTGTACATCGCATCGGCGGCCGGCGAGATTGCCGACTGGTGGGCTGCTGGCCCGGCGGGACATGCTCGGCTCGGCCGGGGCCCTGCCTCCGTCGCGGCTGCAAACGCCGGCCTGACGGCAGCCACGACCAGTCCGACATACAGCGTGTCGGGAAGCGGCCTGACCGCTATCCCATCCGCGGTCACGATCTCCGGCACGACCGCCGCGAACGTACTCGGTCTGCGGGCCGGTCTCGAATCGTGATGATGGGGACGTTCACCGCGCCGGAACCATTGGCACGCTCATCACACCGGCTGTCGACGGCAGCTCCTCAATGATGGGTCGCAGGTCCGATTCCTGCCAAGGGCACTTCAGCGGTCGGCGCTGGGCGTTCATCCAGGGGCTGCCGGCGCCAGGTGGCGCCTCGCGTCGTTGTCGTCAGCCCAGGTAGAGCACCCGCTACACCGGGGCCTGGGCTGCCTCGCGACGCCTCCACCTGGCATCCGACAGCCCCCGAAGGGGGCAGCTTGGGAGGGACGTGTGTATCAGGCGGAGCCGACGACCGGTCCGGGC
Source organism: Protofrankia sp. CiT1 (assembly GCF_917627385.1). Classification (GTDB taxonomy): domain Bacteria; phylum Actinomycetota; class Actinomycetes; order Frankiales; family Frankiaceae; genus Protofrankia. The sequence continues at coordinate 7,489 of NZ_CAKJTL010000004.1, forward strand.
GGGTCGGTACCCCGCTTGCCCTGCCCGGCATCGGGGCCCTGCCCGTCGGCCCATACCGTCCGGCACCGCGTGCAGCGATGGCCGGGCCGGGGTCCCTTCGGCCCGGCCTCGACGCGCCGTCGGGACCGCTGGTGTTCTGGGCAGCGGAGGACCAGCAGCGGAACCAGGCCGTTGCTCATCGGCCGATCCTCCCGGTGCCGCGACAGCTCCGGCAGGTCTCGTGCTGGTCGCCGCTGAAGATCCCATCCTCGTCTTGTTCAGCCCTTTCCACGATCACATTTCCGGTGCCGCCGCATGTGCCGCAGTCCTTCAGCCCCGCGGTTCCGCGGTTCTCCCGGTCCCGTTTTCGCTGCCCCTTGTCCCGTGCCATGTCGCCTCCATATCTCACGATGATCCTGTCAGTGTGAGGGGATCTGTAACGATCAGACTACGGACAGGGCGGGCATTATGAGGGCGGGTTGCACAGACCACTAGGTGGTCCGACGGCGGCGAGGATGGAGCCAGGGCATGTCAGCCGCGGAAGTGGAAGTCTGCTCTGCGGCACCGCGCGCACGCCGCGGGCGCTGCGGGAAGCCGCGCCCGCCCGCCGGGCTGTGCGTCCGGTGGCAGGGGTCTCCAGCGCGCGGGATGGCAGGCGCGAACGACGTCGGGAAGGCGGTGGGCAATGTCCGCGAGTATGCCGGGGGACGGCCGGTTCGAGCTGGTTGTCGCGGCGAAGGAGCGCGTCGCTGAGGCGGTGGTGCGGGTGGTGCTCACCCGTCCTGACGGCGTCGCGCTACCGGCATGGACGCCGGGCGCGCACATTGACCTGATCCTGGCCGACCAGTTGGTCCGCCAGTACTCACTGTGTGGTGATCCCGCCGACGACGGGCGTTGGGAGATCGGCGTACTGCACGAGCCCGACGGGCGCGGCGGGTCCCGGCACGTGCATCAGGTTCTCGGCGTCGGCGACCAGGTGACGGCCAGCGCTCCACGGAACAACTTCCAGCTCGTCCCGGCGCTGGAGTATCTGTTCCTCGCGGGCGGGATCGGCATCACCCCCATCCTGCCGATGGTCCGCGCGGCGCAGGCCGCCGGTGCCACGTGGCGGCTCGTCTACGGCGGGCGGCGGCATGCGTCCATGGCTTTCCTCGACCGGTTGGCCCAGTACGGGAGCCGCGTGACGATCCACCCCGAGGACATTCATGGCCAGCTTGACCTGGCCAGCCTGCTGGACATTCCCCGCCCGGATGTCGCGGTCTACTGCTGTGGCCCCGAGGGGCTGCTGGCGGCGGTGGAGTCGCGATGCTCGGCATGGCCGGCCGGCAGTCTGCACGTCGAGCGTTTTCAACCGCGCCCGGCGGGAGCGGACGACATCGCTGGTGCCGGGACGGCCGGTACCGCGGGTACTGGCGATGTCGCGGTTGCTCTGAGCGAGTTCGACGTCGTTCTTGCCCAGAGCGGCCGGACGGTGCGGGTCCCCACGTCGCTGTCGGTGCTCGAGGCGTTGGAAGCGGCCGGGGTGGATGTGTTGTCGTCCTGCCGGGAGGGTGTCTGCGGCACCTGCGAGACCGGTGTCATCGAAGGCGAGCCGGATCACCGGGATTCCATCCTCACCGAGGAGGAGCGAGCAGCGTCTGGCCTTATGATGGTCTGCGTCTCCCGCAGCCGCACCCCGAAGCTCGTCCTCGATCTGTGAACGGCCGGGGTGGGCTGGCCCACCCCGGCTGAGCCCGGCTGCGGTCAGGCGGACTTGATTGCCGAAATGTCCAGCTCGATCTTCACCTTGTCGCTGAGGAGGAGACCACCGGTCTCAAGCGGAGCGTTGAAGGTGATCCCGAAGTCCTTGCGGTTGATCGTTGTGCTTCCTTCGAAGCCAGCCCGGGTGTTGCCGAACGGGTCCTTGGCCGAGCCCCCGAACTCGATCTCGATGTCGATCGGCTTGGTCACGCCGTGGATGGTGATGTCACCGCTGAGGATGAAGCTGTTGTCGCTGCCGCCGCTCTTCGCGGTGTTGCTGACGAAGGTGATCGACGGGTACTGCTCGACGTCGAGGAAGTCACCGCTGCGCAGGTGCCCGTCCCGGTCGGCGTTGCCCGTGTTGATGCTGGTGGTGGAGATGGTCACGGTGGCGCTGGACGCCAGGGGCTCAGCGCCGTTGAGGTTCAGCGTCCCTTCGAAGCTGTCGAAGCCTCCGCGGACTGTGGTGACCAGGGCGTGGCGGACGGCGAAGCCCAGGCGGCTGTGCACCGGGTCGATCGTCCAGGTGCCGGTGAGATCGTCAGATGTGTTCGTGGGAGACGTCATCGTTTCCTCCTGGAAGGGCCGTGCGGGCTGTCGTGTCGGTGGCCGGGTGGCCGGGTGGCCGGGTGGCCGGGTGGCCGGGTGGCCGGGTGGCCGGGTGGCCGCGGGCGGGCCAGCGGCTGCTTTGACCTCATCAGCGTATCGGTGTTCGCGCAAGCAACTTTTTAAGCGGTGTGCGTATGGTTTTTCACGCACCCGGAGGTCCTTCCGGAGCCCTAGGCTGTGACCATGGCCGGAACGCGGTGGCTTGACAGCGACGAGCAACGAACATGGCGGGCTTTCCTCGCGGCGACAGAGCTCCTCGCGGATGCTCTTGACCGACAGCTCCAAAGCGATGCCGGCATGACCCACGCCGCCTACGCGGTGCTGGTGATTCTTTCCGAGGCATCCGGTCGCTCCATGCGGATGAGCGAACTCGCCCGTGCGACCAACTCGTCCCAAAGTCGTTTGTCCCACGTGGTGGCGCGTCATGAGGAGCGGGGCTGGGTCCGCCGGGAGAGGTGCCCGACCGACCGGCGTGGCCAGGTTGCCGTACTCACGGACGCAGGTTACGACGTCCTCACCGCGACCGCCCCGGGACATGTCGAAACGGTGCGGCGGCTTGTTTTCGACGGGCTCGACCCGACCCGGATCGAGCAGCTCGGCGCCATCAGCCAGGCGCTCCTGGCCGTGCTCGACCCGGAAGGGAAGCTCTCCGCGGTTTTTCCCGTCTCCTGACCCGCGTCCCTGCGGCCGGAGCCGCGGAGCACCGGTCAGGCCGCGCAGGTACCTACGGCGGGCCTGCGGACGAATCCGGCGACGGCGTTGAGGACTCGAGCCAGCGCGGTCAGCAGGTGACGTGCCCGGTTGACAATCGTGATTCCCGCGCCGAGGAGAAGCCTGCCGGGAGGCTGGGGGGACGGCTGGGGCGCCGGCGGTGCGGTCGGCTGTACCCGCGACGCCGCATGCATCGCCTCGACCTGTTCGGCGAGCTCGCGAAGACCGTCGGCCGGCATCCGTTGGCGCAGCTGCGGGAACCAGACCTCCTCCTGCTCCCACACGTGTTCACTGACCATCGCCAGCAGCTCGTGCACCAGCCGGTCGAAATCGGGGTCGGTCGGCTTTGTGGCACGGAGTGCCGTCATGGTTCTCCTGGCCGCGGCCTGTTGGGCGATTTCCTTCTCGATCACCTCGTCGCCGTTTGGGATGATTTTTCTGGCCGTAGGGTAGACGATTTTTTCCTCGGCCGCCGAGTGCCGGAGCAGCTCAAGAATGATATCTACCGCCAGCTGCTTCTTTGCCGTCGTCGAGGATGTCTGGTCGTAATTCCGAAACAGTTCTTCGACCTTATCGTGGTCGCGCGTCAGAACAGCTACGACGTCACCTTCGGCCACTGCGGGACCTCCCCTGGTCATTTGGTCATTTGTCGGGTTGACGCGGATTTCCCGGGCGTCCCGGAGAAGCCCCGTCTGGTTTACCGGGGGCACCCGGTGAGTTCTCTACCCGATTACCGGACACTGTAAGACGGCGCCCGGCCCATGCCCGGGTGTCGTCCTGATTATCTCGATGTCGGCCCCGGCAGTGCGGCCCTCGGCGCGCACAGACCCTGCCGCCTGCGCCAGCGAGCGGGCTCGTTCGGCGGTCAGTCCGTCGGACACATCGCGACTGGGACCATGACGGCCTCGGTCGTGCGATGGGAGCCCACGCCGACCAGGGTGCGGCCGCCGTTGCGGGTGCTGCCCTGACCGCTGGAGACTGCCGAGCCCCGCGGCTGGCGGCGTAGAGTCAGCGTTATGAAGCGGCTGGTCCAGATCCCCTACGAGCTGCTGCAGGGGGAGGACGGTGTCTGGACGGCCCACGCGTCGTTCCCCAGCGGTGGCGCGCACGGGCTCGGTAACACTGCCGAGGACGCCGTGGCCGATCTCTACGAGGCTGTCAGTCTGGTCATCGAGGAGCTCGGCGTTCCGCCGGTCCTGACGATCGTGCAGGACGTCGCCTGATGCCACCTCTTCCCGTGCTGCCGGGCGGGGAAGTGGTCAAGGTTCTTGAGAAGCTTGGCTTCGAGGTGATCCGTGTCAAGGGAAGCCATCAGATGCTGAGGAACGCTGACGGGCGCTTCACGGTCGTTCCTGTTCATCCTGGTCGTGACATCCCGGTCGGGACGCTGCGTCGGATCATTCGTGACACGGGCCTGTCGATCGAGGAGTTCGTCACCGCTCTTTGACGGGTAGGGCTTGGCGTGCAGCGGGTCATACACCTCGGCCGTCGGCCCCGATGGTCGTCACAGCCACGATGCCGGTGGAAGGCCAACGGTGATATCCAGGCCTCTGGCCAGCTTTACGATGAGGCCGCCCCCGCTTGGTGCTGAGGGCGTTTCTGCAGCGTGTTGTGAACGGCGGCGGCTACGTCCGCCGCCCCGGCCATCGACAAACGCACGATGATCACTATCGTGACCAGTCCCGCTGGTCGCGCCATCACCCTGCTGCGCGGCTGAGTATCGATCGAAAGCTACAGTGCATCGCGCACGGTCAGGTGCTTGTGTCTATGCTGCGGGGCTGGGGTGGTGTCGCCCGCGGGTGAGGCGCTCGTCTGCCTCGGTGAGGGTGTAGCCCATGCCGGAGGCGGTGCGGTCGCCGATGCCGGCATAGCGGGCGAAGCGGGTGAGAGCGTTGATAGCGCTGCGTGTCTCCGGTGGCACAGCCGCGGGTTCGGCGAGGGCATAGCGGACGAATCCGACGCAGCCTCGCCGGTAGGGTGCCCCGGGTTTGATCATGTGTTCGGCAGTGCTCAGGCGCATGTCGACGAGTTCGAGGTGGTCGTCGATCGTGTTGTCGATGTCCGGGGGGAGCGGGGTCTCTGGTGCCCAGGTCCGCCAGCGGGCGGCGAGAGTGCCGAAGACGCGTTCGGGGTCGGGCAGGATGCGCTGGCGGCGTGCGCCGTCTTCGCGTCCGGTGGCGAAGCTGACCGGGGTGATGAGTGTGAATTTCCAGGATGTTGTGGGGGCCGCGGTGGCGAGCAGGTCCGGGTACGGCGTGGCTTCGAGGAGATCTACTGACCGCTTTGTGTAGTCGGTGGCGCCTATACGCCATTGGCCGCGGGCGGCCAGCGCGGCGAGTATCGGCCCGGTCATGTCGTCGAGTAACACGCCGACTTCGAAGCGGACATGCTGTGATGTTCTGTCTGGTGTTCGTTGGCGTTCGTCGAGCAGCGGTGTAATGGCGAATGGGCGGGGTGGTGGCCCGTCGTGAAGGTAGGTGCTGGTCTGGGGCGATAGTCCGTCGCGGATAGCAGCGAGGACGGCGGCGTTTACCGCCGGGCCTGTGTGTGGTGGCGGCAGTGCCCCGGCGGTCGTTGGAGCGATGTTCACGATGATGCGGGCGGGCACAAGCCCCTCCTATCTCCTGGTGGGTCCGTTTCCACGGTAGGGCCGGTCAGCCGGTCCGCACCCGGAGGGTTGCCGTGTGGTGTGCGGTTCCTACCGGTCCGGGCGGACGGATGCTAACCAGGCTGCGGCATGCTCGGGTCATGCTCTTCGGATGCGCCTCTCGGGCAAATGATGATCATCTGTCGGTTGCACAGTTTCGCGATCCCGTCAAGCGACCCAATCTTGATCGACATCCAGAACCTCCGACACGCCGACAAACTGGGGAGGTTCTGGCAAAGATCGATATCACTGTGACCTGCACAAACGTAAACGATCACCATTTTGGATCAGTTTATCCACAGCCCCCGCTGGGAGGTTCTGGAAGGATCTTGCAAACCCGCAGCTCAGACCCCCCCAGGATCGGTGGTACTGTCGCAGGGCAGGAACTTTCCGAGTCGGATTGAAACCTGTGTACTGGGTGGGCTGGGCTGGACGGGCTGTCGGTCGCAGGGCAGGAACTTTCCGAGTCGGATTGAAACAGGGCAAACGCTGAAGCAGCGATGCCCAGAGTGGTCGCAGGGCAGGAACTTTCCGAGTCGGATTGAAACACCAAATTCGGTGCTGCAGTTGCCGTTGCAGTGGTCGCAGGGCAGGAACTTTCCGAGTCGGATTGAAACCAGCAGCCAGTAGTTGATCTTGACTGTTTGGCTCGCGTCGCAGGGCAGGAACTTTCCGAGTCGGATTGAAACTTCATGGAGTCTTTCCGTCTTTCCGCGGGGAGATTGTCGCAGGGCGGGAACCTTCCGAGTAATTCCATTCGAAGCTGCCGCTGGCTTCTGCTTGGGCCGCGGGTAGGCGTCGCGGATCCGGTTCGTGACGGCCGTATAGATTCATGATCGGCACGTGTTTGTTGTTGTGTACGGTTTTTGGCCGAATAAGCGTACCTAGCGACAAACACGCGCCGATCTTGTCGGCGGGAAGCATCCGCATGTGCCGTCTGCCCGTGGATCCCGCGGGGTTAAGCTGCGCGGAGGGGAAGCCGAGTCAGTTTCCGGTCTCCCACAGAGCGGCTATTGGAAGGGATACCAGCCGGTCCCCGAACATGAGGGCTCCCTGGCGTCCGGTGTGCAGGACGATGCCGTGGACGAACTGCGGGCCCAGCAGGTCGCGGAGCGTGGTGAGGCCGCGGAAGTCGTTGCCGGTGACGGTATCGGTCGCCTTGCATTCGATGGCGATGATCTGGCCGTCGTCACGTTCCAGGAGGATGTCGACCTCGGCGCCGCCGCTGACCCGCCAATGATGGAGGCGCACCGAGTTCTCGCTCCAGGTGGCCTGTTTGGCCAGCTCGTTGACGATGAAAGTTTCGATCAGCGGGCCACGGGACGCGGACACCGGTCTGGCCAGGGCCTCGGGAGAGACACCGAGCAGCGCGGCGGCAAGACCGGCGTCGGTGAGGTGCAGCTTGGGGTGTTTGACGACCCGGGCGGTCAGGTTTCGGGACCATACCGGCAGCCGGTGGATGAGGAAGACGGTTTCGAGAAGTTCCAGGTACCGACTGACCGTCGTCCGATGCAGGCCGGTCTTGTTTGCGGTGTTGGCCGTATTGTGTTCCTGGCGGTGACCGAGGCGACGTAGGCCAGCAGGGTTCGTAGTGCGCTCGGCTCGTTGATGCGGGTCATCTCGCGTATGTCGCGTTCGGCGATGGCTTCGACATAACTGCGGAACCAAGCTCTGCGAGACCGTGTCGTTCGCATCAGCGCCGGCTCTGGGAAACCGCCGCGGCAGACCCGCTGGAAGTAGTCGGCCCGGTCGCTTGCCGTTGCCCGGAGCGCACAGAGCGATCCTGGGTCGTCAAAGGCGTGGTCGATGAAGCTGCCGGACCGGCCGTTGAACTCACCCTGGGAGAGGGGGCAGACGTCCACCACCCCGGCACGGCCGGCCAGGGACTCCGACAGGCTTGGCGTGCTCAGGAAGCGGGTTGATCCAGCCAGGACGTACCGGCCAGGGCGCGGCGCCGCGTCGACCTCGGCCTTGACCGCCCTGACCAGAGCGTCTCCCCCTCGCTGAACCTCGTCGATGAACCGTGGTTCCGTGCCGCTGCCGCTAAGAGCGACCGGCAACAGGGGCGTGGATCAAGGAGCGGGGCTGGGGTGCGTGCATCGCAAGGCGGCGGAGGGAGTCACCCTGGCGTTGGGTGGCGACCGACGACAACGCGGCGAGGTGCGTGCCCCAGCCCCGCGACGCCGCGTCCCCTATTGCCGGTCGCTCTAAAGGCCACCGGGTCGCTGATCGCGGCCTGCAGGGTCTGTTCGTCGTCGAGGTTGAGCAGCGTGCCCCCGTACCGCTCCTGTAGGTGCCGCAGCAGCGTTGTCTTGCCGGACTGCCGGGGCCCGTTCAGGATCACGACTCGAAATACCGACAGGTACTCCTCCGCGATTGAGGTGCAGGCCCGTTGCAGGTCGGTCGTTGGCACGGAGGAACTCCTGCTCGCAGCGGATGGCGGCCAGCCTGAGCGTACATCTGACGGAGGCTTGGGCCGACACTTCACAGCTATGTGGACCGACATCTCACAGCTGCTGGGACCGACATGCCACAGGCGTCTGGGCCGACCTTTCGCGGGAGCCTGACGCCCGCCCGCGGCGAGCGCGGCACCCGTCTGGCAAGAGGGGGCCGGTATGCCGGAGGCGCCGGCATACCGGGTATACCGGCGCCAGCTCAGCGTGCCAGGGAGAGGGAGAGGGAGACGACCAGGTTCTCCAGGTGGAGCCCTTCCCCGTCCAGTCCGCCGGTACAGGTGACCAGGCGCAGTTCCGGGCCGGGGGAGGGCCGGTACAGCTCCGCGTCCCGGGGTGAGGCCTTCGGGTAGCGGTCGACGCGGTCGACCGTAAAGGTGACTGTGCTGCCGTCCCTGCGTCGTACCTGGACGGCCTCCCCGGTCTTCATCTGGTCCAGCTTGGCGAACACGCCCGGCTTGTGGTCCCATTCGACGTGGGCGGTCATGACAGCGGGGCCGATGTCACCGGGGGCCATCCCGGCGGAGAACCAGGCGACCTCGGCGGCGTTGGACAGCGTCTCCAGCTCGCCCGCCGCCGAATGCAGGGCCTGCCAGCGGTCGGGAGGGGACGCCGGGCCGAGGACGCCGATGGGAACGACCGGCGCGGCCTGGGGATGCCCGTCGGCGAGGAGGTGTTGAGGCAGCAGCAACGCCGTGGGGACGTTGCGATCGGACGATCCCTGGCTCTGGCCCTGGCTGTGGTTGTTGCCGACGGTCCGGCCGTCGCCTGTGCTCCCGGCGGCACCGGCGGTGGGGATGGAACCGTCTGCCGGCGGCTTTCCGCTGGATGATCCGCCGCATCCGGCAAGCATGAGGGCGACGGCGGTAACAACGGTCGTGATCGTAGCCGGGCGCCGGATTCCCCCGCGAACCCCAGCGGATGCCGCTGTGCCGGAACGCCGACCACGGGTGAGCGGCACCGCGCCGGACAGCACAGCGCCGGACAGCAAGGCGCCAAGCAGAACAGCCGCGAGCCCAGCGTCAACGAGCCCATCAGGAGGCCCATCGGAGAGCCCATGCGAAAGCCGTTCGGGGAGCCCGGCGGACAGGCCGTTCGGCCCGGTCCGGACGGGGCCGGTGGGCACGACCGCCGGCCCGCGGGCATCCATGGTGAAGAAGGCCGCGGGCAGGTGATCCCCGGATCCACCGGTAACGATCACACTGCCGACGGCGCCCGGGGTGAGCGCGACATCGTCGATGCTGAGGAGGTCCGTCTGCCTGCCGGGGTGGCGCAGACCGACGGTGGTCGTTGTCGCGGGGATCGAGACAAAAGCCGAGGCCTGCCCCGGGTCGGCGGCTTCGGTCTGCCTGCCGGGTGCGGCCACGAGGACGAACCGAAGGTCCTCCCGTGACTTTCCGTCAGCGGCGTCCGGGGTGGTCGCATTGATCAGTCGGATGCTGGAGAGGCCGCTGGCATCCGGGCCGACTCCGGGCGCGGTGAAGGTGTCCTGGACGGGTACCACGGCGAGATCGGCGGCATCGCCGGTGATGATGAGGCTGACTGAGCCGCCTCCGGGGATGGTGACCGCGGGTGCCGCGGGCGTTGCCCCGGTCCGGACGACCGTCACGGAGATCGTACCGGCCGGGACCCGTTTGTATTCCGAAACCCCTTTGTACTCGAGCTGGATGGCTTCCGGAAGCGCGGGTGAGGTCACCCGCAGTGTTCCGCCGGGGGAGGCGTCCACGACGCGCAGATAGCCGTGCGCCCCGGCCACCCCGGCGGCGGCTTCGGAAGCGGGTGCCGGCGGCACCGCGTCGGCATTCGACCGGCCGGTGCTGGCCAGCGCCGAGGCCAGCAGCAGGCCTACCGCCAGCGCCAGGGCACGCCGCAGCGCCGCCGCGACAACCGGGCCGGGCCCGGCGGAGCGGTGCCCCGTCAAGATTCGCATCAGGCACCTTCCGTGGTCTTGCCGTAGGCGGTCAGCCGACCGCCGGCCCGCGTCACATACGTGCGCCAGAAGTCCTCGAGGCGGCGCAGGCGGGACGGGTCGAAGTCCACCCCGGCTCCGGCACCGACCATCCGTACGTCCACCCCGGTCAGCGTGGCGATCAGCGAGTCGCGGCCGAGCTGGTCGAGAAGGCCGGTGATATCAGCCGGTTCGAGCTCGGAGGTGGCCAGGTTGAACGGACGCCGGGTGGATACCGCGTCGGTGAACACGGTCAGTTCCCGCGGCGTGTTCGGCCGGGCCGAGAGCGTTTTACCGGCGCCTACCAGCGCGCCGAACAGGTCGGTCCGCTGCCTGTCCCGACCGGTGGCGCAATTGATCAGTTCCGCGGTCCTGGTTTCGGCCTGTCTGCTCAGCTGGGCCGTTTGCGCGTCGTCGTACAGCTTGTTGTCCCTGGGATGGGCCGGTACGAGATCGACGGCGACGGACGGGCAGACGCTCGCCTGCGAGTTCTCGGTCGCCACGTCCGCGCTGAAGGAACCGCCGGCGCAGCCCGTGATGACACTCGCGACGCCCGTCTTATACTGATCGATCACTTTTTGGTCAATACTTGCCGATACATCGATGACGAGCGCGCACATCCGTCGCTGCCGCGGCGAGGCGGATGACCCGCCGCATGCCGCCAGGGGGAGCAGGGCCGCGATCCCCACCGCCGCGACAATGCGCCACCTGCCGTCGAACGCATAGGGCGTCCGCAATGCCCGCAATGCCCGGAGTACCCGCAGTACCTGGCTGTAGGTACGCCTGATGCCCGCGGTGACCGTTGGGGTTCTCTTCTCCATCATTTTCTCCGTCGTTGTTGTGTCGGGCATGTGGTACCGACGGATGAGCCGGCGCATCAGTGCGGGCCTTCGCGAGGCCCGGTGTGGTCAGAATGTTGATCAAAATGGCTTTTCCCATTGGGGGAGGCTGAGGGGGAGGGTGATGAGGGGCCACCTGAAGCCGGGGAGTCGGCCGGCTTGGTCGGGGCCTGTTCCTCGGCCGGCTCTGGAGCGCCCGGCGACCGGAACTCCGGCGCGGGATAGTCCTCGTAGGGGATCTCCGCCAGCGCGGCCGCCCGCTCAGGGTCCATGGCGGCGCCGTTGACCATGGAGTCGCGGTAGGCGTCGCGTACCCGTCCGATGTTCGCGGCTTCACGCTGGGCGAGGTGCTCGGCTGCCCGGTTCTCCGCCTGCGCGGCGGCCTCGGCTATCCGTAGCTGTCGCGTTGCCCAGGCATGCCGCAGCCGTGCGAACCGGCGCCAGGCCTTTGATCTGCGCAACGCCCAGGCAGCCCCGCGCACGGTCGCCGCCCGCGGGTCGTGGAGCTGGTACTCGAAGAAGGCGACCGCGAAGGTGAAGGCGACCTGAAGCGACAGGAACATGCAGAATGCGCCGATTTTGTCCACGCCAACGTTGATGTTGTCTGCCCGCAGCAGGTCGGCGTCGGCGACGAAGGTCTGCGCGCGCACGAGCGCTACGAAGACGTTCATGGCTACGAGCACGGTCGTGCCGTTCCAGACGAACAGGTCGCGAGGGCGCTGAAGCCATCCAGCCGGTTCGTCAGGTTGCCCGGCCGACAGGTGCTGCCGCGTGTGCCGGCCGAGGCCTGCCTCGGCCATGACCGGTTCGAGCCGCTTTTCCTTCAGATGCCGGGCGATCGCTGTGGCGATGAGCAGCCCGGCGCCTACGACTGTCACAACCAGGAAGTAGGTGATCCAGTAGGACTGACCAAGGATGTCGAGGGTCGGCTTGAGCGCGACCGCCTCACCGATGATGATCGAACCGGCGATGACGAGGCGGAGCAGCGCCTGGCCGGGCAGATGCGCCAGCAGCCGCCGCCAGCTGTCCGGCCCGCTCTTCGACGCCTCCCAGGCATTGGTGAGCGTTGTCTCGGCGTCGGTGACGGCCTGGTCGTGATCGGCCATCGACTGCTTGAGGACGTCCATCCGGACTACCGCTCGGATGACCCGTTTCTTCCTGTTGAGCCACGCGAACGCGTATCCCGCTCCGAGATCGCCAGCGATGATTTTGTTGTGACTGGCGAACGCCCGCTCGTAAGGGGTCCGGGTGCCGCCGACCTCGGCGTCGGGGAAGCGGGCCGCCGCGTCCCGGGCGCCGGCTTCCCGGGCCTCCCGGATCCACCGGTTGATGTTCTTGGTCCGGTTGTCGGCCTTCAACGGACGGTAGCGGCGAATGGCCGAGCCACGTGTCCAGAAAAGACCCATGTCATGCCTTCCTTATCGGCTGCGCGGATTCGTTCGCCACTGGCTGCGGGGCCGTGCTCACTGGATGGGGGCCACGGTCGCCGCGGCGCGGGTGCGCCGGGGACGAAGGTCCGCGAGCCAGGCCGGTTCATTGATCTCAGGCTGCGGCCATGCCGCCGCGAGGACCGGCGCTTGTTCACCGCGGACCCGCAGGTTCGCCGCGCGGTAGACCTCGATGTACTGGAGGCAGAACGATGACACGGCCATCGCCTGGGCGACCGCGCGGTCAGCCGTCACCTCCCGTTGCTTGCGTAGTTCCGCGAGTTGCTCTCGGGCGGTGTCCAGCCGCTGGCGGGTAGCGTCCCGTTTCGAGCGGCCTGTCGCGGCCCGCCGGTTCGCGCGGGCTGTTTCGTCGTCACAGGTACGCGGCTGTTTCGGCGTGAGGTGGAGACGTTCCTTCTCCGTGTTCATCGGGAGTTCGCTGGTCAACCGCGCGACCAGGGCTTCCAGCCGGGCGATGCCGGTGTCAATGCCGTCGAGGGCAGCCAGGGCCTCGACCCCGAGCGCGTGGTGTGAGCGCGCGGCCAGCGCCGTGATTTCCCTGATCGCCGGTGTCGACCACGCCTGTGGATCGGCACTCCAGCTGACCGGGTCCGTGTTGTGGGCTGTGCCCGGCGCGGGCCTGGCCTGTGGTAGCGGGACAGCGGGCGTCGGCAGGCCGACACGGCCGTCCCGCCGGCCTCGCAACCACATCCTGAAGCGGGTGCGCCGGCTTGGTCCGATCAGGATCGAACCCGATACGGCGTGGACGTCGCGGACGCGACCGAGGCGACGCTTCATCTCGGCAGGAGCTCCTTGAGCTGGAAGAATCGTTCGGAGAAAAGGGGGCAGCGCGCACCCGCGGCCCGTCGTGGTGTTCCAGGAGGCGGCGCGTCCGCGGGCGCGGAAACGTTTTCCAGCCATGTCTGACGGACGGCGCGGTCTGACGGACGGCGTATGAGCGCCGCGCTGGTTTCACTCAGTCGGACTGTGGTGCGTCCGTTGTTCGTTGGCGCCCGTCAGGACAGGATGGAAACCGTGCGGGCGGGCGCGCCACCGATCACGGTACTTTAA
>NZ_CAKJTL010000004.1:21243-32229 GCF_917627385.1 Protofrankia sp. CiT1
CTCTAAGTGATCACGTCCAGGCTCGCTGACCGCTCTGCTGAACATGGACCGGGCCAGTCGATGGGATCTTCTTGGCTGGCCAGCAAACAAAGAGAATCCCACATGGCAACCCCCCGTAAGTTGTGCTCGGAGCGTAGACCACAGATGTCGCCGTGCCGAGGGCAGTCGGCCCGGCGTTGGGGAAACGATGATAAACCGTGTTCGGAAAGGCCGCCCGTAGGATGCGGCGCCTGGGCAGGGTAGGGTGCCCACTCATTAGAACGTCCGGCACGGGGGGGTGAACGGATGCGGCTTGTTGGCGTGCGCTGGCGGATGCTACGCGACCGCTCGAATTTCGGCGCTGCGCGGACCGTCGACGGTCCGGCGAGTGGGGTTTCAGCGTGAGCGGCCAACACTTTCTCGGCGGCGCGCGTGAGCCGCTGCGGCCGGAGGACCCGGAAACGATAGGCGGCTATCGTCTGCGTGGCCGGCTCGGCGAGGGTGGTATGGGCGTCGTTTATCTGGCTGAGGATGAAAACGGCACATCGGTGGCGCTCAAAACCATACTACCCCGACATCGGGGTTCGGGTGGATGGCGGTTCCGGGCAAGATTTCGGCGTGAGATTAAGAACGCAAGCCGCGTCAGAAGCCCTTACACACCAGCTGTGCTAGCCCATGGGAGTGATCGGGAATCTGGCGATCCTTACATGGTCACCGAGTTCATCAACGGGCCGAATTTGAACGATTGCGGAATTCTCCTCGCTCCTCCCGAGTTACGGCGGCTCGCGCACAATCTGTTAGTTGCCATTGACGCTCTCCATGAGATCGGGATCGTGCACCGTGATATCAAGCCGTCGAATATCGTATTGTCGCCAGGGGGCCCTTATCTGATCGACCTGGGAATTTCCAAATCGGTTGACGACTCGACCATCACGAGTGTTGGAGAACGACCGGGGACCCCGACGACAATGGCGCCTGAGCAATGGGCTGGAAAAAACGTGGGGAAGCCGTGTGACGTATGGGCTTGGGCCTGTGTGGTGGTCAAGGCCGCTACCGGGCGTTATCCTTTCGCTGAGCCAGGGCTGACTGACCGAAACGATGAGCCTTACCTGGGTGCCTTGCGGCAGCCGTTGCGCGGCCTGGTCAGGCAGGCATTACAGACGGAACCGAGCGCGCGGCCTCTGGTCAGGACCCTGCTAAAAGATCTTAGTGGTATCGGGGCCGCGGCGGACCCACATGACATGCCCACCGAGGTCCGACAGCTGGAACGGCTGTCAGATCAACGCCCGCGATCCCGGCCCCGGCCCCGGCCCCGAGCCCGATCCCGGTCTCGGCCTCGGCGCGGGAAAGGGCTGGGCTTCGTCGCCGGGTACGCGTGCGTACTGGCTTTGATCGCCGGTGTCGTGCTCGCATCGCTGCGAGGAAAGACGACTGTGTCGCCACCGCCGACCGCTTGTACGGCTGCCACCTGGGACGGTCTGGCAGGGCGGGCACAGCACCCGGCGAATACGGCCGACCGGGTGCGGGAAACGGCGAACAAGCTGCGTGCGAGCAATCCGGATCTTGCTCGTAAGCTGGATCTTGTCACCTATCGCCTCGCGCCGTCACCCGCTTCCTGCGCCGGCCTCGTCCGTTACAGTTTTGTCGCCGGTTCCGCCGCTGTCGGCGTGGACGACGCGACCAGAGTCGCGTTGAGCCCGGATGGTCGGCAGCTGGCGGTGGCCAGCGTCAACACCGTCCGAATTTTCAGCCTTGCCGAGCTCGCCGCGCCGCGAGAAATCCTCTCCCCGCTGCATGTCGATGCGTCGAACGAACGAATTTTCCGCCTTGCCTTCGGAGCGGATGGTCGGACGCTGGTCGCCGGAACCCTGAAGTCCGTTTTTTTGTGGGATCTCGCCGGGCTGTCGCAACCCCGTATGATTTCTTCAGCCGATCCGCGGAACGCCGTGGATGTCTCCGGACTTGCTGTCGGTACATGGTCGGAGGATGGCACACCGGTGCCGGCCGTTGCGCTTGCCCGGGGCACCCGAATCGAACTGTGGAAGACCGGCTACGGCTCTTCGTGGGTAGACCCCCTGGACCAGCGAACAGTCACGACAAGTGTCGCGTTGAGCCCGGATGCTCGACGACTGGCTGGCGGGGGCAAAAACGGTGTCGTCCTGCTGTGGACCCACGACGCTGTGGACAAGCCGGTGTCGCTGGTTTTGGATGAGGCTGAGGCGGTCACCAGCCTCGCCTTCAGCCGGGACGGGGAAAGAATTGCTACGGGAACCGTTTCTGGAAAGTTTATGATATGGGATCTCACGGATTCCACAGATCCTGCGGCCAGGATCAACAAGCATCTTTTTCGTGGTCAGGACGGAGAGATCGACAGCGTCATGTTCGGTGGGCGTGACACGGTGGTGGTCGCGGGGAACAGCGCGGGAGCAATTCGCCTGTGGGATGTCAGCGGCATGGCGGAACCGACATCGCTGGGATTCCTGGATGTCCGGGGGAGCGGCGGCGCGGGCCTCGCGACCAGCGCGGATGGTCTGCTGCTCGCGACGGCGGTACGCGGCGGCGGCGTTCAGCTGTGGAATCTCGATCCGGTCGCGATCGCGGCCAGGCTGTGCAAGGACAAGGCCGCCCGGATCACGGACGAAGAATGGGCGGCGAACCTTCCCGGTGAGCCCGTCCAGGCTTCATGCCCATGAACGTGGCGGGGAAGCAGACCGGGGGGCGGTCGGCTGTGGCGCGTGATGGCCCGTGTGCCGCTGCACTGGACGTCTCCAAGGCCTCGCCTGCTGGGACGGCTTGCTTCCAGCCGATTACTTTCAGTTTTCAGTTGCGTACTCTACGCACGGTATTGCGCCGACGGCTACCCCCGTGGATGCCACGTTTCGGTGCCCTCTAATCTGGTCTGTTCTCCATCTTGATGATCACAGGGGGATAAGTGAAGATCAAAATCGGAGGCCTGTGGGGAAGGGGCTTGATAGATGCCCCAGACCGGCAGGTAGCTCAAGGCGATCCGTCAGGTATTCAGCCGGTGTTGACAGCCCTTTCATGCTTCCCGTACATTTCGTCCACGGCCAGCGCACGTAGCGCGTGGCCCAGGTCGGGTACTGCCCGACTGATGACCAGGATTTTTTCGATCTCGGTCCCCTGTGAAGCATCCAGGCCTTCTGGGTGCTGTGGCGTCTATATGGCGTCGAGCTGCCGTCGTTCCATCCGTGGTTCGGCATGCCCATCACAGGAGGACCGATGAGCACCCTGACCATCGCCGACATCGCAAGCGCGAACGACGAGATTGCGTTCCTGGCCTTTTCGGAGTTTGTCGGCCCGCCGTTGTGGGCGCAGGTGGTCCGCGGTGTTCACCGTGCCAAGCCTGGCACCTGCGCCTGCTGCCCTGAGCGCACGCCGCTGTTCAGCGTCACCGACGTGTCCACCGAACCGCTGTGCCACCGCTGCATGAAGCTGTGGACGGACCACCTCATGAGCGGCTTTCGGGTGTTGCGTCAGGCGCTTGCCGGCCAGGTGCCGACGGTGTCACCCCGTAGCCACAACGCGGGCCAGGAGATCCGTGAATGGCGCGTCATTTGTGATCATATTCTCGCCCCTGATGCCGAGCTGGAGGACGCTTCAGCCGTTGGCGCCATGCTGCGCGATTTCGTGCCCCGCGAGGCGAGCCCGGCCGGGCTCGGCTGGCTGCGCGCAGCCTGGGCACAGCTCATCCATTACCCGACCGCTGGGCGGATCGTGCCGACCGTGCGCCGGGAATCAGCCGACGAGCGTGGCCTGCCGACCCGTCCGGAGACGGCAATCGGCAAGGCCGTGTGGGCCGCGCCGTTGCGCGTTGATCCGGTCAGCCGGGACATCCTCATCGAGTTTCTGCTGGGAATTCGCGATGAGATCACCGACCCGTACTCCCTGCCGTCCATGGAACTGAAGTTCGGGCTTACGGCAGTCGGGGTGGCCGAGCGGCTCCAGCGTTCTCTCGCGCTGCTGCGCCAGCACAACCGCGATTTCTACGAGCGGGCCGTGGCCGTGCCCCTGGCGCGGACCACGCCTGACGAGATCTTCGGTGGGCACATGCCATCCCCGGAGGACATCTGGGTGGCAGCAGCGGACGCGAGTGTTCCACGGAACGCGATCATCGTCGAGCTTCGGTCCAAGCCGGACGTGGTCGGTGCGCTGCGGGCGATCGTCGACGCCGCGTACGGCAAGGGGCGCGATGTCGTCGCGGTCGTCCGGCGGCAGTTGTGGTTGGACACCGAGCACGCCTGGGCTGAGGTCACCCGGCTTGTTCGTCTCGTTGCCGCGGCGGGCGTCGGTTGGGTCGACCTCCTGCTCCGCGCCCTCGATGGACGGCCGGCGTGATATCGGCGCCGATGTCGACAATGATGCTGATGTCGACAATGGTCAGGATGCCGGCAGCGCGGCCCATGCTTCCAACAGTTCCGCAAGATCATGTGCTTGGGCCGTGGACAGCACCACGCTTCGTGTGGCGGGGTCGCCGGCACGGAGCTGGTCGTGGTCCGTAGCCTGGGAGACGATCTCGATGCGGATCCCGTCGTCCACCGCGGTGGCCTGGACCGACCGCGGTGCGTCCGATGTTCCCGGTGCCGGCGGTGGATCTGTGATCTTTCTGCGGCCGGCGATCCGCAGCAGCTCAAGATGTTCGAACGCGGCCGTTCCGTTGGTGCGCAACAAGGCCGCGACCCGGGTGCCGACCGGCTGGTCCGGCCGATCGGTCCAGGTCAGCCGCAGTGGGGGAGGGCGGCCGTCATCGAGTTCGAGAATCGCCTGTGCGCCGGCCAGCCGCAGGGTGGCAGGCCCGAAACTGCCCCGCAGGTGCCGGGACGCGGACGGGACGCCGGCCAGCGCCGCCAGCACACTCGCCTCTGCGCCCATCCGCCCTCCCCCTGGGTTTCTCTGTTTATAACTAAAAGAATTCATTATGTTGCTTTGCGTAGAGCACCGGCAGGTGATCATTCGGTCGTTTGTGGTGCCACAGCCATGACACCACGACCGCGTCCTCACCCGCTTGCTCTGTGGTCGCAGGCCAATTTTTGACCCGATTATGATCAATAAGTTCGTTTCTTCCGCACCTCTGTCGGTATCGTCGTTTTTTTGAGTATGCCATTTATGTATGTACTGCAAGAGTAGTATGAGGCCGCCTTTGATGCCCGATTTTCCTCGCTGGTTATGGTGGTATAGGCTGTGTGCCGGGTATCTTTAACCCAATATGTAAAGTGTGCATCGGTTTTTTTCGGTGCACGAAGTACTTCGTATCCTGAGCTAATTTCGATAACACGGTCATCGAATCGAATATGACGGTCGTGCTTCCCTTCGGCACTCCACTTCCATTTAGGTAACCACTGAATCTCGACACTTTCGAGATTCGAGTCGTTGCCGAGGCAGTCACCGATGAGCGATTCCTGACACTTTTTGAGATGTTCGATGAGATTGTTTTTTTCGGTAGGAAAAGAATTGGGAATTGTGGTAATGATTTTAAGTTTTCGTTGACCGTGATTGCTGTGGCTATTTCGGAGTAATTTCCAGAACCACCGTAAATTAGTATCCTCAAGAGAGCAGCCGATAAATTTATCCATGATTACTGTCCAGGAGGACTCCTGCAAGAATGGTTCAATGTAATTTTTCCTAACTATGTTCTGGTCTAGCTCGTTTTGTCCGTACCGGCAGTTCGCCATTCGAACAAGATTTTCGAGGGCTTCCGGTTCGCCCGGCATATCGCAGCGTGTAACACATACTCTGTGATGTTCGTGCGAGAGCGTCGCGTTAATGGAGAAAATTTGTTGAACAGCATCCAATTCTACAAGAAGTATTTCCAGGCCATCATCCCTGGAAGAAAAATCGTTTGTCGACGTAATACTCCACCATGGAACCCCACTGGAAGTTTTCACGGTTGATTTGTTTATAACTTTTTCCCAATATGGCATCATTGATCGCGATTTAACGATTTCGGTAAATTTATTCTTGCTCGTAGGACTGTCGAAGACGACCCGCCCGTGGCGAAGGAGGAGGTCAGTGACGACGGCATGGCAATGCTTCGCTAGCTGGGGGTCTTTGGTGAAGAAATTCTCCGAAAACAGACCTCTGTGGACTCCGATATCGACAAGCACCTTATCGACCTTCGGGTCCATTGAGAGCATCACGTCTCGAATCGTAGAATGAGAATGGAAGGCCCGGGTCGAGATCGCCGTCACGTCGCCATTCTTGGTCAAGAATTTCAAGCTCGTCATGGTCGTTTTTGCCGATAAAAATGACTCCAACGTGATCGGGATCTATTCGTCTGTTGATCACTGCCTCCTGCATGCGGAGCAGAATATTTTCACTGTGAGTCTCAATAATAAATTGATGTCGGCCGGATTCCATCGGGCGTCGTAGTGCGGCTTCGAGAAAAAGCTCCCCCATGTCGGTCTGAAGTGCTGGGTGCAGATGAGTCTCTGGTTGTTGAATCAGAACTATTCCCGGTTCGGAGCGGCAGCATTCTACTACGATCGGCAGCGCATGAACAATTCCAAATCCAACGTCGGCCACTTTGAGGTCGTTCCCCTGCAGATCGCGTAGGGCCAAGGAACCATAGCCGGCGTGGCGGTAGAATGCTGTCTCAACGGAGGGCGAGTATGACGTCAAAGTTATTTGGTAGGGGATTCTGAGTCGTTCGAGAGCATCATTGCTTGTCTTGCATACTCCTTGGCCTTCATCCGAGGCCAGGAAATCTGCGAGCTGTTCTCCGTTTGGGCCGACCCCCTCGACACGTCCACCTAGCGGAACTGGTATGTCTGGCGGTATCACCCTGCTGGGGCCGAGGTGACGTACCGCACTCAATGCGGAAACAGTCGCGTTATTCCAACTATTGGCAACAATTTCCGATGCCTGTGCTGTTCTCCACGCCGTCGTTGATCGTATCCAATCGAGATCTTCCGGCTTTGGCTCGGGGCCGCCAATATGGCCTCGTATTAGGTGAACAATCGATCCCGATGGCAGGCGGAATCCCGCAATTCCGCCAACCTGAAGGCCATTTATCCTAACCAGCGGAATGAAGTGTTCTGGGACGGTGGAATGGGCAGCCCCTTCGATTGAGCCGCTACTTTCGGTTAGTGGGAATTTTGCAGTGCATTCTTCATTTACGATGTCGAGGTATTCCTGAAGATTCTCTTCGATAGGCTCGAGAACTTCTTCATCTTCGAACTGGCTGCCAAGAGAAAGAGATGGTCTACGAAGGAGGACGGTTCGATCGCCGTCGCGGAGCTCGCAGTAGGCAACCCGTGGTATTGAAGTATGGTCGGCTTGGAAGCCGTAGACGGCGGCGCCGCTCACGATGACGTCGAATCCGGTCAAGAGGTCATAATCGACGCCAATCCAGAGAGTCTGACCGTCGATATCGTGGTTGTATATTACGTCCCTGAAAGAGCCAAGATTGACAAGAGGTCCAGCCAGAAGGAGTGGGCTTTCGGAAGATTTTTGCCTCCCTGCTTCAAGTGATTGCTTTAGTGCGAGCAGGGCTTGAAGCAGTGTTGACTTTCCGGCGGAATTTGGGCCATATAGCAATGTGAGCGGTGCGAGTGATACCGTGTACGGTAGATCATCGATCATCCCGTAGGACTTGAAGTTACCGACATGAACGGCTGTTAGCATGGCCCGCTTGACACCGAAACGATTTGCCGTTCCAAGGGATTGATCTTCGGTTTGTTTAGAATTTGTCTGAAAATCGTCATCTGGATTTTCGGGTTGAAATTTGTCCAGATCCGCTGACATTGGTTACCGGTCCTTCGCGGGGTGGATGGGCAGGGGCAGGGGGCCGGCGGCGAGGTCGGGCAGGCTCACGCCGCGGTCGTCGCGGACACGGCCGCCCTGCTGCTGCTCGTTCTGGACGAACCACTCGAACGAGCGGCCCCGCGGGTCGGGCGGCACCGGGACATCGACCCGCAGGCCGTTCGGCCGCACCCGTGGATAGTGCACCGGCACCGACGGGTCACCGGTCGATGCGGCGAGGAAGGCTCTGATGTGCGGGACGTCGTCAAACCGGCCCGCGGGAGCGACGGCTTTCTTGAAGGTGTCAACGCTGTCCCGGGCCTGCGCCGGAAAACCGTCCTGCGGGCGTTGCTCCGGCCCGAGCGACTGGTAGTACTCGGCCCACGACTGGCCGGTGCGAAGATCCGTCCGGACGGGGTCGACGGTGAGCTGGACGCTGCCGAAACCCAGCGGCTTGCCCAGGCCCAACCGGTGGAACCGACGCGGGCCATCACCTGGGGCAGCGCCATCACCGGTGGAGCAAGCGTTGTCGAGGTCGAGCAGCCACAGCAACGCGCCCAGCTCGACCTCGCTGAGGTTGCGGACGTCGACGGTGAAGGTGAACGTCGTCCCGGGGCGGACCCAGCCGTTCACGGACCGGTTCTGGTCGTCCCGGTTCTCGTCCTTCACCCCGCCTGAGTGCTGCGTGGCAAAGGCGGTTCCGTCGCGGTTCAACGGGTTCGCGCGGGAGTTGTCGGCCACGGTCGACTTCCGCGGCCGGCGGTATTCCTGGTAACGGCCGCCGTCCAGTTTCTGGGTGCGATCGGTTGTCGGCTCCTTCCAGTAATCCTCCGGTAGGCCCGCGTGGTGCGGGTAGACCTTTCGGCCGCGCAACATCCGCCCGGTGGAGACGAACCAGTCTGCCTTGGGCAGCCCGGAGGGCAGCGGCGCAGGGTGGCCGGCCCGTTCGGTTCCGATGTAGAAACGGCCCTGGCCAGGCTTGGGCTGACCGAGGATCGCCAGCGGCAAGCCACGGCCCTCGAAGCGTTCCACGGCCGCCTTCGATGACTGGCCGCAGACGACTGGTCCTATCCGCAGGCTGCCCCGCCAAGCACCGGCGGGGTCACCCCCCTCGCTGCTGTCGCGGTCGCCGGTGCTGCGGTCCTCGGTACGGACCCAACCGAACACCCGGTCCGCCGGGGACAGCTCGCTGATCGTGTTCGCGGGCTGTAGCGAGCAGTGCAGCACAGCGGCGGGCGCGGCCCCGAACAGCTCCCGCGCGATCGTCACCGGATACAGGCTGTTGATCTTACCGTGGGCGTCGAGGCGGACGTAGAGCAGGTCGCCGTCGGTGAGTTTGTCCGGCTCCACATCGTCCGGCGGGAGCAGGTGGCGACTGGAGAGGATTTTCCCCGGCTCGTTGGGGTCGGCTTTCTTCAGCTCGCCATCCCGATGCGCGTTGCGATAGCCGAGGATGATGTCGTGCCAGATGCGACGCAACCGCTCATCCAGCTCGAATGTTTCCCGCAGGTCGTCGTCGGCGTCGTAGAAGAAGACCCGCTCGTCGTGCTTGCGGTCGATGTTCCGGTTCGTCACACACACCCAGCCGTCGACCACCTTCGCCGGGCCGATCGGCTCATACCATGACGCACCCTTCTGGCGGGACGTCCGTAGCGGCACCCGAGGTGGTTCCTGGCCGGGCTCGGCGAGCGAGCGCACCCACCACAGCTGGAAATCCGGCGTATGCGTGGCCGACCGGCGGTCCCACCGGTGATGCTGGACGAGCTGGATGTACGCCCGCACCTTGGTGCCGTGCTCCGGCCGTGCGCCGTCCGGCATCACGATGTTGAAATCGCTCTGGTCGGAGCGGACGTGCTTCGACCCCTCCGGTGTCCAGTAGGCCGGCAGCCAGGCCGCGTGCATCGGTGCGCCGTGCCGGCCCTGGTGGCCCGCGGGCGTCGTCCCGGGCAGCAGCTCGATCGTGGCGCTCTCGCCGTCGCCGACCACCCGAGCCGGGATGGACGCGAGCCCGTCGCGGGCGGCCATCCGGTAGCCCAGCCGGGCGTCGTGGCCGGTGAACACGCCGAAGCGAGAGTTGGTCACGGCCTCGTAGGCGCTGCGCAGCATGCCCTTCACGCTCGTCGACGGCAGGTGCGGGCGGCTCTCCGCCTTACCCTTACCAGCGCCCGGGGGCACCATCCGTTCCAGGACGCCGTAGGTTGCATGCCCGTCCTTGTCGGGGGTGACACCGGCGGTGTCCAGGAGCAGCAGCGGCGTGGCGACCGTGAGGGTGACGCCGATCGTGCCCGACCAGCGGTCCGCCCGGAGCCGATCATGTCCGGACAGGCGTCCGCGGTCGGTCAGGGTGCCGCCCACGTCGCCGAGCGCCTCATGCGACTGGTCGCGCTGCGGTGCCGGGATGAACCCGTACGGGTTGATGAACGCGTTCAGCGGATCCGGTGCGCGGTACGGCGTCTCCCGCTGGCGTCCGGCGGTGGTCGCCTGTCTGGCCGGCCGCGCCGGTGCCATGTGCCGTGGGGGCTGGCGGGCCACAGGTCGGTCGGGCGTTCGGGCGGGCTGCGGGGTGGCCGTCGCGGCAGGCCAGGATGCGGCCACAACCGTGGCGGCGGTGCCCTTGGCCCGGATGCGCTTGGCCCGGCCGCCCGTCCAGTCGAACTCGACGGACCGGTCAGCGAGATCGTCATCGCTCAGCCCGGCCAGCGCCTCGTCCAGGAAACGGCGTTCGAAGCGCCGCTCACCCGCGCCGTCCTCGATGATGACGAGCTTGCGGGCGCCGTCCGCGGTCGTCTTCCATGCGATCGTGCCGAATCGGCTGCTCATCTGGTCGCCTCCGGGAGACGTCGGGACTGCGGGCCATGGGTGCTGGTGCTGGTGCTGGTGCCGCTGGTGGCGTCGGACGGCCTGGGCATCGCGAGGAACAGTTCGACGAGACGTTCCTCGGTGACACTGGCGTTGCCATGCTCAGGCTCGGTGGTCACGTACTCGACGGTCCGCAGGTAGACGCATTCGTCCTTGCGGGGCGCCCGCGGTAGCGGCACGTCGAGCAGGCCGATCCGGGCCTCAGCCAGCCGGACCCACCGGGGCTCGGCGGCCTGGACCGCGGAAGAGCTGGGCTCATCGCGTGGAGGCAGCGACCGAGCTAGCGGCCGGCCCCACAGCAGGTACCTGTTTTCGATCGTGTCAACAGCCGTCAGCAGGTCGAGGGGCTCGGTGAACGGGGCGCACGGATCCGGGGCGATTCCGAGAGGA
>NZ_CAKJTL010000004.1:32254-36008 GCF_917627385.1 Protofrankia sp. CiT1
GTTTTCGATCGTGTCAACAGCCGTCAGCAGGTCGAGGGGCTCGGTGAACGGGGCGCACGGATCCGGGGATTCCGAGAGGATGACCGCGGTGCCGACGCCGTTGCCCGTGTGCAGCCAGCGCAGCTCGGCGTCCCGGTTGAAGATCCGGGCTTCGAACACGGCCGCGGACCCGGCTGCCGGCAGTGTGACTGCCTTATCGGATGCGGTGAGGCGCCCGCCGGACAGCCGGGCCACCGTGTAGGCCTGCGGGCTTGCCAGCAGCGCCACCGCGTCGCCCAGGCCGGCCAGGCGGATCGCGTCGGGCAGCGTGACCTCCTTGGCCGCGGCGGAGTAGAGGGTCACGCCCGTGGCGGCGGTCATGCTCGGCTCCCGTTCTCATGGTCCTGGTCGCGCTGGTCACGATCGAGGTAGTCCCGCCAGCTCTGAGCGCATTCGGCGACAGCTGGTTCCGCGAGCAGCTCGTCAAGATTGTTGTAGGTGGTTCTGGCTGCGGGAAAGCCGTTGACCTCGATGGATTCCACGGTGATGTCGCCGTGACCGCGGTTGACGCCGTACCCGAACCGCACCCGCCCGGCGCACAGGTCCCGAAGGACGAACAGCAGCAGCGCGAGAGCGGGTTTGTCCAGGTCCTCCTGGGCGAACTGGCGCAACCGCCGCAGGTCCACAGTCAGTTTCAGCTGCTGCCAGCCGACGTGATGCGGTTCCAGTGTGCTGAAGAGGCGTTTGTCGGCGGCGCCACCCGTCCACCTGTCGATCGCGACATGGTTGGCCTCGTCCATCCCGAACTGTTCGAGCTTCTTGCGGACGGGGCCTTCGACGCGGGCCCGGCTCTTCTCCCACGATCGCAGCGGCTGATTCGTCGGCGGGGTGGTTAGGCCCTCGACGTGCGCAC
Source organism: Protofrankia sp. CiT1 (assembly GCF_917627385.1). Taxonomy (GTDB): domain Bacteria; phylum Actinomycetota; class Actinomycetes; order Frankiales; family Frankiaceae; genus Protofrankia. Next base: position 33,147 of record NZ_CAKJTL010000004.1, read on the forward strand.
CGTTCAACGCGCGCCACACATGCCCGGGAATCGGCTGCTTGGAGTAGCAGTCGTCGGCACCGAGCGCTCCGGCTCCCCAGTGTGGCGCGCCATCATCGGTACTCTCCTTAGCCGGCTTGCCGGCGGAGCCGAACAGGGCGTTGACGGCGGCGAGCTGGTCGAGCTGCGCCCGGAACCGCTCCGATCGCGCAGGTCCGGCCTGTGCTTCCAGTGGATGAGGGGCGTCGACGCCGCGTGCGGTCCGCTCAATGCTCTCCGCGTGCGAGCGCAGCGCGCCCTTGATCGAACTCCCGGGCAGGACGAGCGCGACCTGATCATCTCCTTTGATCCCGCTGACCAGGGGAAGCGCGTTGATCGCGAACCCGTCGACCCCGCTGCGCACCATCACCGGCGAGACTGGATGCCAGGTGATCTTTATGCTGAGCAGATCGGCATGCGGTCCGGTGCCACCGAGGTCCTGCGGGGTGAGTGGGCTGGTCGCGGGTGCCGTCACCAGGCCGAGCGCGCCGAGGAGCCCGTCGAGGCTGTCGAAACGCTGTTCGATGATCTCTGGTTTACCGTCGAGAATGACCGAGCCGAGACCGCGGGTGCGGGCCGCGCCGAGCCGGACACCACCACCTTCCAGGGCGAAGAGCAGCCCGCCGAGCATGACCGTCGCCGGGTCGGCATCGCGGTCCTTCGCCGGGGACTCCAGATCGATCCCAAGGCGGAGATAGGCGCCACGGGGGAGCACCGCCCGGCCGTAGAGGAAGCCGTGCGCGACCGCGCCCGACACCCGGTCGATGCCGATGCCTGAGCGCGCCTCGACCCGTGACCGCGGCAACGGCGTACCCGGATCGGTGTCGGCGGTGACCAGGCCGTCATGAACGATGATCCGGCTTGCCCACCCGGCGTCCGAGACGTTCTGCGGGACGTTGCCCCAGATGCCGTCGAGAACCTCCTCACTGGCGATGGACCGTTCGGCGAAGGCACGCAGCGCTCCCGCGAGGCTCGTGCCCGGCACGTACAGGCGGGACCGCCCGTCCAGGGCGAGCGCCAGGTCAACGGACGGGTCACCGCCGAGGCCACCGACATGCAGCGGGGTCTCCAGCCGCAGCCAGCCGCGCACCCGCAGGCGCCGCACCATCGGCCGCCCGGTCCGTGCCGCCGGTGTGTCCACCTTTGGTTGGCTCATCTCGTCACGTCCTCAGGGGTGTCGGCGTGGTTGGCCGCGGCCCGGCTGTGCGCGGTCAGGCAGGCCGTGACCAGCGTGCGGACAGCTTCGGCCCACAGTTCGGTGTCGGCACGCAGCCGGTCGGCCCCGCCGTCAGTCATGATTAATGTGTCCGCCACGCTCTGGTCGGATCCCGGGCCGAGGCGCAGCTGCGGCCACACCTCGGATTTTTTCGTGAGCAGCTGGGTGACTTTCGTACGGACCGGAACCGGCCAGCGGTCGGCCGACAGCCGCTTCAGCCAGTAGGCGATCTCGTCACCTTCCTCCAGCCGGGTCAGGACGTCGCGCAGCCCGCCGAGCTGGGTCGGATTCACCCCGCCGTCCGTGCCGTTGGTCGTGAGACCGAGGATCTTGCCGCGCCCATCACTGGTGGCGGCAATGGCGGCCGCCTCCCGTTGGATGTGCGCCCGCCACGCCTCCCGCTCGATGAGCTGCGCCATCGCGTACGCGACCTTCTCCCGCGGCGGGACGAACGGCGTCGCGGACCCACCATCGGGGCCTGGCCGGCTGCCGCCGTCCGATGTGCCGCCGTCCGATGTGCCGTCGTCGAGGCGGCCGGGCCGCAGCACCAACAGCGGGTCGTTGACAGCGAGCTGGCCGAACCCCTCGGCGGTGCGTTCGCCGATCCCGGCGGCCTGTACGGCGGCCAGCTTCTCCGGGGATGGCGGCGGGTCGGCGGTGAAGGTCAACACGCTGCCCGCGGCGAGCCCCAGCAGGGTCGGGCGCGGGCGGCACCAGGAGCGCTGCCACGATTCGGCCCGCCGGGTCGCGGTAACCCGCCGCAACAGGCCGTCCGCGCTCCCCGCCGTGGGCGTGAGCTTCACATCCAGCGCGGCACCCAGCTGCCTGCCGAACTCGGCGGGGTCGGTGGACGGGCGCAGCCGGTCGTCGCGGATCAGGACGTCCGACAGCAGCCATACGATGATCGTCGAAGTGTCGCCGAGCCCGGCCGCGCCCGTGCTGGTCGTCGCCCACGCTGCCGGTGGCCCTTCGACGGTCACGCTGACCTGCCCGTAGTCGTCCTTCGCGGAGCGGCCGAGCGCCCATGCGCCCGCCAGCGCCTTGTGAGCGCCGTCGGGCAGCAGGCCTGCGCGCACCCTGACCTGCGCTCGCAGCATGGATCCGGCCGCGAGCGCCTGATAGGTGTACAGGCCGACCAGCGCGGAGGTGGGCCGCTGCCGGGAGTCATCGATGACATTGTGTGTGTGGATAGTCAGCTCTGGTGTGTGAACACTTACCGTGACCGAGTTTGCCTGGCCCATCGCGGGTGACGCGCTGACGTAGTCGTTCTTGTAGGGCTTTGCGGCGGCACCGTGCTCCTGCGGATCGTCGACCAGCCGGTTCACGGCCGCCTTTTTGTCTTCCTTCGGGTGGAACCAGGTGCGTGGCAGCGGCCGGCCCGGCGTACCATCCACGTCGACGGTCGCGTTCGTGACAACGAGATCGCCGGCACGGGCCAGCCCGGCCGGATCCCAGCCGGGCACCGCACCCAGTCGTCGCAGGACGGCGGGCAGCAGCAGCGAGCCGGGCACGAATCGCAGCGACCGCACGGCGTTGCCGACAGCGCGGTCCTGGACGATCAGGGGTGTGTCGAGGCTCAGCCGCAGCTCGATGATCTCCCAGCCGGTCTCGCCCAGAGGGTCGGGATC
>NZ_CAKJTL010000005.1 GCF_917627385.1 Protofrankia sp. CiT1
GTCCACAGGTCAGCGGCCGTCTCGCGTTCCTGGTCCTGTGTGAATCGGTGCAGTTTCAGCCAGGCGACCAGCGGCGCGGGCAGGCCGATGGTCCGGCGTCCGGCGCGGGACTTGGTCTCGACAATGACCAAGCCGCCGCCGTGTCGGGCGGGACAGTCCGCGCCGCGCTTGCGCCCACAGGCAGGGTCGCAGCCGTGGCGCCAGGTCTGGCGTTGCAGCGCCCGGCGGATGGTGAGGGTTCCGGCCTTGGAGTCGAGGTCACGCCACTGAAGGCCGAGCGCTTCACCCTGGCGTATGCCGAGTGCCAGAGCTAGAGCAGACCGAACTCCGTTGCGTCGGCTCCCGGCGGCGGCCAGAATGCGCTGTGCCTCGTCCGTCGTGAACGGCTCGATCTCCTCCTCGATCAGGCGAGGCGCTTTCGCGATGATCGCGGGATTCTTGACAATCTTTCCTCGACGGAGTGCTTCATTCAGTGCAGCGCGCAGGGTGCGGTGTGCCTGGTGCACGGTGGCCGGCTTGAGCCCCCTGGCGCTCATCCTGGCCCACAGCTTTTCGATGTGCTCGGGTTCCAGACGGTCAATCCGATGCTTACCCAGTCCGGGGATCAGATGCCGGCGGACGGCGGTCTGGTACCCGGCGTAGGTCTTCGGGCGGACACTCGGCGCGGCGATGTTTTCCAGCCAGTGCGACAGCCACGCCTCGACCGTCATTCCACGTCCTGAGCGCTTGGCCCGTCCGGCGTCGCGGTCCTTCTCCAACTCGCGGATCTTGCGAAGAACCTCGGCCTCGGTCTTCGCGTTCACGTGTCGCCGGTCGGGACGGCCGTCGTCGCGGACGCCCATGGTGACCCGACCGTGCCAGCGGCCGTCGTTGCCGAGGTAGATGGAGGCGGCGCCGTTCGGGGCGCGGGTTCCTTCCTCGCGCTTCTTCCTGGGCATGCTGCGTCCCCTTGCTTCAGACGGTTTCGGCGGTGGCGGTGAGGTGCGCGGTGTACGCCTCGATGTCGGCGGGGCGCAGGCGGCGCAGCCGGCCGACGCGGACAGACGTGATCTGGCCGGTGCGGATGAGGGCGTAGACGGTGGTCCGGCCGATGTTGAGGAGGTCGGCGGCCTCTTCGACGGTGAGCAGGAGCTTCGCCGTGGCGGCGGACATGACGGGTTCTCCTGGGGTCGCGGGTCAGGTGATGGCCGAAGAACGCGACGGGGAACGGCGGCCCTCGGCCGCGCGGCGGCCGGTGGGCGGTCATGCGCTTCGTCGGGCGGCGGGAGGGCGAGACGGGGTACCCGTCCCAATCCGTACCAAGCTCGTTGTGGCTGGATGCTCCTATGGATGTCAAGATCGATAGTGAAGATCTTTTCGGCGGTGAGTCACGCCTCGGCGCCGCCGGCGATCTTGCCGGCGGTGTGGGCACGGGTGATCAGGCCGGCGAACACGGCGACGGTCGTCGGCTCCCAGGTGTGGGCCAGCCAGGCGACGATCTCGGCGTCGAACGCGCCGAGCGTGACGCCGGCCGCCGCGACGGCCTGGAGGAGGTGGTCGTGGCGGATCCGCGCGGCGTGTGCCCGGTCGCGGACGGGGCGCGCCTCGGCCTCGGTGGTGAACGGGCCGTGGGCAGTGGCCATCAGGCGGACACCGCCGCCGCGGCCGCCGGCGCGCCGCAGGTAAGGAGGATCGCGTAGAGCTCCCGGGCGACGTACCGCTTCAGACAGCGGATGATCTCCTTCTTGGACGTGCCCTCGGCGGTGCGGCGCTCGACGTAGGCCCTGGTCGCCGGGTCCCAGCGCAGCCGGGTGAGCACGACGGTGTAGAGCGCGCGGTTCGCCTGCCGGTCACCGCCCCGGTTGAGCCGGTGGCGGTTCGTCCTGCCAGAGGACGCCGGCAGCGGGGCAACGCCGCACAGCATCGCGAACGCGGCCTCGGAACGCAGCCGTTCGGAGTTGTCACCGGCGGAGACGAGCAGCTGGCCGGCGACGTCCGGGCCGACGCCGTTCACCTCGAGCAGCCTCGGCGCGATCTTCTTGAGAAGCCGGTCGATGACCGTGTCCAGCTCCTTGATCTCGGCGGAGAGATACTGGTGGCGCTGCGCGAGGCTGCGCAGCGCCAGGCAGGCCGCGATCGCCGGCTCCCCGGCCTTCGCCGCGTCGGCGTCGGCACCCGCGCAGACCGTGACCAGCTGAGCGTTAGCCAGCGGGGACAGTTCCGCGCGCAGCGCCTCCGGGGCCGTCACGACCAGCGCCTTCATCTGCTTGATCACGTCGGCGCGGTGGTCGACCCCGCCGCGCCGCGCCACCCGCAGCATGCGCAGCGCCTCGACCTGCCCCGTCCGGTCCTTGGGCGCTCCGGTCCGCCGGCCCACGAGCGCCGCGCGGGCGGCCGCCTCCGCGTCGACCGGGTCGGACTTGCCCTGCCACCGCCGGGCCTTGCGGTCCGGCCGGTCGATCTCGACCAGCTCCATACCGGCCGCGGTGAGGTGCCGGGCCAGGCCGGCGCCGTAGGCACCGGTGCCCTCGATCCCGACCTTCACCACCGTGCCGAACCCGCGTAGCCAGTCGAGCAGCCGCTGGTAACCGGCCCCGGTCGCCGCGAACTGCTCTGTCCCGAGCAGCCGCCCGGCCATGTCGACCACCGCCGCCGTATGGGTGTCCTTGTGCGTGTCCACACCACCGACAACCTCGATCGTCTCGATCGTCTCGATCGTCTCGATCGTCTCGGCGGCCCTGCGTCGTCGTGCCATCCTGGAAACAGCCGTCCCTTCACCTCGATCACGGGGGCGGCACGCACCAGCCGGGCGACGGACAAGACGTGACGGGGACTGTAAAACCAACGGTGTAACTCCTATATGACACTCTGTGCATAAGCGCAGGTAGAGGAGGCACCAGATGGGCAGCATGACGACCGATCCGGCGACGGAGACGATCGCGGACAAACCCGCCGACGCCGCCGGCGCGGGGGCGCCGGTGCTCAACGAGGAGCTCGCGCGGCGGCTGGTCGCCCAGGCGAGGGCCGAGGGGGTGTCGCTGACCGGGCCGGGGGGATGCTCGGGAAGCTGACGAAGATGGTCCTGGAGACCGCGCTCGAGGCCGAGTTGACGGCGCACCTGGGCTACGAGGCGCACGACCCGGCCGGGCGTGACGGCGGGAACTCCCGTAACGGCAGCCGGACGAAGACGGTCGTGACCGAGATCGGGCCGGTGTCGATCGACGTCCCGCGGGACCGGGACGGCAGCTTCACCCCGGCGATCGTCGCGAAGCGCCAGCGCCGCCTCGACGGGGTCGCCGACCTCGTGATCTCGCTGGTGGCCAAAGGGCTCACGACCGGGGAGGTCCAGGCCCACCTCGCCGAGATCTACGGCACCGAGGTGTCCCGGCAGACGATCTCCACGATCACCGACAAGGTCCTCGAGGGGATGGAGGCCTGGCGTGCGCGGCCGCTCGACGCGGTCTACGCGGTCGTGTTCATCGACGCGATCGTCGTGAAGATCCGCGACGGGCAGGTCGCGAACCGGCCGATCTACGCCGCGATCGGGGTCACCGCCGACGGCGAGCGCGACATCCTCGGCCTGTGGGCCGGGACCGGCGGCGAGGGCGCCAAACACTGGCAGCAGGTCCTCACGGACCTGAAGAACCGCGGTGTCCTCGACGTGCTGATCCTCGTCTGCGACGGGCTGACCGGCCTGCCCGACGCTGTCGCCCAGGTCTGGCCGGCGACCGTCGTCCAAACCTGCATCGTGCACCTTTTGCGGAACTCGTTCCGATATGCGTCGAAGAAGGACTGGCCCGCCCTCGCGAAAGACCTCAAGCCTGTGTACACGGCGCCGACCGAGGCGGCCGCGCTCGACCGGTTCGCCGAGTTCTCGGGCGTCTGGGAGAAGAAGTACCCCGGGATCATCCGCCTGTGGGAGAACGCGTGGTCCGAGTTCGTCCCGTTCCTGCGCTTCGATACCGAGATCAGGACCGTGATCTGCTCGACCAACGCGATCGAGAGCCTGAACGCACGGTTCCGCCGCTCCGTGAAGGCCCGCGGCCACTTCCCGAACGAGCAGGCCGCCCTCAAGCACCTCTACCTGACCGTCATCAGCCTCGACCCCACCGGACAAGGCCGGCAGAAGTGGATGATCCGCTGGAAGGCGCCGCTGAACGCCTTCGATCTGGCCTTCGACGGACGTCTGTCCGCCGGCCGCACATAGCCGTCACCCCCGGTGACCGCCGTAGTGGTCTCCACGTAGCACCAACATCAACCGTTACACCGGAAAGTTGAGTGCGCCCAGCGATCAGGAGGTGGCCCGGTGGGGCCATGACGTGGTCTGAAGCTCGTCGTCGCTTGCCGGTGGGAGTCCGGTCCGGGTAGCTGCCAGGAGGCCCGGTAGCAGGTTGCCGGCGTCGGGGGGAAACGCCCGGCGTCGAAGCGCAACGTCAAAAGCCCTGAGAAGGGGGAGCGACTGGGCGGTCCGTAGCATAAAGCGAAGCCTGCGGCGCCGTTAAAGTGCCCGCCGCGAGGTGGGAAAAGGGAGAGCCGAGCCCCTTCAATCAGGGTGAAGGCCACGGAAGCGGTGAAGATCCTGGAATGCAGCCGCGAGGAACTCCCCGGCGTAGGGGGCACGGAACGTCCAGACAGTGACGGCGGGAACTGGGGAGGCCCTCCCCGGCCGGAGCGGGCTGCGGAGACCCGCGGAAACGCGGTGTCCTATAACCGGCGAGGAGTCGGGAAGTGGGCAGCGCGCCGGGAGGGCGTCGGAGGCGGCCATATTACCGATCGAGCCGGACGGACAACATAACCGCCGGTGATGGGAAGGGCCGCTACTTCGTCTACGCGCTGATGTGAGGATGACGGATCGGTGAGTGCCGTATCGGCTAGGTCCACCCTGGCGGCTGTCCAAGGGGACAGGGTCCGCGCCTTGCAGCATGCGCTTTACCGGACGGCCAAGGCCGATCCCGGACGGCGGTTCCATGCGCTGCACGACAAGATCTACCGCAGGGACATCCTGCAGCGGGCATGGGAGCAGGTGCGCCGCAACCGTGGCGCGGCCGGCATCGACAACATCACCCTGGCTATGGTCGAGGAGTACGGCGTTGACCGGCTCCTCGACGAGCTGGCCGGGGACCTACAGGAGGATGGTTACCGACCGTTGCCGGCCCGGCGGGTGTTCATCCCCAAGCCCGGGTCGGACGGGCGGCGGCCGCTTTCTGTTCCCACGGTCTCCGACCGGATCGTGCAGACGGCAACGAAGCTTGTCCTCGAACCGATCTTCGAGGCGGGTTTTCTTCCGTGCTCGTTCGGCGCTCGGCCGCAACGTGGCGCGCACGATGCCCTCCAGGTCCTTCTGGACGAATCCTGGCGGGGCCGGCGCTGGGTGGTGGAGACGGACATCGCCAACTGCTTCGAGGCGATTCCGAGGGAACAACTGATGCAGGCGGTCGAGGAACGGGTCTGTGACCGCAGACTCCTGAATCTCGTGCGGGCTTTTCTGGACGCGGGGGTCTTGGAGGACGGGGCGCAGCGTCGTGCGGTTATCGGCATTCCCCAAGGGGGTTGTGTGTCGCCCTTGATGGCCAACGTCTATCTGCACCGGATCGACCGGGCATGGGATCACGGCCGGGACGGGACGCTGGTCCGCTACATCGACGATCTCGTGGTGATGTGTGAGTCCCGGCAACAGGCCGAGCGTGCTCTGGCACGTATCACGGCCATCCTGGCCGAGCTTGGCCTGGAGCCGAAAGCGGCTAAGACCCGGATCGTGCACCTGACCGAAGGCGGTGAGGGGGTCGACTTCCTCGGCTTCCACCATCGGTTGGTGCGCGCCCGGGGCCGAACCGGGGCCAAGCGCGTCATCTTCCTCGCCCGTTGGCCGTCTCGCAAGGCGGCCCAGCATGCCCGTGACCGGATTCGGGAACTGACCGCCCGGTCGCGGCTGCTGGTGCCAGTCGACATCGTTGTCAGGGAGGTCAATGCCTTCCTGCGCGGCTGGGCGGGATACTTCCGCTACGGAAACTCCGCCCGAATGTTCGACAAGATGCAGACCTACGCTCTGCACCGGCTGGCGATCTTTGTGGCACACCGCCACAAGCGCAGTCGAGCGTGGGGGTGGCGGGTGGTGGCTTATGCCTCACCCGATCACTTCGGCCTGCTCAACCTTGACGGGACCGTCCGTGCTCCCAGGCCAAACCGTCCCTGGAGATCACCGAATGCCGGCGGTGAAAGACGTCGGTGAGCCGTGTGCGGGAGAACCGCATGCACGGAATCGACGGGAGGGAGCTGGAAACGGAACGCTCACGCGTCACCGCGCCAGCTCCCTACCCAACCAGCCCCCTTCGCACGGTCTCCGCAGATCGGTCATCGCGAGGGGGACGGCAACGAAGTCCGGGTTTCGGCGCGCCGGTGGCGTTCCCGGCGGACGTCCGCGGCGTGGTCCGGTAGCTGGACGACAGGGCGGCCAGGGCGGTATTGATCGGGGCTTTCGTTGTTCCCGGCGGTGTCCTGGATAGATCCAGGCGCAGGGTCGACGGGGACCGGCACCAGGTCGAGCGCACCAGCAGGGGCGTCGATCACCCGTGGGGTGGTGCGCTGGGCACGCGCGGTTCGGCGCTTTGCACAACTGATCACAGAAATCGCGCCGGAATACTACGCTGAGAACTGAGGGATCATCAGTACGGGTGGGCCCCGAAGGCGTGTACCGGAGCGTCACGCTGCAGGTGGTCCGCTGTTCCGGCTGCGGGGAGGTTCGGATGTCAGCGGGAGAGGCGCCGGATTCCGAGGCCGCCGACCAGCGGCTCGTGCGTCTCCTCGCCGGCGCGCCGGGCCTTTCCGGCCGACCTGGCCGGCAGCGGCTGCAGGAGCGGATCGCCCTTCGTCTCGGTCCGGATCGCCGCCTCTACCTGACCGAGTACGACGTCGAGTACCTGTGGTTCGGCGCGCTGGTGGAAGAGCTCGCGGCGGAGACAGGCGGTCTGACGGCCCTGTCTCGTGCGGTCACGGACCTGCTTCCCGGCTCGCGGCAGGCGCTCGCGGTCGCGCGCCTCGTCAGCACTCTCCTCGGCGACGGGCGGGACGGCGGACGCGGCGGCCGGGAGCCGGAACCGGAGGTGCCGTGCTCGCCCAGCCGGCTCCCAGAACCGTCGCCGGTGGCGGTGCCGGGGCCGGAGCCGGAGCCGGAGCTGGCGCTGCGGACCGCCGAGATCCGCGAGCTCGCGTTGGCGTTCGGTCGGGACGTCGAAGCGTCACTGCTGCTGGAGGCAGCCGGGGTGCCGGTCGAGCGGATACCCACCGGGGGCGTGGACGCCGTGACCTTCTGGGCGGAGGTTTCCCGGCTGTTCGTTCGGGGCCTGGTTGCGGATGGCCGGCGGCGCGTCCTCGCCGCGGCCTCGGCCAGGTTCCCCGCCAACCCCGTCTTTGCCTCCGGACGGGGCCGCTGATCGGGGCGAGGCAGCGATGCTCCGGCCCCGGTGCGTCCTGATGCCGTCGCATGTTGCATCATTGGCGGTGTCGAGAGGACACTTCTGGGATGCCCGTCGGCGCAGGCGCCGGCCGGTGTGGTTCCGCATCGGGGGCTTCCGGATGCCCTTGGCAGGGGGCGAGATGCGCAGGCGAACGTACCGGGGCACCGGCGATGCCGGCCATGCTGCGGGGAGGCCCCGGGTGGCGGCCACGGCCCGGTCGTCGTCGCCGGCCGTGCTCCGTACCGTTGCGCCGTCGCGCCCGGTCGACGCCAAGCGCTGACCGGTGGCCAGCTTCGCCCCGGTGGCCGCATTCCACCGGTCATTGACGGCATCACGACTGCCGCGGTCGGCCGGCCGCCGGCGAAAGCGACGTCCGACCCGCGGCGCAGCGGTTACGCTGACGCCAAATAGCGCATTCGGTGCACCGAACAGCATCGACGCGTCGGGTCGCCGGATTCGCGCGTTGTCGAACGCGTCGCGACCATCCGGGGGAATCGTGACAGACCGCGATCCGTCGTCGTCCCTTCGCGGCGCGCTCCGGTCCGACGTCGCCTTCGAGGTCGTCAACTGCCTGGACAACAGTTTCGACCTGCGCAGCCCCTTGGCGTGGCAGGCGCTGGTCAGCCGCTTCGAGCAGCGGTCCGGGCGGAGAATCTACCCCCGCCGTACCGAGGTCGGCCGCGACTGGTGGTTCGAGTTCGTCGGCGCCTGCCTTCCGGTTGGGTCCGACGCGTCCGACGACAGTCCGGACGAGTTCGAGAACGGGCTGTTGAGCCTGGTCGACGCGGTCGCCGACCTGCGTCCCGACTCGCTGGTCGTCGACCAGCTCCTGCGGCTGCGTGACGAGTGGGAGGCCGGGCGGACCGCCGACGAGGCGGGCACTGCCTGGGAGCTGCTGCGACGGGATCTGACCGGCGTACCCGTGCGGCGGGTCGCCGGAGCCTTCCGCGACGCCTGCCACCCGATGCCCCCACCCCGGCACTGCCGGGACGCGTGGGACCTCTTCCTGTGGACGGCGAGCCGCGCGCCCGAGCCGGGGAAGCTGTCCGCGCACACGGTCTTCCTTCTCGGGTGCGCGAGCGTGCTGAGCCCGGAGACGTCCGTGCGAACCGACGTGTGGCTGCGGGCCGAGGCCCACCGGCGCGACAGAGCGGCGTTCCCGTTCCCGGGCTGGGAACGGCTGTGTGGCGCGCTGAGCCGCGCGGTCGTCGGCGCCCAGGAAGCCCGGGGAGGGGTAACTGGCCAGGGGAGCTATGTGCTCTCCCTGCGCTTCCATCCGGACGGGCCGACGCCCGACGACCACACGGTGTCCTGGCGGTTACAGGGGCCGGCCGGCGGGGTGCGCGACCTCGGCGCGGCGGCGGTCCGCGCACCGCTTTTCGAGGAGTTCGCCGCCGGGGTCGTCACGGCCGCGGAGGAGATCATCGACGCGGAGACGCCCGTCGACCTGCCCGCGCGGCTGGCCGTGGAGATCTTCCTGCCGGTCACCCAGCTGTTTCTTCCCGTCGCGGGGTGGCGGCGGACGTTCGAGGGCGGTCCACGGCTTCTGATCGAGGATCACACCGTGGTCGCCCGCAGCCTCGAACGGGCGCTGCGCCGGGCGCCCTCGTCGCGCCAGCGGCGGCGGTGGGCCGCACTCACCGGCTCGGGCCGGCCGCGGATCGTCGCGGTGCGGGCCTCGGAGCTCAAGGAGTTCGAGCTGGCAGCGAACGAGAACGTGACCGCGGTGGTGCTCTCCGGGCCACCGGTCCCGGGCTCGGTGGCCGCCCGGGAGCTCGTCCACGTGCTGCGGGAAGGTCTCGGAATCGTGGCGTGGCAGGACGACGACGTGCACCGGCAGACCGACCGGGCGCTGCTGGCGCTCCTCACCGGCCAGGGCCTCCCGGCGGACGAGGCCTGGTCGGCCGCGCCCGATCCGGAGACTCTTCCCGGTCGGTTCCGGGAGGAGAACCTCAGCCGTCTCCGGCATCGGCTCGCCGCGGCAGTCGGTGCCGGCGGGGACGAGCACATACCGGTGCGCTGCCTGGCGACGCTGCTGTGGGACGACCTGCGCCGCGACGCGGTCGCGCGGGCCGCGCTCGAAGCCGGGAACCGGTCCGCAGGCACCGCGGTCTCGCCTGGTCGACCCGACGAGGCTGCGGCGGGCGCACCGCTGCCGGCG
>NZ_CAKJTL010000006.1:0-23383 GCF_917627385.1 Protofrankia sp. CiT1
AGCCAGCCCTCCGTCAAGCCTCGACCCGACAGCCCCAACCCCACGGGCAGGAGCAGCTCCCCCCACCCTAGCCCGAGCTTCCTAACTGGTCGGTAACTTGTCGACTTTTGACCATGGTTCGAGTGTGGGTACACCCCTGCTGTGCTGCGGTTTCGTACGACCGAAGATTTTCGATCTAGCCCTGGGGTGCGTATTACCTAAAAATGACTTCGATTATCAAGAAACGCTTCGGCGACCACACCTACCTCTACGCGGCGACCTCGGCCCGGGTGGACGGGCGGCCCCGGATCGTCGAGCAGGTCTACCTGGGCACCCAGGACGAGGTGATCGCCAGGCTCACCGCGGTGGGCGGCGACCCGACGCTGCCCGACGACACCCTGCACCGCCGGTTCGGTGACGTGGCCGCAGTGTGGGGGTCCTCGCGCGGCTCGACGCCGCCGCCATGATCGCCGGTGTGCTGGGCAATCCACGCGTCAGCGGCGGGGTCTCCGCCGGCACCTACCTGATCCTAGCGGCGCTGAACCGGGTCTGCGACCCGCGCTCCAAGGCCGGCTTCGCCGCCTGGTGGGCGACCACCGCCCTCGGCCGCATCACGAAGATCCCGGCGGTGGCGCTCAACCACCGCCGGTTCTGGGACGTGATGGACCGTGTGGACGCCGGGCAACTCGACCGGATCGAGGCCGCGCTGACCAGGCGGATGATCGAGGTATTCGGCCTGGACACCCACGCGCTGATTCTCGACATGACCAATTTCGCCACTTTCATCGACTCGACCAACCCCACGCCCCGCTGGCCCAGCGGGGGAAGGCGAAGCCCTACTAGGAGCCCGTCAGGCCCCTCAGCCTCTGCTGTACCCCTAGGTCATCCAACCGTTATACGCTCGTCACCGAACTTCGCCACGATCTCAACCTGACCTCCGAGCGCCTCAATATAGCTACGCACGGTAGCAATTTCGGTGTGATCCAAGTCGCCTCGCTCAATACGTGATATCCGCGACTGAGACACGCCGATCCGCTCAGCCACCTCGCTCTGGTCGAGCCCATAGGTCCGCCGGATGTCGGCCAGTCGATGCGCCCGGGTCTCAGCCCGCATTCTCACGCCGATCGCGTCAATCCGCTCCTGGCCAAGCAGGCCGGTCGCCACAACCTCGGTGCGTACCTCTTCCCACGTCCGCGCCATGACCCGCCAGCTCCTCTCCACGCCATAGTCGCCATCCAACCACCGTTGGTAGCGCTGCTCCGCCAACGGGATGTTCACCTCGTACCACCGCCGCCACTGGCCGGACTTGTCGCCTGCGACCAGCAACACCGCTTGTCGCTGCGGGTCGAACACAAACAAGATCCGCACCTCGGTACCTCCCGCCGACCCCGGCCGGAGCTCCTTCATGTTGTGGATCTTTGAGTCCTGGATGCTGTCAACGTACGGACGCCCCAACGCCGGACCATCGGAAACCAGTTGATCGATCGCCGCCGTAACGAGCTCAGCAGTCCGGGGATCGCTGCGCACCAGACCCATGAACCATTCGTCGACTTCATCGACGAGGATCACGGCCCACTTCACAACGCCTACAATGCCCCACACGGTCTATGACGCCAAGGTTCTACGCCTCTCTGTGACACGAGCGTGCCCAAAGCGATACAAGAAGCGCTTCGTGCCCTGGCCTTCATCCTTCAGTCATCCTCGTTGCTGACAGCCACGTTGACAGCTAAACCGGCGGACGACCACGGACATCGGCGCTGCGCCACGAGGCGCCCTGTTGTATCCCCGGCCCAGCCGGGAGGAACTCGGAGGGAGGTTCCTGGGTCCGATGGCTAACCTTGATCCGAAAGGAGATAGGGGACCGTAGCATGCCAGAAAATCAGCGACCGTGTCCAGACGTAGGAGCGGTGCGCTGGGGGACCCGCGTGACATGGGGCGGAATCAAGCGGTCAAGGCGACGCCGAAGGGCCGCAAAACCTTCATCTCCTGCACGGTTCCGCATCAAGTAGGATCTGTCTATATGATCTCATTCTCTGTGTTGGTGGCGCGCTTAAATCCCACGGTGGAGAACTCGCCCTCTACGATAGAGGGACCACTTCAGAAAATAATCAAGAATTCGTGAAGGGCAATGGCCGGTCAGGCGATCTGGCGGAGATCGTTTCCATAGTCGAAGATGATCCGCATGCGAGCACCCAGCGCTCGGGCATACCGGCTTAGCGTAGCGACCTCGTTGGCATCGAGATCACCGTTCTCGATCTGACTCACCCGGCCCGGGGAGACGCCCATCAGGTCGGCCACCTGACGCTGAGTTAGCCCCAGTCGCTTGCGCTCCTCGGCCAGATGGAATGCACTAACCCATGCCTCGGTGCGCGCCCGCTCAGCGGTTAGCGCATCCCCATCGCCGTCGTGCAGCTCGGCGCGAATGTCGTCCCAGTCATGAAACTCGGTCATGAGCCCTCCCGCCGCTTCCTCTCCGAGGCCAGCCATCTGTCATACGCGATCTCGGCCGCGGGGATCGCCGTCCTGTACCATCGCGACCAGTCGCCAGCCTTGTTGCCAGCGACCAGCAGTACCGCCTGCGACCAGGGGTCGAAGACAAAGATCACCCGTATCGCAACATCACGGCCCGACCGTGGACGCAGCTCCTTGAGATTCTTGACTGTCGACTCACGCAGTGTGTCGACCAGCGGACGCCCGAGCCCGGGTCCGATCTCGGCGAGCATGTCGATCACCACGTTGACCGACCGATAGGCGTCCGGATCTGTCTGGCGCAACGCACGCAGCCACTCCGTACTTCGGGTGCGACCTTGATCGCCCACCGATGAGGTGGTTCTGCCGACATGGATCAACTATAGCCTAGCCTAAACATCCGCTCTGTGATTCCAGAAGATTCCGCGGCCGGCGCGCTGTGACTGACCGGCTGACAGCCAAGCCGGCGGACGACGATGAATGGAGCGTACGAGCTCAGCCGACAGGAAGGACGCCCACGGGGGCTGGCGGAAGATCCAGGTCTGACCGCGGATCAAATGGTTGGTGGGGTGCTTGCGGCTACGGGGTCGACATGCCGTCGAACATAAGCGGATGAAACGCCTATTTCTCTGTTGTTGGCAATTACCGGAAGATCCTCTGGCGGTCCCGCGTCGCGTTCGGGTGCTTTTTGGATGGGTTGACCGCGCTGGCTGCGTACGCCAGACTGCAAATAGTTGCTGAAACTAGTTACATCGCCGGTAGCGGCGGATGCGCCGCAGATGTGTACCGCTGTGGTTGCTCCAGGCCGGCCGAGCATTTCCCGTCGGCCGTGACGCCCCGGTGGGGCGCCGTCCGGGTGCCGCCGGAATGAGCGCACGGGCCCGTCGGTCGCCCGACCACCAGTTCCGAGAGAGCAGCAGAGAGACAGAGCAGCAGAGGAGGAAGGACCAACATGGTTGAGAACGTGGTCGTCATCGGTGCTGGCGTCTATGGCGCGGCGGTGAGTGCCTCGCTGGTGCGGCGGGGTGCCCGCGTCATCGTTGTGGACGCCGGCGTGCCAGCGGGCGGTACCTCCGGTTCGACCTTCTCGTGGACCAACGCCTCCAGCAAGCAGTCGCGCTTGTATCATGATCTCGGCGTCGCGGGTATGGCGGCTCACCAGAAACTAGCGGCCGAGGTGCCCCACAGCGACTGGTACCACGAGGGCGGTAACCTACAGTGGGCAGCTGGCGACGACGAGCGCGAGAAGCTGCGGAGGAAAGTCGCCGGTGTCCTCAGCTACGGATACGAGGCGCGTTGGCTCAGCCGGGCCGAGGCACTGGATCTCGAACCGGACATCGATCCGGCCGAACTACCGGCGGACGAGATCGTCCATTTCCCGCGCGAGGGATGGGTTGAGCCGGCCGGCCTGATCGGTCACCTGTTCTCCAGCGCGGTCTCCCAGGGCGCTGAGCTGGTGACCAACGATGCGGTCATCGGCCTGGAGGTCACGGCCGGAACGGTGCGTCGCGTCCGGCTCGCCTCGGGGCGGCGGCTCTGCGCGGACGCGGTCGTGAACTGCGCGGGGCCGCAGGCCAGCATGATCGCCAGGTTCGCCGGTCTGGATCTGCCGATGCGCAACACCCGCGGTGTGCTTGTCTACACCTCCCCGGTCACGGTCTCGGTATCCCATGTCATCCACGCACCCCGCGTCCACCTGCGTCCGGACGGGGCCGGCGGGCTGCTGCTGCACACCCCCGCGATCGACGGTGCCGTGCGGGTGTCCGAGAGCGGCGAGATCAGTGCCGACCGGTCGGCGGTCGAGGACATACTCGAGGCGAGCCGTGCGCTGTACCCGGGGACGCGGGCCGCGGCCGTGGAAAGCGTCCGGATCGCTGAACGTCCCATTCCCGGGGACGGCTTACCGGTGCTGGGGCGGGCGGTCGAGCTGCCCAACTTCCACTTCGCCGTCTCGCACAGCGGCGCGACCCTGAGCGTGCACGCGGGTGACCTGGTCGCGGCAGAGGTGCTCGGGGAGGACCGAGGCGACGCCCTGGCCGCCTTCCGGTTCGAGCGGTTCCGCCCGGCGAGCAGGTAGGGGAGCAACGGTGCGCACGGTTGTCATGCACAGCTGCGACCTGGTCGACGGCCGGGGCGGGGAGCCACAGTGCGGCGTCGACATCGTCCACACCTCGGCAGGCGAACGGGCTGAAGATCGCGGTACTGGGCCGGCATATCGCGGCGTCGGCGTTCGACCGGGACGCTGTCGAGCAGGCACTTGCGGACGTGGGGCTGACCGGCAGGCTGTCGGTCGAGGACGTGCGCGAGATCGTCTCGGCCATAGTGCTGCCGGCCTTCGACATCGCGCTGCGCGGGCTCGCCGAGGCGGCCGAGCAGGCCCGTGGGGCGGGCGTCCCGGCGTGGCCGGGTTGTCCCGGGCGCCCTCGCCGACCTGGTGGTGACAGATCCGGCGGAGCTCGACAAGGTGGGTACCGTCATGCTCGGCGGCGAGATCGTCGTCCGGCACGGTCGGCGTGTCACCCCCTGACCGGCCGGCGCTGGAGCTGTGTGGCGGGACCTTGGAGGGACGCGGAGCGACCATGGTGAAGCGGGTCACCATCGGCGACGTCGCCGCGCACGCCGGCGTGTCCACGGCCACGGTCTCCCGGGTCCTCAACGGCGGGGCCGTGACCGAGGCGACGGCCATCAGGGTGCGGGAGGCGGTCACGCGTCTCGAATACACCCCCAACGCGCTCACCAGGAGTATTTTCGCCGGACGCTCCAGCACGATCGGAGTTGTCATCCGCGACCTGAGCAGCCCCTTCTACCTTGACCTGATCCGTGGCATCGACGACGTGGCCGCCGCTAACGACAGCCTCGTCATGTTCGCCAACACGTTTCGTCAGATCGACCATGAGATCGCCCTGGTCCGGATGATGGACGAACACCGCGTGCGTGGACTGATCGTGACGACCGGCGAGGGGACTGACAGCCGCACCCGTCACATGGCCGAGAACGGCACGCCATGCGTGATCGTCGCGCGCATCGTGCGGGACCCACCGCAGAGCATGCACTCGATCAGTCTGAACAACGTCGGGGCCGGTCGTCTGATGGCCGTGCATCTGGCCGAGTGCGGGCGGTCGTCCGTCGGTGTCGTCACCTCCGGGGGCCGCCCGTCCCAGATCGAGCGCACGGCGGGGCTGCGGCAGGCTTTCAGCGATCTCGATCTGCCCCTGCCCCAGGACGCGGTGACCGTAGCGGAGACTGCGAAGGAGGTCGACCGCGCCGTCGGTACGCTCCTCGCGCGTGCACATGATCGAAAAAGGCCGTTGGACGCGATCGCCTGCACCACCGGGCGCCTGACCATCGCTGTCCACGCGGCGTTGACCGCTCGAGGCCTCGCCATTCCCGACGACATCGCGTTCCTGACCATGGATGACTTTCCCTGGGCCACCGCGCTCGGGATCACCGTGATCACCCAGCCCTCGTACCAGATGGGCCGACGGGCGGCCGAACTCGTCGTTGAACACCCCGGTGAGCCGGTCAGCATCGTTTTCGAACCGACGCTGATCGCCCGCGGCTCCGCCGGTGAGAAACGCGGGCCGTGATCTGACGCGCGGCGCTGACCTCTCCGGTCCAGCCATGGGGCCCGAGCCGTCGCCCCGCCGGTCAGGGGCCTACTGTTGCCACCGCGCAGCTGCGGAACATCCTGTGCCCTGATGTCGCAAAAAGGCAACGTTGGGTGACGCGCAATGTCACGATTGTGTTGTGACGTACAGTGGGTTCGGTCACAGCCGCAGAACTCGCATTCGGCTGTTAGTGACGGTCAAGGCATACCCGACGTTGTCCGAACGGCATGGCGAGGCGGTTTGCGTCGCTGGCATCCGTACCGACATCGAGCCGCACCGCTGGGTCCGCCTGTTCCCGGTATCCTGGTACGATCTTCTGCCATCCCAGCAGTTTGATAAGTGGGAGTTCATCGAGCTGGACATCCAGCGGGGGTCGGATTCGCGTCCGGAGAGCTACCAGCCAATCGCGGAGTCCATCGTGCGAGGCCGCAAAGTCGGCACCTCCAACGGTTGGTCCGAGCGTCGCTGGTTTCTCGAGCCTCTCGTGGCGCCGAGCATGTGTGAGGTACGCCGCCGACGTGCTGTCGATAACACGTCGCTCGCGGTGATCCGCCCGCGGTCGATAAGAGATTTTGTCAAGACCCCAGCCAGGCGGCTGACTCCGGGTCAACGGGGGATCGCCAACCAGCTCCGGCTCTCTGATGAACCTGAACCGAAACGCAGCCGTGAGTCCCTCGAAGAGCTACCGTACGACTTTCGGTATCGGTACCACTGCGCAGACCCGGACTGCAGTGGGCACAAGCAAAAGGTGCTCGACTGGGAGATCGGCCAGGCATACCGGAGGTGGCGCCACCGCTACCCGGACGACGAGACCGTCACGAACATGATCCGCGAGAAGTGGTTCGGGGAACTTGCGGGTCCGGACAAGGACACCCACTTCTTCGTCGGGAATGCCCACCAGTACCCTGACGCGTTCATGGTGCTGGGTGTTTTCTGGCCCCCCGCTGAAGTCCAAGGCCGCTTGTTCTGATCTGCCGGGTATTTTTTTACCTGTTCGATCTTGAGTGTTAGGATCGGATGGTGACCGGTCGTACCCCATCTGCCGACTCGCCACACGCCGCGACCGCTCGACGGCTCGGCGCTCACCTACGCGCCCTGCGCGTTGACCAGCGCCTTACGCGGGAGGCCGTCGCTGCCGCCGCGGGGATTTCGCCGGTCACTCTTGCCAAGATCGAACAGGAGCGGACCGCTGAGCCCGGACTGTTCACCATCGTCGGCGTCGCCTCGGCGCTTGGGACCACCGTCGACGCTGTCCTCGCCGCGGCGACAGCGCTCACGGTGGTGTCCGTAGGCTACGAAGGACTCACTCTCGAGAGCTTTCTTGAGCACATCCTCGCACGGGATGTCCGGACCGTCGCCGATGTACGCTTGAACGCGATCAGCCGCCGCCCAGGCTTTTCCAAGAACCGCCTGCGTGCCGGTCTTGCCGACGTCGGCATCGACTACATCCATTTTCGGGAGCTTGGAAACCCGCAGGAAAATCGTGAGCCGTTCCGAACTGGCCACGTGGAGCATGGCTGTCGGGTCTACCGACAGCAAATTCAGAACCCTGACGCTGATCGCGCTTTGACAGCGCTCCGCAACCTCGCTCAGTCGCACGCCACCGCTGTTCTCTGCGTAGAGCGTGAGGAGACCAGCTGTCATCGCCAGGTCGTTATCGACCTGGTCACGAAGCGCCCGCCATGTCGGGCGCAGCCGTCGGGCAGCCAGTAGTCGATCTTTCTTTCGGGCGTCCTATTTGATCAACGTGGTTCGGTGGGAATTGCGCGAGCACGTGGTTATAAGCTCTGCTTAATTGCCGATTATGTACAACATTAGGATGCGGGGGGAGCCGTTTGTTTTCATCTCGTACACCCGTGTGGATGAGGGGTCGCCCCCGCCGGCCCCTCTGCGCATGCCTCGTAGGACGCCGTGGCCTGGAAGGAGCCCGACGCTCGTATGGTGGCGTTCGACATTCTTACGCGGCTCGGGGTCGGGGCTCCGCCAGATCTGGAGCTGGCTCCGGTTCGGGGAGAACGCGCTCTACGCGTACCGGGGGCCGCTCCAACGGCGAGCGGCAGATCGGCGAGAGCGGCTCGACATTGCCATCAGTCGGCGAGGCGGTGTGCCATCCCGCGCCGCAGCCCTTCTACGTAGCTCGCCCCGTCGTCCACGCGACCCGTCCAGCTCCCGAAGCTGGCGTCCAGAGCGCGCACTGTTTCCTCCGGGCGGCTCGAACCGTACACCCGGTCCACCGCGCGGCGCACAAGCTCGGCGAGGCCGAGCCCGCTGCGCCGGGACTCGGCCCGCAGCCGCTCGTACTGCTCGTCGGCCAGAGTGATCTGTGTACGGTGCGCCATGATGTAAACCTACATCGTTTGACGGCACAGGTGGCGCTGCTCGGGGGCGGGATGGACCTGGGTGAGCCGATCTCCGAGGGCACACCAGACATCCCCCGACTCGATGACGTCACGGCCGCCCAGGCTGTCTACGCTAACGGCCGTGATCTCTTCCTCTCCAGTCACAGTCCCGCCCGCTGATCTCGCAGAGCTTGCCCGCGCCGCGGCTGGTTGTCAGGCGCTGTCCCGCGCACGGCGGCTCGCTGCCTGGGTCGGCCCTGGTCGTCCCGTGACAGCGAAGGAGGTGCTCC
This sequence comes from Protofrankia sp. CiT1, assembly GCF_917627385.1. Classification (GTDB taxonomy): domain Bacteria; phylum Actinomycetota; class Actinomycetes; order Frankiales; family Frankiaceae; genus Protofrankia. The sequence goes on from NZ_CAKJTL010000006.1 coordinate 8,686, forward strand.
GACCGGTTGATGTCGCGGCTGCCGCGGCCGGCGCGGGCCTGCCCGCTCCGGGAAAGGTACGCACAGCGGCCGACGTCCCAGAGTTACACCTTGCATGGCTGGCCGCGCGGTCGGCCCGCTGGCTGGTCATCGGCGGCGGTCGCGCGGTGGGCACCTGCCCTGCGGATTCCCCCGCCGAAAGCACGGACACCGCGGTCTCTCCGGGCACGGACGGGACCGACACCGATGCCAGCATGCTGAACACCTGGGCCACGGCGTTGGAGGAGGTCTGCCGGAGCCAGTCGCGCGACCGGAACCGGGCCGGGGTGTTGCTTGCCTGCCATCTGCTCCTGTCGATCCTGAGTGAACAGCCGAGCCTGCGTCACGACGAGGTGGCCAAGCGGCTCCGTGACCGGCTCTACGACCTCGACTGGATGTCCAGCTCGCTCGTACTCGGTTCGTTCAGCGGCAGCATGGGGCGGTTTGACAGCGTGCTGCGGCTGCTGGAGTCGTTCGCGGCAGTGGACAGCGGGGCCGGCCGCGTCGCGCTCACGCCGCTGGGCCGTTGGCTTCACGAGGTCGTGCGCGCGTCTCAGGTGACGCCCTCGCTGCCGGCAGCCGAGCTCGTCGCCCGCCTCGTCGCGACCGACAGCAGCGAGCAGGTCGACATGCTGCTCGCTCAGTGGACAGGCGAGCGCGACAGCATCGGGCTGCTCACCGAGCTACTGCGAGCAGCCGCCGACGCGGGGCCTGCCGCCCGCGGGGTCGTGGTGGAGGCTGTCATCTGTCACGGGCCTGAGATGCTACCCGCGATGATGGCTGTCCGGGACCTGCCGACGCTCGCGCCGCACGCGGTCGACGCCCTTTTCGCCCACGGGCTGGGCGATGAACCCGACGCCACGCAGACCCGCTGGCTGCGCACCGAGTTCTTGCTCGCCATCCTGCACCGCTACGGCACACAGGCCGTTCTCGACGAGGTCACCATGGTCGGTGGCCTGGCCAGAGCCGTCGGCGGCGGGCACCCGGACGAACCCGAGCTGCGCGAGGCCATCCACGCGGTTCTCGAGGCCGGCGGGCGGTCCCGTGCCCTCCGGCTGAAGGTCGAGCTGGACGGCTGGCGGCCACGAGCATGGCGCAGGGTGCGGATCCCGGCCGCCGCGAGCCTTGCCGACCTGCACCTGGTCATCCAGGCCCTGTTCGGCTGGGACGGAGACCATCTCCACGCTTTCACCGCCGAGAACGGGCTGAGGTTCGGTGACATCGACGAAGCCGAGGACGAGGACAGCACCTCGCTCTACCGCGTGCTGCCGCGGGTGGGCTCCCGGCTGGACTATCTCTACGATTTCGGCGCATCCTGGAAGCACACCGTAACGTTGGAGGGCTTCGACTTTAACGAGGCCGCGGACGCCGTCGAAGCCGGGCCGCTCCGCATCGTCTGCTTGGCTGGGAAAGGTGACGCACCGGTCGAGTACTGGAACCCGGAGGACTCGGAGCCCGGCTCGGTGCCGTTCGACAGTGAGGAGATCAACAAGCGCCTCGCCGAACTCGTTCCGGAGCAGGATGACGTCGGGACCGACGACGCGGCCACCGTAGATCTCGCGCCTGCCAGCCCGGTCGCGCCGAGATAGCGGCGGATCTCCCGGCCCGTGGGAAGATCCCCGCGTATGCGGGGACGACCTGCCTATCGTCGGTGTGCAGTCAGTAGGCCGCAAAGCCCAAGATTAATGAGTATCGAGGTCGTCGCGAGGGTCGGAGTCGGCTGCCGGGGATGAAAAACTCTGCGGCGGGCGTGGTCCGTGGACGAGTTCGATCGGGTCGACGTCAACCCGTCTGCATACCGGGAGGATGCGCTCGACCCACCGACGCCCTGCGGCTCTATCGAGGTGAGCAAGGATTCGATCAAGGTAGGCGAGGAGGCTGATCGCGAGGCACGCCGTGATCGTTGAGTGCACCGTCACTCACGCCATTCCGATCTTTGTGGATGTTGCCCTGCGTAGATCCCCGCGTTCGCTGTCGCCGTGGCTTCGCCGTCGCGGCCCACTGGCCGGGACGGGTCTGGGCCCGAGCTCTTCTGTCGGCGTAGAGCGCTGCGGCTGGCCTGGGCAACCGTGAGCACGCGGCGACACGGCCGCTAATGACCGATCGATGACCATGACGCACACCCTAGGCCACTCGAGGACAATTGGATACGCCAGGTACCTGTAAGCCTGAGGTGTAGGGTCGGAGTCGCCCAGCCAGCCGCTGGGGTCATCCCTGGATGCGCGCCGTATCGGTGTCGTCCCCGCACGCGCGGGGTTGCGTCCTGGATGCTGCCCTCTGACCGATAGGACGGAGTCTGATGCATGCGGGCTTGGGCGTCGTGTGGGGAAAATCCAAGGCGCAGAACTCAGCTCACCTCCTACTTGGGCACCTGCTCGATACCGCGGCGGTCGGCGAGCTGGTGTGGGACCGGTTCCTGTCCTCGGCGGTGAAAGACCGGCTGGATGCCCATAGCGGCGGCCGGGGACGGCTGTTCTTCTCCCTGCTGTGTGGGCTGCACGACGTCGGTAAGGCGACACCGGCGTTCCAGATGAAAGACGACGCCTTGGCGGAGCGGGTCCGCGTTGCGGGGCTCGACTGGCGTCGCCTGACCCGCAATCAGAGCCGGCAATGGCATCACGCCCGAGCCGGCGCTGTGATCATGCGGACGTACACCGCGGAGGCTGGCTGGCCGCGGGAGACGCGGAACTGGGTATGGCCACTGATCGCGGGCCATCACGGCATCGTCCCGGCGACCGCCACCCTTCAGCCTCCGACGCCGTCCGCGCATGGTGAAGGCCCGTGGCGGGAAGCGCAACGTGCGTTCGTGGCCATGGTCGCCCGCGAACTCGGCACCGATTTAACCTCGTTCGTGAATGTGAGCCGCCCGCGACGGGCTGGGCAGCTCGCCTTATCCGGTCTGATCATTATGGCGGACTGGATAGCGAGCGATGAGACGCACTTCGAGGGCCAGCCCAGCCTGGAAAAAATTTCATTGGAGGAATCGCGGCGGCGCGCGGAAACGGCGTGGACCAGCCTGGGCCTGCGGGGTGGCTGGCGCTCCAGCCACCCCGCCCCGCGGACCGAGAAGGATCTGGTTCGTCTCCGGTTCGGGCGCAGCGCCCGGCCGACGCAGGCGGCCGCTGTCGCGCTTGCGGAGGAAATGCCGGCGCCAGGCCTGATGATCATCGAAGCGCCGATGGGTGAAGGGAAGACCGAGGCGGCGCTGGTCACGGCCGAGGTGATGGCCCGGCGGTTCGGCGCGGACGGTGTGTTCGTCGGTATGCCCACGCAGGCGACCAGCGATCCCATGTTCACCCGGGTTCTGGACTGGCTCACGAAGGTCGATCCGGAGGTGCCCATCGGTCTTCTCCACGGCCGGGCGCGTTTCAACAAAGAATGGGCCGCGCTCCGTCGTGAGGCCCGGTTCACCGGTATCGACGAGGGCCTCGACGAGTACGGCTTGCCTGACGATTTCGGCTGGGCGTCGGCGGGTAACGGCTCCGGTCCCGCAGCCGAGCCCGCCGCATCGGGCGAGGCTGCGCCCGACTGGTTCCTGGGCGGGAAACGTGGCCTGCTTACGCCGGTCACGGTCGGGACCGTCGACCAGCTTCTCTACGCGGCGACGCGGACCAAGCATGTCATGCTGCGCCACGCTGGCCTGGCGGGTCGGGTGGTGATTCTCGACGAGGTGCACGCCTATGACGTCTACATGGCGCAGTTCCTCTTCGAAGCACTGCGCTGGCTGGCAGACGCCGGTGTGCCCGTCATTCTCCTCTCGGCGACCCTGCCGCCCGCCCTTCGCCTGCGCCTCATCGAGGCATATGTGCAGGGCGTGACCCAAAACCCGGACCCCGAACTGGGCTCCATACCCGCGGCGAACGGATATCCGTGTCTGACCGCCGTCGCCGTAGGCAACGACGGCGGGCTCGACGCCCGCGTCACGTCGGGCGCATCCTGGCGGGACAGACCATCGGATGTCCGTGTGGAGATCCTGGCCGAGACGGTGGAATTCGCTCCCACAAGCATCGCGGACGCGGTCACCGCCGAGGTAGCTGACGGTGGACGGGCGTTGGTGGTCTGCAACACCGTGCGCCGGGCGCAGGACGTCTTCGATCTGCTCCGTCCCGTCTTCGGCGCCGACGTCGTTCTGCTGCACGCCCGGTTCGTCGCGACCGCCCGAGCCGAGCGGGCGGAACGGATCGTCGACCAGCTCGGCCCACCGGGCCGATCCGGGGCCGCCGAGCGACCGCGTCGGCTGGTGGTCGTGGCGACGCAGGTTGCCGAGCAGTCGTTTGACGTTGATGCCGATCTGCTCGTCAGCGATCTTGCGCCCATCGACCTGCTGATCCAGCGTGTTGGACGTTTACATCGTCATGTCCGGCCGGACGTCGACCGGCCGCACCGGCTGCGCCAGCCTCGCCTGATCGTCAGCGGGCTGCGCCTAGACGCCACCAGCTTACCATCCTGGCCGGCCGGAAGCCGGGCGGTCTACGGTGACCATCCGCTCGTCCGCGCGGCGGCGCTCGTCCTCGACGCCGTGGCTGGTCCCGGCTGGTCGATACCCGCCCAGGTCCCGGCACTCGTCGCCGACGGGTACGGCGAGCATCCGCTCGGCCCGCCGTCCTGGACCGCGGCGGCCGAGCGGTACCGCCAGGACTGGCTGGACAAGGAAACTGAACGCGCCGCGAAGGCTGCGAACTATCTTCTCGCCGGGGTGGATGCGCTCGGCGCAAAGACCCTGGATGGCCTGCACGATCGGTCGGCCGCGCCCCGGGAGGACGACGAGAGGATCGCCGCGGTGGTTCGCGACGGTCCCGAGTCGGTCGAGGTGGTCCTGGTCCGGCGGGCGCCAGACGGGGGCTTGCGGACGCTGGCCGGCCGGCCGCTGGGACCCAACGGCGAGGCGGTCAACGGCGACGACGCTCTGCTCGAGGAAGTTGTCGGCGCGACCATCCGGCTGCCGCCGATCGAAGCGATCACCGCGGCCGCTCGGGCGGAGCTCGGCCCGCTCCCCGGCTGGTCCCGAGACGATCCGTGGCTGCGTCACGCCCGTGCGCTTGTGCTCGACGACAAACTGTCGGTGGCCTTTGGTAAATATCTGCTGACGTATGACAACGACCACGGTCTGCGGTATCAACGCCAGGGGGAGCGATGACCAGCTTCGACCTCGTCCACGAGCCGTGGATTCCAGTGATCCGTGACGGCCACCGCACCGACGTCAGTCTGGCCACCGCCTTCGCCGACGCCGCAGTGATCGACGGCTTGGCGGTCGACGACCCGCTGGAGGCCGTCGCTGTCCTCCGCCAGGTCCTGCTGCCCGTCATGCTGGACGCGCTGGGCACGCCGCGTGACGACGACGAGTGGGCGGCGCGCTGGGAGACGGGAGGCCGCACAGCCGGCGACCCGATTGGCCGTTACCTCAGCGATCATGCCGCCCGGTTCGACGTGTTCCATCCCACCCAGCCGTTCGGGCAGGTCGCCGGGCTGCGCACGGGAAAGGACGAGACAAAACCGATCTCACTGCTCATCCCTCGGCTCGCCGCGGGCAACAACGTCCCATTGTTCTCAGCCCGGACCGAGGATGACCCGCCAGCGCTCAGCCCAGCGCGGGCGGTCCGAGCGCTACTGGCCGTCCAGTGCTGGGACACCGCCGCCATCAAGTCGGGCGCGGCCGACGACGACAAGGTCAAGGCCGGGAAAACCACCGGCAACCCGACTGGTCCGGTCGGTCAGCTCGGCGTCGTCATCCCGATCGGGCTGACCCTCTTCCAGACCCTGCTGCTCAACACGCCCATACTGCCGGCGGGGCTGCGCCAGCGGGATGCTCCCTGGTGGCGGCGGGAGCCCCCCACCGGACGCTGGGCCTCCCGGTCCGCACAGGGCCTGCTGGACCTGCTCACCTGGCAGTCCCGCCGAGTCCGGCTCGTGCTCGACCACGGCGACACGGCACCCACCGTGAGCCGGGTCGTCCTGACCGCCGGCGACCGGCTCGTGCCGCTCCCGCACGACCTCGAGCCCCACACCGCCTGGCGGCGGGTTGACAAGCCCAAGAAAGAAGACCCGCCGGTACGGCCGGCCCGCCACCAGCCGGGCCGGTCCGCTTGGCGCGGCCTGGAGGCGCTGCTGGCCACGATCCCGACTAGCGGCGAGCGGATGACCGCGCCGTCGCTGCTCACCCAGCTCGGCCGGCTCCGCACGGACGACTACCTCGCCGACGACATCCCCCTTCAGGTACTTACCGTGGGGGTGAGCTACGGCAACCAGTCGGCGATCATTGAGGACACCATGATCGATGGTGTCCCGCTACCAGTCGCCGCGCTCGCCGGGGGAGACTCGGCGGTCCGGGACACCATCCTGGCCGTCGTCGGGCAGGCTGAGAAGCTGCGAGTCGCGGCCAACCGGCTCGGGGACGACCTTCGAGCCGCCGAACACGGCGAGAAGATTCCCTGGGACAAGGGCCAACGGCTCGGTGACACCCTCGTCCACAGCTTCACCCCCTACGTCCATCGGCTGCTGGCCGGGCTCCAACGGCGGCCCGACCTCACCGAACAGGCCGAGGATGCCTGGCGGGCCATTGCCCGCCGACTGGCCTTTGCCATCGCCGAACCCGCCCTGGCGGGGGCGGGCCCGGGAACATTCCTCGGCCGCGACCCGGACACCCCCTTCGGGCCTCGGCTCGCGACCGCCGAAGCGTCGTTCCGGCGCGCGCTCAACGATGCCCTCGGCCGGCCGGAAGACACCTCCACGGCATCCAGACCTACGACGGGGAACCCATGACCACCGAAGCCACACCGTCCGCTGACACGTCCGTTCCGGAGCAACGAAGCCAGGTCCGATACTTCTGGGAACGGACGGCGTCGGGGACAAGCCCGGACGGCGCGGCCCTGGCCGCCCTGCGGCGCGGTGTCGGCCGCGAGCCGGGCAGCGTCCCCTCGATGTGGCAGTATTACACCCTCCTCACGGCAGACGGTGGGATCAGCGCGCGCTTACGTGCCGAACATGCCGCCCTCACCCTGTACGCCATTCATCAGCAGTCGCAGCCCAAGTCGGTGCACGACGCGGGCATCGGGGTCGGTAAAGCTGTTCAGATGCTGTGGGCCAGCGAGAAATTCAGCGTCGACGCTGTCGACCGGCGCTTCAACGCCGCCGCTACCGCCACATCACTGGACGAGTGTGCCTACCATCTCCGGGGCCTGGTCCGTCAGCTCCGGCAAATCTCCCAGCCGCTCGACTACACCGCCCTGCTCGGCGACCTCATCGATTGGCAGCGTCCGGAGCGAATCGGCCGGGTCCGTCGCGACTGGGGACGACAGTACTTCCTCGGCCGTGACCGCGGCGGTCCTGACGGCACCAAGCCCGACCGCGCCAAATCTGCCCGCGCCAAATCTGCCCGCGCCAAATCCGACGGCACCAAGCCCGGCGGTTCCGCCACCCCCAACGACTGACACCCGCGGCGCGCATTTCCCCGCGGCCGTTGCGCCCGTACCGATCCCAATACCATCGCCCAATACCATCAGGATGAAGAGCATACCGATGCCTCTCTATGTTGACATTCATATTCTCCAGACCGTGCCCCCGTCGAACCTCAACCGGGATGACGCGGGCACACCGAAACAAGCCATTTACGGTGGCGTCAGGCGCGCGCGGGTATCGTCCCAGGCGTGGAAGCGGGCGACCCGCACCGCGTTCAGCGAGCAGGTGGACCCAGCCCGGCTCGGTACCCGGACAAAAAAGATCTCAGCCCTGCTCCGCGAGCGGATCGCCGCGCGCGGCCTCACCAGCCCGGAGGCGTGCGCCCGGATCACCAAGGCTCTCCTCACTGACCTTGGCATCAAGGACGGGAAGAAAGAGGCCGAGACCGCCTATCTGCTGTTCTTCGGCCGCCCGCAGCTCGAGCGGCTCATCGACCTGATCGAAGCCGACCTTCCTCAGCTCGCGGAGCTCGACGAAACGGCCCTCGCTGCCTCCCTCGGCCACGTCTCCATCAAAAAGGTGCTCGGCACCGGCCATCCGATCGACGTGGCCCTGTTCGGACGCATGGTCGCTGAGCTGCCTGATCTGAACGTCGACGCCGCGACCCAGGTCGCTCACGCCTTGTCCACCCACGCCGCCGAGGTCGAGTTCGACTACTACACGGCGGTCGATGACGGGAACCTCAAGGAGGAGACCGGCGCCGGAATGATCGGCACGGTGGAGTTCCAGTCCGCGACGCTCTACCGGTATGCGACCGTCGGCCTGCACCAGCTCGCTGACAACCTCGGCGGCGACGTGGAGGCAGCCATCGAGGCCCTGCGTGTCTTCCTCACCGCGTTCACCACCTCCATGCCGACCGGACACGTGAATTCCTTCGCGCACCGCACTGTCCCCAACCTCGTCACCGTCGCCCTGCGCGGCGACCAGCCGGTCAACCTCGTCTCCGCGTTCGAGAATCCCGTACGGGCCGGCAGCCGAAGCATCCTGGCGACCTCCGTCGACCGGCTGGCGAACGAGCTGGCCGAGGCCGCCTCGCTGTGGGGACGCCGGCCCGCGCTCGTCGCCTCCACCTACAGCACGAGCACGTCAACCGCTGGCGCAGACGATCTAGCCAGCACGCTCGGCCCATCGACGCCGTTCAAGGACGTCGTCGAGATGGTGACCGTGGCCGCGCGGGAGCGCCTCACCGGCGCGGCGCGATGAGCACATCGTCCTGTCTGGTCCTCCGGCTGGCCGGGCCGATCCAGTCATGGGGCGGCCCGAGCATGTTCAACCGCCGTGAAACCTCTCCCGAGCCGACGAAGAGCGGTCTTGTCGGCCTGCTCGCGGCCGCGCAGGGCCGCCGACGGGCCGACCCGATCGAAGACCTGCTCGCATTGACCTTCGGGGTCCGCACCGACCAGGCCGGGACTCTGCTCCGCGACTACCACACCGTCAGCGACTACCGTGGCCGCCCGTTGCCGTCGGCCGCCGTCACAGCCAAGGGGAAGCAGAAGCCGACATCGCCCGCGAAACTCACCCATGTCACCGAACGCTTCTACCTCCAGGACGCCGTCTTCATCGTCGCGATCGTCGCGCCCGACGACGTCCTCGTCGCCCTCGCTGACGCCATCCGTAATCCCGCCTTCCCCCTCGCGCTCGGCCGCCGAGCCTGCCCCCCGACCCAACCGGTGCTGATCACACCCGTCGGCCAGCCAGGCTTGACCGCCTGGACCGGTGGGCTGCTCGACGTCCTCGGCCAGGTGCCCTGGTACGGCGGACACAGCCAGCGGCGTCAGCTCGAACGGCTGAAGTCCCCGCCGCGTCACCTCGACCTGCCCGTCACCCTCGACGATCCCGCCGGTGACGACATCCGGATGGACCTGCCAACGAGCTTCGACCCCCGAGACCGGTCCTTCACCAGCCGCCGGGTCCGTCAGACCTGGGTGCGCGTTCCCTCGCCCCACGTTGACAACCCGGATGCTGTCGACGCGGCCGACAGCCATGACCCCTTCGCGATTCTCGGATGGTGACCAGCCGTGACCTATTTGTCCCGAATATGGCTTAACCCGCTGCGGCGACAGAGCCAGAAGCTGCTCAGCAACCCGGAGAAATTGCACGCCGCCATACTTGGCGGCATCAGCCGCCAGCCGATCAGCGAGCGTGTTCTCTGGCGTCTGGAAAGCGACTCGTCGCGCGGCGAGGCCCACGATCGGCCGCGCCGTGAGTACCGAGCGGAGCTCTTGGTTCTCACCGAGTCAGCCCCATCGTGGGAGCACCTCATCGAACAGGCCGGCTGGGCCCATGCCGACGAGCCGCAGGCTCTCATCCGCGACTACCAGCCGCTGCTCGACCGCCTCGAGACGGGCCGGGAGTTCCGCTTCCGGCTCCGCGCGAACCCGGTCAGTTCCACCCGTACGCCGATGAACCCGTCGGTCAGCCAAAAAGAGCGCCTATCCCAGCCACGTCCGCGCGGCGTCCGCGTTCCGCACCGGACCGCAACCCACCAGATCGCCTGGCTGACCAGCCGAGTCGAACGGTGGGGCTTTCACGTGCTCGACACCCCGGACGGTGACCCCGCGCTCCGCCTGACCGCCCGTGACCGCCTCACCTTCTACAAGCGAGGCGAAGGCGAGCCGGGTGCGGGTGCGGGTGCGGGTGCATCCAGCACCCGGGGCCATCGTGTCGTGCTGAGCACCGCAACCTTTGACGGAGCGCTGCGAGTGACTGATCCGGCTCTTGCCCGCCATACGTTGACGCACGGCGTCGGCTCCGCCAAAGCCTATGGATGCGGCCTCCTCACCCTCGCCGCCTACCGGCCGCCAGCCGAAACCGGCGGATGACATGTGGTGGCTGGCCAACCCACAGGACCTCCATCGCATCGAAGACCGCGTCTCCACCCTGTATGTCGAGAAATGCCATATCGATCGGGACGACAACGCCGTCGTGCTCGTGACCCGCGAACGTACCGTCAGGGTTCCAGCCGCGTTTGTCGCGAGCTTGCTGATCGGCCCGGGAACCCGAATCACCAGCGGTGCCGTCCGGCTGCTCGCCGACTCCGGCACCGCCGTATGCTGGGTCGGCGATCGCGCGGTCCGCATGTACGCCGCCGGTCTCGGACCCAGCCGAGGCGCCGGGCTGCTCCTCCGTCAGGCATACCTGGTAACCCGTACCAAGGAACGTCTCGGTGTCGCGCGACGCATGTACGGCAAACGCTTCCCCGACGAAGACGTATCCCAAGCCACGATGCAACAGCTCCGTGGCCGGGAGGGCGCCCGCGTCAAGAAAGTTTACCGACAGCACGCGGAACGCACCGGCGTTGCATGGTCCGGACGCACGTACAAACCAGGTGAACCCTACGCCGCTGGCGACGACATCAACCGGCTCCTGTCGGCGGGACACACCTGCCTTTATGGAGTATGTCACGCCGCTATCGTAGGAATAGGAGCCAGCCCAGCACTCGGATTCGTCCACACCGGCGGAGCCACCTCCTTCGTCCTCGACATAGCTGACCTCTACAAGGCGGAATACACAATTCCGCTCGCCTTCGACCTCGCCGCCGCCGGCCGAACCGAGGAACGCGACATCCGGACCGTCTTCCGCGACCGCGTCGCCGATGGCAAGCTCATGGCCCGCATTGTCCGCGATATCAAAGATCTGCTTCTCGGCGAAGGAACGGATATCGACGACCAAGATGAACTTCATCTGTGGGACGAGGTCAACGACCGCGTCCCCGGCGGGGTCAACTGGGCCATCGACATGGTCGACAACTGGGACGACGTCAGCTTTCTCGGCGTCACAGGCCCGGACATCGACGACCACCGGCCACCGCTGTGACCGTCATCGTCCTCATAGCAGTGGCCGACGGCCTGCGCGGGCACCTCACCCGATGGATGATCGAGATAACGGCCGGTGTGTTCGTCGGCAACCCCAGCGCCCGGGTCCGCGACCGACTTTGGACCGTCCTGACCGCTCGCGTCAACGACGGCCAGGCAGTCATGATCGAACCAGCCAACAACGAACAAGGCTGGACCGTCCGCACCGCTGGCCGCGATCGCGGCTACCCCGTCGACTACGACGGACTGATACTGTTTGCCCGTCCACGCCGCTAAAGCCGCAGGTCAGCAAGTGTCGTCCCCGCACGCGCGGGGATCTTCCCGATAACTCATAAGCAATATCAGCAACATCTGCGTCGTCCCCGCACGCGCGGGGATCTTCCCACGGGTCGCTGGGTAGCAGTAGCGCTGAGCACGTCGTCCCCGCACGCGCGGGGATCTTCCCGGTACAGGGCAAGGTGCAGGAGGGGCGATCGGGTCGTCCCCGCACGCGCGGGGATCTTCCTCCATACGTAGCGCTCCACGCCTTCCACACCGTGTCGTCCCCGCACGCGCGGGGATCTTCCGCCGAGTTCGGCAATGACATGACCGGATTCAACGTCGTCCCCGCACGCGCGGGGATCTTCCTCCGCCGTACCGCGCTCCAGAGTAACGCCAACCGTCGTCCCCGCACGCGCGGGGATCTTCCTCCCAGTCATAGAGCCGTCCGCACCAGTCGTAGGTCGTCCCCGCACGCGCGGGGATCTTCCCGACGACCCGGAGAACTCACCGACTTATTCGGTGTCGTCCCCGCACGCGCGGGGATCTTCCCATACGGTGCGCGCCGGGCTCGATCTGCGAGATGTCGTCCCCGCACGCGCGGGGATCTTCCGTCCTGCGGCGGCGGGGGAGGAGGTGGCAGCTCGTCGTCCCCGCACGCGCGGGGATCTTCCGTGTAGCGGTCGCAAGACCGACCGGTATGGAGAGTCGTCCCCGCACGCGCGGGGATCTTCCGAGTTCGTAGGCGAGCGTGGTTTTACCGCTGTTGTCGTCCCCGCACGCGCGGGGATCTTCCCGACTGTTGCTACTTAGACGATGCTCGGATAGCGTCGTCCCCGCACGCGCGGGGATCTTCCCGCGGGTCGCTGGATAGCAGTAGCGCTGAGCACGTCGTCCCCGCACGCGCGGGGATCTTCCGCACTGGGGTATCTGCTTGTTCGTGGACGTGCTGTCGTCCCCGCACGCGCGGGGATCTTCCTGTACATCGTCTCAGTCATCACCGCGCAAGCCGGTCGTCCCCGCACGCGCGGGGATCTTCCCTCGGCCATGTCGCCGCCTTGTGCGAGGTGGCCGTCGTCCCCGCACGCGCGGGGATCTTCCGCACGGCGTCTTTGGAAATTGCTGATATTACCGGTCGTCCCCGCACGCGCGGGGATCTTCCGCCCCCCGTGGCGCGGTGCGAGTGGTGGGGATGGTCGTCCCCGCACGCGCGGGGATCTTCCCTGGACGCCGGGGCTGGTGTGCCAGTAGAGGATGTCGTCCCCGCACGCGCGGGGATCTTCCAGGACCTCCGGGCTCCAGTGGTGCGGATCGGACGTCGTCCCCGCACGCGCGGGGATCTTCCCGATCTCTGCGTCGTTCAAGTTCTCGCGGACGAGTCGTCCCCGCACGCGCGGGGATCTTCCGCTGGTCTAGTGCTTCCGCAACAGGAGCCGCATGTCGTCCCCGCACGCGCGGGGATCTTCCGGGTGAGCCCGCGTCGGCCGCTGCCGCCGCCGCGTCGTCCCCGCACGCGCGGGGATCTTCCGGTACCACCTACCGGTATGTCGAAAGCTGAGGCGTCGTCCCCGCACGCGCGGGGATCTTCCGGGGGGCGGCAGCGCATTACTGCGCTACGGTGAGTCGTCCCCGCACGTGCGGGGATCTTCCGCCGCTGGCGGCCGCCACTGTCGCCAACATCTGGTCGTCCCCGCACGCGCGGGGATCTTCCACCTGTAGCCTCCTCCAGGACCATCCACCAGTCGTCGTCCCCGCACGCGCGGGGATCTTCCGCGGACCATTCCGTTCGCAGCCCGGACAGGACAGTCGTCCCCGCACGCGCGGGGATCTTCCGTGGTACCGCCAGGGGTGCGGTACGGGCGTATGGTCGTCCCCGCACGCGCGGGGATCTTCCGCTTGCCCGGATGGCCCGCAGGGGCGAGCTCGCGTCGTCCCCGCACGCGCGGGGATCTTCCTGTCGACTCGGTGCCGGTGTAGCCACCCTGACGGTCGTCCCCGCACGCGCGGGGATCTTCCCATCGTGCCGCGCCCCAGCTGGCGGCTCGGCTCCAGGCGTCGTCCCCGCACGCGCGGGGATCTTCCTGGGGTTGGAAGATTTCTTTCGGTAGTCCAACCGTCGTCCCCGCACGCGCGGGGATCTTCCGCAATACCTACACCCTGGACACATCCGTTGCCAGTCGTCCTCGCACGCGCGGGGATCTTCCCGGATCGCGGCCGGCTTCGCCCGGATCACCGGAGTCGTCCCCGCACGCGCGGGGATCTTCCCGCGCCGACCGGGGCCAGGAGCGCGCCGATGCCGTCGTCCCCGCACGCGCGGGGATCTTCCTCATCTGAGCCAGGGAGGCACCATCCCCGCCCCGTCGTCCCCGCACGCGCGGGGATCTTCCCCACCTCATGGTGAGTCATACGGACGCTGACGTGTCGTCCCCGCACGCGCGGGGATCTTCCGCGGGTGACGCGGCGCGGCCGTAGGTCGGTCCAGTCGTCCCCGCACGCGCGGGGATCTTCCCTCACCGACCCCACCCCGGTGCTAGTGGTGATGGTCGTCCCCGCACGCGCGGGGATCTTCCGAGTTGCGCCGCCGAAGGTTGCTAACCGGGTACGTCGTCCCCGCACGCGCGGGGATCTTCCCTCGCGGCGGTCCTTCAGCCGCACTGGACCGTCGTCGTCCCCGCACGCGCGGGGATCTTCCGTCGGTCGGCGAGCCGGACGGTGGTGATCGTGGGTCGTCCCCGCACGCGCGGGGATCTTCCCCCAGGAGGCCAGGCCGGCGGTCGACCTGCGTCGTCGTCCCCGCACGCGCGGGGATCTTCCTAAACCGCCCCGCTACCAGACGATCCGGTGGCCGTCGTCCCCGCACGCGCGGGGATCTTCCGCGCCTATGAAAGCTCCGCGCCCGGCACCAGCCGTCGTCCCCGCACGCGCGGGGATCTTCCGGTCTGCGCTCGCTCCCTCACCCCGGTCGTCAGGTCGTCCCCGCACGCGCGGGGATCTTCCCAGAGGATGGTCGCGGCGCCCCAGCGTCCCGCGGTCGTCCCCGCACGCGCGGGGATCTTCCGACCTCCAGGCGGGTGTCCTGCTGGGCGGGCCAGTCGTCCCCGCACGCGCGGGGATCTTCCGGCCGCGTCATCCAGGCCCAGGGCCGTCTTGAT
>NZ_CAKJTL010000006.1:23760-33440 GCF_917627385.1 Protofrankia sp. CiT1
GTCCACCAGCTTCGCACTCTGGGCGCAGATGGTGTCGTCCCCGCACGCGCGGGGATCTTCCCCCCTGCCCGAGACGGTTGGTGGCAGGTTGAATGTCGTCCCCGCACGCGCGGGGATCTTCCATGGTCGGCCGATGGGGCTCAGCTGGCGTGCGGGTCGTCCCCGCACGCGCGGGGATCTTCCCGTCACCGCCGTCCAGGCCGACCTATTTAGCTGGTCGTCCCCGCACGCGCGGGGATCTTCCCGAGATCCCGTTAGCGGTACCCTGATCGCAGATGTCGTCCCCGCACGCGCGGGGATCTTCCGATTCTGGTTGACTGCGGGCAGCACAGGAGAGAGTCGTCCCCGCACGCGCGGGGATCTTCCCCGGCCTGCGGCGCTGATGGGATCGCGCTCAACGTCGTCCCCGCACGCGCGGGGATCTTCCTACGCACGCAGCCAGGAGACCGACCGTGGCTGAGTCGTCCCCGCACGCGCGGGGATCTTCCCCTCGGCACCCTCACTGTCCCAGAGGGCGCGACGTCGTCCCCGCACGCGCGGGGATCTTCCTGGGACCGGGATTGGCTGACGCTCGGCCCGTGTGTCGTCCCCGCACGCGCGGGGATCTTCCTGGAGCCTGGGCCGAGCTGATCCGCGCGCGGCAGTCGTCCCCGCACGCGCGGGGATCTTCCCCTTCGTACCATTCCCTACGCCGTGAGGGTGATGTCGTCCCCGCACGCGCGGGGATCTTCCCAGACCGGGGCCGAGACCACGGCTCCGGCGATGGTCGTCCCCGCACGCGCGGGGATCTTCCCTCCAACGCCAATGCGATTCCGCTGGGCACCTCGTCGTCCCCGCACGCGCGGGGATCTTCCCCACCGGTTTGCCGACATCGCGGCCGAGCTCGGGTCGTCCCCGCACGCGCGGGGATCTTCCTGGAGCCTGGGCCGAGCTGATCCGCGCGCGGCAGTCGTCCCCGCACGCGCGGGGATCTTCCCCTTTGTCCGCAAGGTACCCGGCACCGGCTGTGGTCGTCCCCGCACGCGCGGGGATCTTCCTGGCAGCCAGCCGTTCGCGCACCCGACATTCGGGTCGTCCCCGCACGCGCGGGGATCTTCCTTTTTTGAGCATGCCGCCACACCGAACATGGTCGTCGTCCCCGCACACGCGGGGATCTTCCCCCGGCCCGGACCAGCGTTGCGACGGTCGTCGCGTCGTCCCCGCACGCGCGGGGATCTTCCCTCGGCGGCCGGCGGCCTGGGCGACCGCGTCGTGTCGTCCCCGCACGCGCGGGGATCTTCCGTTCCCTGACAGTCTCCCCGCTCACGCTCACCTGTCGTCCCCGCACGCGCGGGGATCTTCCTCCACGATGATCGACCTGTGCACGTCGACCTGGGTCGTCCCCGCACGCGCGGGGATCTTCCTTCCGAGTCTCTCATTCTGGCCATTCGGGCTGTGTCGTCCCCGCACGCGCGGGGATCTTCCGAATCCACGCCCCGGCAATGGACGCGGCAGCAGGTCGTCCCCGCACGCGCGGGGATCTTCCGCAGATCTACATGATCGGCCGCAAGACCAAGGAGTCGTCCCCGCACGCGCGGGGATCTTCCCGAATGGCCCAGCAGCCCATCACTCGGGCTGCTGTCGTCCCCGCACGCGCGGGGATCTTCCGCCAACACCCGCGTCCAAGTACGCAGCAAAGACGTCGTCCCCGCACGCGCGGGGATCTTCCTTGAGCTGGGTGGTCTTGGCGCCGCTCACGTCCGTCGTCCCCGCACGCGCGGGGATCTTCCCGATCTCTGCGTCGTTCAAGTTCTCGCGGGCGAGTCGTCCCCGCACGCGCGGGGATCTTCCGTACGAACCACGGGCCGCCACCGACATCAACGGGTCGTCCCCGCACGCGCGGGGATCTTCCTCACGCCTTGGGTCCAGGCACCGGCTCCCCCTCGTCGTCCCCGCACGCGCGGGGATCTTCCTAATTCCAGCCCCACCGAAGGTTCCTGTTGCGCGTCGTCCCCGCACGCGCGGGGATCTTCCGAGTCGACCAAACCTCTCACCTCCCATTCCTTCGTCGTCCCCGCACGCGCGGGGATCTTCCCAAGGGCGCCGTGTCGGGCTATCAGGGCCTCGAGTCGTCCCCGCACGCGCGGGGATCTTCCGCCGATGCCAGTGCCGCCGGGTGGCGAGGAGGAGTCGTCCCCGCACGCGCGGGGATCTTCCTGCCACGGCGCTCCCGGACCACCGTCATGTCCGGTCGTCCCCGCACGCGCGGGGATCTTCCGTCGGTTCGCTGCGCGGGCGTGAGTGCTGCGTGGTCGTCCCCGCACGCGCGGGGATCTTCCGCTTGTAGCTGCTGCTACTCGGGTTCTTAAGTTGTCGTCCCCGCACGCGCGGGGATCTTCCCCCCCCTGGGCTCCTCACCGTTCGCCTGTCTGGGTCGTCCCCGCACGCGCGGGGATCTTCCCGCGAAGCGGTACGGCTCCGGTGGGCGGGCCGACGGGACTTCGGATAATTCCACTCGAACGGGACGTAGCGACCATGCGAGAGCCTGCCGGGCGTCGGTGCCCAGCGGCCGGACCACGACCGTCCCGAGGTGAACACGTGGCCTGGCCTGGAGGGGTATCCGGCGGCTGGGGTCGGCGGGCGTGACCATGTGTACTCCCAGCTGTCACTCGTGGCGGCCGGGGGCGCACCAGACGATCTCGATGGAGGTGGCTACAAGCGCGTACGTTGCGTGGGCACGGTCGACGCTTGCGAAGGTGCCGCACAGGTTGCCGTCGGGGCTCACGAGGTTGACATGGTCGTGATGGGCGAGCCCCCACACGAGGATCCGGTAATCCGCGCTGTCGTCGACGAGTGCGAACAGGCGTGGCGCCTGCCGGGCGACGAACGCCGCGACCGGTTCTGCCGGTTCCGGCGCGGTGGTGGGCGGACGGGGGTCGGTCTGTCCGGTATCCCTGGTTGCGGGGTGGTGGAGGCTGGCGAGCGTCATGGGTGCTCCTTCGTGCTGGCCGGGGGTGCGCTGTGTGGGCAGGGACCGGCGAGACCGAGAACGGCCGAGGCTGCCGCGTCGACCTGGTGACGGGCGGTCGTGAGATCGCCGGTTCCGGCCCGGTCGGTGCGGTCGTAGTGCTCCAGGGCGTCGCAGAGCGCGGCCCAGCGGCGGGAGGCCGGATCGATCGGGGGGACGAACCGGCCGAGCACCTGCGCCATCTGGTCGGCCGGTGCCAGGTCGCGCATCCTGGCCAGCAGCACCACAGGGCGCAGGTGCTCGGGCACGGCAGAGCGGACGATCGTCATCGGCGCACGGCCCCGGCCGGACATCGCGGTGACGGGTGGTGGTGTGGTGCCGGTCGGTCACGCCGTATCCGGGGGACGGGCGGTGCCAGTCGTCGAGTCCGCGGAGACGGTCGATGACCCGTTGCAGGGTGGCCGGGTCGTGGTGGAAGGCGACCGGGGCGGCGGGGGCTGGTACGGGTGCAGGCGCGCGGGTCGGCAACGCCGCGGTGCTGTCGGTGGGGACTGCCGGCGTTGTCGCGGCCGGGAGTTGTGCCCACACCACCTTTCCAGCGGTCCGACCCGGGTACCAGGCCCATCGCAGGCTCACCGCGTCCACCAGCACGAGCCCGCGCCCGCTTTCCTGGTCCGGATGCGCCACGGTGAGGACTGGTGGAACCGTGCTGGCGTCCCACATCTCCACCGTCAACACCGCGTCGCAGACGGTCAGTCGCAGCGCCACGCCATCGTCCGGGCGGCTGGTCTTCACGGCGTTGGAGGCCAACTCGCACGCGACGAGTTCGGCCAGGTCGACGGTGTCCGCGTCGACCGACCAGGCCGTGAGTGTGCGGACCGTGCTCGCGCGGGCATCGGGAACAGCGGCAACGATCGACGGGCAGTGCGCCACGGCTACCCGGATCGCCGGTGATGGGTCAGCGGTCATGTCGAACCCCGCCGGATCCCGTCAGCGCGCGAAGGTCAATGATTGCGGCGTTCACGCACATGTGTGCTGTCCGGGCTGGCGCTGGGACGTGTCGTTCGTGGACCTGCCGAGCGCGGGCAGGTCGCACCCGGGCAGGACTGCGAACTCGGACCATGCCACCAGCTCACAGCGGGCCTGGGACAGACGGCGGCTGACCTTCGCTACACGGTCGTCGAGCGTCAGCGGAAGGCGGGTCCGCACCTGCCTCATCCGCACATGCGCCCACTGGTGGGCGCTGTCGAAGTCCAGGAACGCGCCAAGAGGGCGTCCGTCCGCGTCCCACACTACGAACCAGCGTTCGTCCATGGTCCCTCTCCACTCGATGGGCAACGGAAAGCCTCGTGTCGTGCCTCCGTCCCCGTGCTGTGCCCGTGTCACGAACAGCAGCGCGCGGCAGACGTCGCCGAAAATGGCGCCATAGCCACGCAGAGAGACGTGATGTACGCCGATTGCTACGTCAGAGGAGTTGGGCGGCCACCCTCGGCACGCCTGCTGTTACGGAGAAGTCAAACACCGCGAGGGTTCACCATGCAAGACTCACTATGCAAGATGAGACATGTTGATTTTGTTGCGAAACAGGCGACCGGAGTCTTTCATTTCGGGTGATGGATTACCCTCAAACCGAAGGAGGGGCGATGTCAGAAGGCACCACGACGACGGGCTCGACCGTGCCGCGCCGTCAGCTCGGCCGGTACCTACGTGATCTTCGGAACCAGGCGACGATGACCGTACGGGCAGCGGCACGGCGCTTGGAGTGGTCCGAGGCCAAGATCTGGCGCATCGAGTCGGGCCTGACCTCACTTCGAAGTTTCGACGTAGAGATCATGTGCCGGATCTACGGGGCGCCCACAGATCTGACCGAGGCGCTGATGGGTCTCGCGAAGGAGACAAAGGCCCGCGGCTGGTGGCACAGCTATGGTGACGTCATTCCGGCTTGGCTTGACCTCTACATCGGGCTCGAAGAAGCGGCCTCTCGCCTCTGGTGCTACCAATCTGAACTCGTTCCCGGCCTCCTCCAAACAGAGGAATACGCACGGACCCTCATTCGAGCGGAAGAACCGGGAGTCGAAGACGACGAAATAGACCGGCGAGTTCACGTCCGCATGGCTCGGCAGTCGCTGCTGACCCGAGTGACCGACCCGCCGCTCCTCAACGTCGTTCTCAGTGAGTCAATTCTGCATCGTCCCGTGGGTGGAGCCAGGGTGCTTGCCCAGCAACTCGAACGGATCGCGGACGCAAACCGCCTGCCAAACGTCACGATCAAGATAATGCCGTTCAGTTCCGGCCTACACGCGGGTGTCACGGCTGGGCCCTTCGTCGTTCTCCGGTTTCCCGAGAACGGAACCGGACGAACGGGTGAACCCCCAACTGTTTACGTGGAGGGACTCACCGGAGCGTTGTATCTGGAAAAAGATCACGAGGTGGCGCAATACGAAGCGTCATTCAGTGTGATGTGGGAGTCCGCGGCAGACCGGGACCCGAGCACAAAGATGCTTATTGACCGAGCAAGGAGTCTCGAACCATGAACAGCAGTCACGATCTTTCCGGCGCAGTGTGGCGAAAGAGCAGCTACAGCAACGCCAAAGGTGAATGTGTCGAGGTTGCATTCCTTGATGATGGCCTTATCGCACTACGGGACAGTAAAAACAATGGAATCGGGCCTGCGCTGGTCTTCACCGGTGCGGAATGGCGAGCGTTCATCCAAGGTGTGACAGACGGAGAATTCACCGCCTGACAGCCAACAGCAACACGCCGACACTATTTCCGCCCGTCCGCGTGGCACCCGAAAAACGCGACCGGACGGGCATCCAATACGACCGAACTACGAGAAGGATGGTTCTACACCTTGTCGAATGTCCGCCCGAAACTGGATCTCAGGTCCGGGTCATACGACGATATATTGGAGCGTGTCGAGCGGTCACTAGACATCCATCTCGATCGGACCACGATGGTCCGCAAGCGACGCTCAATCGGTCTCGCCAGTAATAAAGATACCTGGGTCCGTGTTGAGGTCCGATCCCCGGAGAAGATAAACGGGCAGGGATGGAACGGAACAGAAATCTCGTCGATGCTTGATGGCGTGGCTCGACCCGAATGGAGGCAGAGCGTCTCCTGGAGCGATCCTGATCAGGATCTGATGTGGAGAGCCGACGAGACAGATTTTGTCGCGGACCACCCGGTCAAATCCGGTGGCATCCTTACCATATATCCCGATATTTCCGAGAAGTGGTGGGCGACGCTGAGATCTTCACTGGCCGCACTTTCCAAGCATTCGACAACTCGGCGTGCTACTCCTCACACCGAGGAAATCACGCAGACAAGGATATCCCTGGCAATCAGCCAAGTGTTTGGTGACAAGATCGACGCAATGGTCGAGCACTGGTCGGCTGCGCACGCCGACCTGAATTGGGCGAACCTCACAGCGCCGGAATGTACGTTGCTTGACTGGGAAGACTGGGGAATGGCGCCGCGCGGTTTGGACCCGGCGAACCTATGGGTCAACAGCCTGGCGATTCCCGATCTGGCCGACCGCGTCTACCAAGAGTACAAGGAGGAACTGGAGAGCAAGACCGGAAAGATCATGATGCTGTTTCTGTGCGCGGACATCGTCAACGCACCCGCCTCGTATTCTGGGCCGCTTCACGAGCCAGCGCGTCAGGCTGTCGAAAGGCTTGTGAAAGACCTTCAGCTGTGAGGCCTTCTCTCGCGGAGAAGCTGTCGATAGCGAGAGATCTGATCAAGGTCAACCTTTAGTACTTCGGCTGATGCGAGTTCCCTCATGTGATCTACATTGCTGGAACTCACGGCTATTCGCGCAACTCTTGGTAGCTCGTATGAGGCGCGAAAGACGGCCTGCACGTTGGAGCCTTTCTCGTCCGGACAAAGAAAAGCGGCCGCTTTAAACCTCTTCCAGACGTCGCGCGCGGCGTCCCCGCCGAACGGGCTCATGCCCCACAAGCGGTCCGGCGGGGCGCCCAGATTTTCGGCCGTCCGCTCACTCGCATCGAGTTGGTCAGATGGCACAGTCAGTCCGGCGCGGACCATGAGTATATCTGGCGGGGGAGCCTTCGCCAGGGCACCATCATCAAGCGCCTGGATCACCGGCCTCGTATCCCAGGACGATATTCCCCACGACGCGCACAAGCCTGCGGCTACCGCTTCATTCAGCACGGTGCATGCCGCTTCCAAGCGGTCACGGGCGTGTGTGGGGCTCACTCCCACAAGTGACTTCTCAGGGTTGTGCAGAAAGACGACATCCGGGGTACGTCCAAGATCGAGAGCTGATTCCTCCACCGCACGGCGAAGTCGGCCGGGAGCGAGGGAGTGCGCTACCCGTCCGGGCTCTCGGAAGAAGCCGACTTTCGTCGAGACGGAGAACATGGGCAGCAAATCACCCGCGGTGCTGGAGGGAATGCGATGCGAATTGAATCCTTGATATTTGTAACTGGTATCCAAGGACCGAATGCCAACCGCTAGGGCGTGCTCTAAAACTTGTCGTCTGTGGTCAGACCGATATAGCCCGAGAATAGTTCCATGGTCAGTTCCGCGCATATTCCCTCCCGAACTAGTACCTCCCCAAGGTGTTCGCCATCGACCCCTGTGTCGGACGATACGTAGTCGAGACGCACAGGATTACCTGACAAAAGCAGCTTCAGTGCCGGCGTTGCTTTCCTGGTGAAAGTGATCCTTTTATCTGCCGTTGCGACTGTCGCTGTGTCGCCTCGTGTCTCGATTCGAGGTGGAAAATCGGTGACGCAGACGACCGCAGATAGCGGACCGAAAATACCGGCTGTGGATACGTGTCGACCTGGTGAGGCGGCATGCGTGGCCGATGCAGAGTAATTGGTCGGAGGATATGAAGTAAGAAGACGCGACGCGGCATCGAGGAGTGCATTGTCCTCACTATGACGCTCTTTTCGGTCTTCCCCCGGCTGATTCAAATCCTCGCGAAACACCTGTTCTCTGCGTGCCTGGTCCGCAAGCCAAGCTAACCAATCCACGCCGGTTCGCTTCGTGAATCCAAAGGTAGCATGAAGACTGAATCCGTCACCTTTGCCTGTGCGGCTCGCTCGATGCCAATGGCCCCGTGGAATATGCAACACGTCACCGGCCATCGCGGCACCGGACCACATGATGTCTTGGGGAGGCTCAACATTGGGTGCGGCGTCGCGGTACATGGGAGCGCTGCGAGACGGACCCCTGATCTCCCACTCTTTTTCACCAGCTAGCTGCACGACGATGACATCATGATCGTCCCAGTGGAGGGAGAAACCCGCGGCGTCGCCCGTTGTGAGGTATATGTTCACCTGCACAGGCGCACGCAACCACCATTGAAACGCCCTGCACGCAACTTCTAGTGTCGAATCAAAATGGTTCACCGCGTCCAACACGACCGTACAGCCGGATTGCATTAACTGGGCCAGTCGGCGCATATCGACCATCGGTGTGACTTGCCCTCGTCTGGTCCTGTTCAGCTGAAGCAAGGAGTTCGGGTGCAGTTCCGATTCGTCCTGAAAACACCTTATCTGGGGCGAGACCAGACTTCGCCTCATTATCAGATCGAGAAATCCGGTCGGTGTGATCAGCCTAGGGCATAGCTCCGGATTAGGCAGAGTGCCTCGCAGAAAACGGGAAGGTGTCGAGCTGGGCCCGGACCATGCCAACGCGGTCTTTACGTCGCGGATAAGCTGATGATCCATCAAAATCCTTTACCCTGTGGTCCTTTCGGCCCCGCAACCCAGCTCGCCATGGAACACCCGACCAGGAACAGATGAAAAAGCAGACGGGTCGTACGGTGACGGCTAGTCCCGAGGCTTTAACCGTCCCTGTTCTCGCCGCTGTCGCCCGTGGCTCCGTCAGAGGTCTGGAAATCGCTGCGATCCTGGATCGTGGCCAACTCTGCGACCGCGACCACGAGGTCATCCGGTGGTGTCATTGCGCTGGTCTCCTTCCGTGGACATCACGCTGTCGTGCGGCCCCCGCGACGATAGCCAGAAGTCGAAGGCTCTCGCGGTCCGGATTCTGGTTGACTGCGGGCAGCACAGGAGAGATTACCCGACTTCCCTCGGAGTCGCGACCGCTTTTAGGAATTTCGTCGGTGACGAAGGCAGAAGGTACCGGCCGAGCCCGTCGTCATGGTGCCTTCTGGCGTCTCCCTCTCCTTCAATTTGAGATAGTCCATCACCCGAAATGAAAGACTCTGGCCGTTGTTTCGCGTCACGGGCTCGCTCCGTTGCTGGCCCAACCAGCGCACCGTGCCGATTGCGTCCACGTGGAATCCACCCGTACTCCCACTGCCCAACAACCATGGCTGTCGGGCGAGATCGCTGTCTCGCTCGTATGCCAGCGGGCATAGTCATAAGGGACTGGCCAGTTCGGACCATTGATCGCTGGCATGGCTGCCAGCGGTCACAGCGCTGCAGGCCAGCGCTTGGTAAGTCGGGAGGGCGTGGCCCCTGGGGCGACACCGAGCGGCGCTCGGTAGCGCATCGCAGGCCTGTGCACGGTGGTGGGTTACCGGGGTCGTTCGGGTCTCCACCAGATGAGCCGCGCGGTACTCAGTCTCACTGGGGCATCTACATCACGACTGAAGACCTCCCGCCTCGGCACCCAGCGATGGCGCCGCACGTCGCCTGTTGCCGCCAGGAACGGACCCCATAAAGGCATGAAGGACATCGCCGGAGTGGTGCAGGTCGGGCCGCTAGACCTAGCGGGTAGGGGTGCT
>NZ_CAKJTL010000006.1:34085-37447 GCF_917627385.1 Protofrankia sp. CiT1
CCCTGGACGAACTTCCGGCGGCGACCACTAGGTCTAGCACCTTGCCTAGCGGCTGTTTGGGGCTGTGACCTGGCCTCTAGCGTCTAGCGGCCTTCCGTCGAGCTGCTCCGAAAATGACGGAAAGGGGTGCCCGGGGGCGCCTCTTTCCGTCTGCTAGAGATCTACGGGGTGGGGTGAGTGATGTTGTTGAGGTGGCGTCCGTACAGCCGATAGATGCGGGCGTCGAGGATGGTGCGGAAGTCGGCTTCGCCGAGCGTCGGGGGGTCGACGCTGGTGTCCACGGTGGGTGTCCAGCCGACGGGGCCATCAGTGCCGGGGTGGTCCGGTCGCCGGTGAGCGGGTGTGGGGATGGGACCGAAGGCCAGGATGACGGTCGGGTCGGTGGGTTCTGCGGGTCGGTGGTCGAGGTAGACGGCGCGGGGCAGGGTGGCGGTGACGTCGATGAGGTCGTGGAGGTCGGCGCCGGGGGTGAGGGTGAGTTCGTAGAGTCCCCGGTCGGTGCGGCGGACGGAGACGAAGCGTCGGCCGTCGAACGGGTTGCGCCGGGGGCCGTGGTCGGGGGTTTTCCAGATCGGGCTACGTCATGACCCCCACGAGTCGCGGTCTTCGTCGGCTGGAGACCGCCCCCGACGCGGGCGTCAAGCGTTGCAATCGTTGCGGGCGCGAAAGGTACGCCGGTAGGCGGCAGGCGGAACGCCGAAGGCGGTGCGGAAGTGCTGGCGCAGGGAGACGGTGGCGCCGAAGCCGGCGTGCTCAGCGACGCGGTCGATCGGCAGGTCGCTGCTTTCGAGCAGATGCTGAGCTCGTTGCAGCCGCTGCCCGGTCAGCCACTGGCCGGGGGTGAGGCCGACCTCTTGGCGGAACCGCCGGGTGAAGGTGCGGACGCTCATCCGCGCGTGGGCGGCCAGGTCGGGCAGGGATACCGGTTCCTGTAGGCGTTCGAGCGCCCAGGCACGGGTTGCGGCGGTGCTGGCCTCCCACGGTTCTGGGACAAGGTGTCCGATGTGCTGGGTCTGCCTCCCATCGGGCCAAGGTGACATGATCCAACGCCGAGCCAGCCGGGTGGCGACCTCGCTGCCGTGGTCGCGGCGGACCATGCGCAGATAGAGCTCGGCACCGGAGACGGCGGAGGTGAGCACGTCGCCGTCGTCGATGAAGGGCATGTCGGGGTCCATCTTCACGCGGGGAAACATGCGCTGGAAGCGGTCGATGTCTGGCCAGTGGATGGTGACCCGGCGGCCGTCGAGCAGGCCCGCGGCGGCCAAAATGAACGTCGCCGTGCGGATCGAGACCAGGCGTGCGCCGGCTGGGATGCGGGCGAGCGCGTCGGCTATCTCGTCACGCAGCCGCCCGTGTGGGATGACCGCATCGACTGGGTGGACGGCGGGAAGCACGACGGTGTCCGCCTCCGCCAACGCCCCGGCTCTGTTGTTGGCAGTGGCGGCGTGCATGGGATGGCCGCCAACGGTACAGACGGCCACCTCGTAGAGCGGTGTGCCGTCCGGCCGGGCGGCGTCGCCGAAGATCCCCACCGGGATGCTCGTCTCGAATGGGATTACGCGGTCCAAGGCGAGGACGGCGACACGATGCATGGCTGAATCCCATCTGGTAGCGACCTATACCGCCCGTTTTCGATGAAGGGAAGCCCTATGGAGTGGGTGTGAGGAAAGACACGGTCGGCCTTGTGGCAGGTGCGGAAGGGCGGAACCTTCGGTCGGTGCGGGGGTGATAGGCCGGCCTGCGACGGCCTGCGATGGATCACAATCTCCGGAAGACGGTTGTGCGCGGGTTGAATGGCGGTGGTGGCATGGTTGAAGGGCTGGCCAACCCGAACGGCCGCCGGTGGCGAGTGGCTGACGGCCCCGCATCGACGTCTTCCTCCTGGCGCCCGGGAGATATGGGGTGGCTGGACCCCGGCGCCCTCGGCCTGTAGACCCGATTGAGAGGCTCCGGCAATAGGACTGTCCGGCTCGCGCCGCCCGGTCGGCGCCGCACGTCGTTGTTGTCGGTCGGCGCCCAACGCAGGGCGCCTCCCTCCGCAGCCTCGCGATCCATCCGCCCGGGCGCCGCTCCCGGATCGAACGCCCTATTGCCGGAGCCTCTTAGCTCGTACCGATGACGATGCGTATCCCACACGATTGATATCAGCTTTTCGGTCGATTTTGTCGAGATTCAGGAGATCACAATTTTGTACCCTTAGAGCGCCCGAGGATAGGGCGTTCGGTCAGTGAGCGGCTTATCCGTGCCCGGTCCGGCAAGGCGGAGGAGGAAGGCGCCCTGGTGGTGGGCGCCGACTGACGACAACGTGGCCGGGCGGGATGCGGGGAGCCGCGAGCCGGACAGTCCTATTCTCGGGCGCTCTTAATTCAAGCTTTGAGATCATTCAAACTGTCGGTGTGCTGACGGTCGACGGGGCGAAAATTTGGTCGAGCCGAGCTGCGAGTGGCGGCTGAGAGGCGTCGCCGGGCAGCTTGAGACGGGTCCGACGGCGGAAGGGTAACCGAAATATGGCTCGAGAGGGTACGGGCGCCACCGTCGACGGATCGACGGCGGCACCGCACGGGTCCGTCGGCAACGGCGTCGGGGCCGCCCCGCCCGGGTTATGGTTTGGGGTGCTTGGGCCGCTGGAGGTCCGCCGGAACGGCGAACTCCTGCCGCTGCGGAGCGCGCGGGAGCGGGCGCTGCTTGGTTTGCTGCTGTCCGAGCATAACCGGGTCCTGTCGGTGTCGCGGCTGGTGGACGGGGTGTGGGGGGCGGAGCCGCCGCTGACGGCGGAGAAGACGCTGCAGGGCTATATTTCCCGGCTGCGCCGGCTGTTGGAACCAGACAGCCCACGGGCTGGCTGGCGCATCCTGATCACCTCACCGCCCGGCTACAGCCTCCGGGCCGGCACGGCGGCCCTGGACGCGGCCGTGTTCGAACAGCTCGCCGGGCAGGCGCGGCAGGCACTGGCGGCCGGTGCCCCCGAACTCGCGCTCGCCCGCCTCCGGCGTGCGCTGGGGTTATGGCGGGGGGAGGCGTACGAGAACCTCGACGACGCCGAGTTCGTGGTAAGCGAGCGGGACCGGCTGGCGGAGCTGCGGCTCGCCGCCGTGGCCGACCGCATCGACGGCGAACTGGCGCTCGGTCATGCCTCGGCCTTGGTCAGCGAGCTGCAGCGGCTGGTGGCCGAGTACCCGTTGCGGGAGCGGTTACGAGGCCAGCTGATAGTCGCGCTGTACGAATCAGGGCGGCAGGCGGAGGCGCTGGATGCCTACCGCGCGGCCCGGACCCGGAGCGTGGACGAAATCGGGGTGGAGCCCGGCCCGCAGCTGCGGGCGCTGGAAGCGGCCATCCTCGCCGAACAGCCCAGCCTGCGCCCG
>NZ_CAKJTL010000007.1:0-13430 GCF_917627385.1 Protofrankia sp. CiT1
CCCTGGACGAACGTCCGGCGGCGACCACTAAAAGGCTTCGCGGCTGGTCCCGCGGCTTGTCCCGCCTTCCCGTTGCCATTCACGCACGAACGCCGCGAGATCCCGCACATCACGGACATCGCCGTGCGTCCGGGTTATCGCCAGCAGCTCGTCAGCCCGGTTCGATGCGGACGCCACTGTGCGCCCCCAGGAAATCCTGACCGCCTCGGTGGCCAGCGCACAGACCCGGTCAAGCTCAAGCCGTCCCTGCTGGACCAGGGCCAATGCAAGATCCAATCGGATCACCGAACGGAAACCGGGAGCATTCATCATGTCCAGCCGGGGCA
Organism: Protofrankia sp. CiT1; assembly: GCF_917627385.1. Taxonomy (GTDB): domain Bacteria; phylum Actinomycetota; class Actinomycetes; order Frankiales; family Frankiaceae; genus Protofrankia. The sequence continues at coordinate 327 of NZ_CAKJTL010000007.1, forward strand.
TGGCGATCTGTGCATGCTCCTCCGCGGCACGAGGCCGCCTGAGCAGGCACAACGCCGTGGTTGCGTTGTAAGCGACCTCCACCGGATGGAAAGTGTCGAAGCCAGGCCCAGGCGAGCCCCACTGTTCCACGGGAATCATGTCAGCAAGATCATAAGCGGTGTCCAATGCCTGGGCGGCAGCACGGACGTCGCCGAGCGCCGCAAGGGCTCGGGCCTCCTGGCAGACCAGACGCGCCCGTACCGGGCCGCCGCCGACATGGCGCAGCCCGTCCCGGGCAAGTTGCAGGGCCCGGTCCGGGCAGCCGTCGTAAAATTCGATCACTGCTGCGATCTCGCGGGCTGATCCTTGCAACGGGCCGTCCTGCGCCCACAGCCCGTCCGCGTATCCCTGCGCGGCCAGGGCACGTGCCGCGTCGGCCGTACCCAGTTTGAACGCCGCATCGGCGTGCAGGACGGTGATCCGGCCAGCAATAATCCGCAGCCGGCGGGCATCGGAGGCCCGTAGGGAAGCACCGCGCGCGAGACTGTCCAAGCCATGCCGCAGGCGAGCCGCCTGAGCCGCGACATGCGCCGGCGAGGTGTGCTCGTGAGCGCGCAGCAAAGCGGCCAGCCGTTCCTCGGCGTGCGCAAGCGCAACCTGCGACGGCGCCGCGGCACGTACATCCACCGCGTCCGCGAGCTGTCCATCGCTGAGGAGCACACCCACCACGGTGACCCCGGCATAGAGGTGCAGCTGCCGGCGGTCCGGTGCTGGCGGTGCATCAGCGATTGACGTGGGGAGAGCGTGATACTCGTGCTCCACACGGCCGGTCAGGGCCGCACGCTCGGTGCCGGTCCACCCAGCGGCCAGCGGATTATGATCTGAACGGTCGGCTGCCGGCGGGTCGGACACCGGGCGATCATCCACGGAAGGACTGGCCTCACCCGGCCGCGACACCGGGGCGGGTAGTACATAGGAATCCGGATGATCGTCTGGTGGTGTGCGGGTGGCCGGGATCGAAACGGCCCGCTCCTCGGGCCGGACTGGCTGCCCTGCTTCCACAGCCGCCGGCCAGGGACTGGCCGGGCAAGCTGACGGGGACAGTTCGTCAGCGTGGGACATGGCTACGCACTCCCTGGTGTCCTGTCAGTGAGGCCACAATGTGGCATTTCCGCGCCCTGCAATCTCTTTCAGTGTCAGGAATATGACTCAAGGTAACCCGAGGAGGCGCGCCGCGACATACGCCCAGGGAAGAGGGCACGCCCAGACCACGACACACACAATAAGTTGACGTGTTGACTCAGGATAACTTAGTGGTCGCCGCCGGAAGTTGTTCGGGGGGTGCCGGATGACAGACGGATGCATCGTGAGGCGGAGAAGGCCCAGGTAGCGGTGTTCTACCTGGGCCGACGACAACGAGACGAGGCGCCGTCTGGCGCCGGCAGACCCTGGACGAACTTCCGGCGGCGACCACTTAGAGCGACCGGCAATAGGGGACGCGGCATCGCTTTCCCAGCCATTGCCGCGCGATGCACGGGCACCCCGGCTCGCCGGTCGGCGCTCTGCACCTCCAGCGCATCCCTCCGCCGCCTCGCGATCCATCCACCCGCACGCCACTCCTTGATCCACACAACTATTACCGGTCGCTCGTACTGTTACCTCCGGTGAAAGTACGTCCTCCGCACAACCGTTGGGCCACATTTCTCAGAGCGTGTGTGAGATCGGGCTTTCGATCAGTGAGCCGCATCCAGGCGCCCACCGGCAAGGCGGAAGGCCAAAGCGATACCGGATGAGTTGTCTCGGTGTGGCCGACAACGCAGCCAGAGGGCGTCTGGACGCGGCGAGCCGGAATGACGATCTCACACGCGCTCTCAGGCATCCGGGTGATGATTCCCACGTAGCCTGGAAAGCCAGGCCGCCGCGCTGCGGAAAGCATCATCCGACGTGCCGGGCCGTATGACCGTAACCTGCCCATCCGCTCTCGGGTAGCTACCAAGGAACCGGACGTCAGCGCAGCTGCGGTGCAATGCCGAAAGCGCCTCGCCAACCCGCGCCTCGGCTATGTGGCCCTCGCAGTCGGCCGAGAAGCAGTAGCGGCCTAAGCCGGCACCGGTCGGCCTGGATTCCAGCCGGGTCAGGTTGATTCCCCGGACGGCGAACTCGGTCAGCATCTCCAGCAATGCGCCAGGATGGTCGTCGCGTTCGAACAGCACCACTGTGGTGCGGTCGGAGCCGGTGGGTGGCGGCGGCGCCCCCGGGAGGGTGACCAACACGAAACGGGTCTGCGCCCCGTCGACGTCCTGGATGTCGTCGGCAAGCACCGACAGGCCGTAACGAGGGGCGGCAAACGCGCCGGCAAGTGCGGCGTCGACCTCGCCGAGCTGGACGCGACGAGCCGCCTCGGAATTGCTGAACGCCGGTTCCCAGCGTGCGTAGGGAAGGTTCTTGCCGAGCCAGTGACGGCACTGCGGTTGAGCGTGCGGATGGCTCGAAACCGTGTGTACGGCGTCGAGGCCCGTACCGGGCCTGCCCAGGAGGGCGAACCGGACGGGAATCACGGCCTCGGCCTTGATCTGCAGGGGGGCGCCGACAGCGAACTCGTCCAGAATGGTCGACACCGAGCCCTCGACCGAGTTCTCGAACGGGACGAGGGCGGCCGCGGCGTCACCCTGACGGACCGCGTCGAGAACGGCCACCACGTCCGGCAGTGGATCAAGCCGCGCTCCACGAGCGATCACGAGCGTGAGCAGCGCCGCCTCGGAGAATGTGCCGGGGGGACCCAGATAGGCCAGCCGGATCGGCGCGGTCACGTCCGCGGCTCCACACCAGGGGCCGGCGTGACCACGGCAATCTCGGCCGTGCCCAGCGGGTTGCGGACCGAGTCCGCCCGGACCGGATCTGCTGATCTCACCTTGGCGATCCTACGATCCCGTGACAGAGCGCATGAGGGGAGCCCGGCTCCAGCTGGTCATCCATCGCCTAAATCATGATCAGATGGTCGGATTCTCTCTCGCAGGGTGCGCGCCCGCTTCTCGATTCGGCACGGCACGGCACGGCACAGCGGCCATCGACGCAAAAACCATGATCGCAATGTCGCCGCAGCTGTTCGGCTGTTGGCAAAAATCGACATCAGTTGTCAGCGCCGCCCCTGATCCAGACGTGGGACGACCGGCCCCCGTAGGGTCGGAGCGTGGACACGGCGGATGTTCGGCTCCTGCTGGAAGCCGTGGCTTCCGGCACGGTCGAGCCGCACGATGCGCTGACGCGCATCACAGCCGGCCCGCTCGGCGACGGCAACGGCTGGACCGACCTTGGGTACGCCCGCGTCGACACGCACCGCGGGCTGCGCACCGGCGATGCGGAGGTCGTCTACGCCGCCGGCAAGACGCCGGCGCAGACGGTCGGCATCGTCGCCGAGCTGCGGCGCGCATCCGGCGCCGGCCATCCAACGCTGGTGACCCGCGCGGACGCGGCCACCGTCGCGGCTCTGCTCGCCCGGTGGCCCGGAGAACTGACCACGTCCGGCATACCTGCCCGTGATCCAGGCTCCGCGCCTGCTCCAGGCTCCACACCTGATCCGGGCTCCACGTCTGCCACCCGGTTGGCCACCGTGGCTATCGGCCCGCTGCCGCCGGAGCGCGGCCAGGTCGTGGTCGTCTCCGCAGGGACCTCGGACGCACCGGTAGCCGCCGAGGCCGCGCTGACCGCCCGCGCATCCGGAGCGGGCGTTAAGACGATCATGGATGTGGGAGTGGCCGGCCTGCACCGGATTCTCGCGGTCCGTGACGTCCTTGCCGCCGCGGACTGCCTGATCGTCATCGCTGGCATGGAAGGTGCGCTACCCAGCGTTGTTGGCGGGCTCGTCGGTACACCGGTGATCGCCGTTCCGACCAGCATCGGTTACGGCGCGTCCTTCGGCGGCCTTGCCGCGTTGCTCGGGATGCTCAACTCGTGCGCGCCCGGCGTCGTCGTCTGCAACATCGACAACGGTTTCGGGGCGGGAATCTTCGCCGCCCGCATCACCCGCCGCACCCGCCGCGCGACGGCGAGGCCCACGGTCGCCGACAGCGGTCAGGAACCGGGCGGCGAACGGACCACAGTGGACGGGTGACCGACGCCGACATGCACCACGCGAACCATGCGAACCATGCGCCAGCCGGACCGACCGAGCCCGCGTCGACCAGACCGGCCCGGGTCGGCTGGCTCGACCTGTCCAGCGGAGCGAGCGGGGACATGCTCCTCGGCGCCCTGAACAGGGTGCTGACCGACACGGATCAGCACCCGGACGTGATCGCCAACGCGGTCGGAGCGCTCGGGCTGCCGGTCCGTCTGGACGTCAGCATGACCAGCCGGGCCGGCCTCGCCGCCGCCTGTGTCCAGGTCATCACCAACGAGTGGACCGGTAGTAACGAGTGGACCGGTAGTGAAGACGCGACACACCAGGACGGGCTGCCGGGGAGCGGGGCGCTCGGAAACGCGGCACCCGGCGATGAGCGCCGCCGTACCTGGGCTGACATCCGCCGGCTACTGGCCGGCGCTCCGCTCAGCGAAACGGTCCGCGAGCGGGCCCTGGCCACGTTTGCGGCGCTCGCCGAGGCTGAGGCTGTCGTCCATGGCATCCACGCCGACGAGGTGCACTTCCACGAGGTCGGGGCGCTGGACGCGCTCGCCGACGTGGTCGGCGTCTGCGCGGGGCTCGACGCGCTCGGCCTGGACCAGCTGGTCGCGTCCCCGGTAGCGCTCGGCGGCGGGTCGGCCCGCACCGAACACGGCGTGCTGCCGATCCCCGGCCCCGCTGTCCTGGAACTGCTGCGTGCCAACGCAATGCCGGGGTATGGCGGTCCGGTGGACATGGAGCTGTGCACACCGACGGGAGCGGCTCTGGTGGCGGTCCACGCGGACGCATACGGTCCGTTGCCGGCAATGCGGGTGGCGTCCGTCGGCGTCGGTGCCGGCCAGCGCGACATCCCTGGTCGGCCCAACGTCGTCCGCCTAGTCGTCGGTACCGCTCCGCCGGCCGACACACCACCCCGGACGGGAGCGCTGCCGGCAGCGCCACTGCCGGCAGCACCGACGGTGGACTCCGCCACCGCGCGCGTCCCCGCCGTAACCCATGCGCTGACCGTGACCGATGAGCTGCTGGTCGAGACCAACGTTGACGACCTCGACCCGCGGGCCTGGCCAGAGATCCTGGCAACGCTGCTGGCGGCGGGGGCCTCCGATGCCTGGCTCACGCCGGTGCTGATGAAAAAGGGCCGGCCGGCGCACACCCTGTCCGTGCTGGTGGCGATGCCGCTCGCGGACTCGGTCCGGCGAGCGGTCTTCCTCCACACTCCCACGCTGGGCCTGCGGGAGACGCCCGTACACAAGCGGGCCCTCGCCCGTGCCTTCCGCACGGTGAACGTCAGCGGCGAACCCGTCGCCGTAAAGATCGGCATACTTCCGGACGGCCAGATCGTCACCAGGCAACCCGAGTGGGATGATGTCCGCCGCGCCGCCGCCAGGCTGGACCGACCAGCCCGTTGGGTGCTGGCTACCGCGGTGGCCCTGGCGTCGGATACCGTCCGGCCGAACGCTGCCCGGCCGGCCGAGGGCACCGATGACGACGAGGCATGGGCACACATGCGATCCTAAGAGCGCCCGGCAACAGGGGTGTGGATCAAGGAGCAGGGCTGGAGTGCGTGCATCGCGAGGCGGCGCGGGGAGCCACCGGAGGTGGTGGGTGACGACCGACGGCAACAACGCGAGATGCGCACCTCACCCTTCCGCCTTGCCAGGGGGCGCCTGGACGCGGCGAGCCGGAATGACGATCTCAAACGCGCTCTAAGGCCGCGACCGAGCGGGATCACGAACGGAGACATCGACATCGACATCGACGCCCGAACGGACATGCCTGACTTCAATCGTGCTCCGGCGGACGATCCTGGCGCGGTCCAGTCGATGCCGTCACCGGCGCGGTATCCACTGTCCAGCCCGGCCGAGGCGAGCAACGGCGACCTGCTCTCCCCTCCGCAGGCCCAGCGGCGTCCGATGCCACCGCCGATGCCGCCACCCGGCGGCGAGCGCGCGTTCGACCCGCTCACGAGCGCATGGCCGGGCGCCGCGGACGAATCACCGGCCGCCCGGCCATGGACCGAAGCGTCAACCTACGACCCGTTGTTCGACCGTGGCCCCGCTCCCGGCGGCTATCCGGGGCCTGGTGCCCACCCGAGCAACGCCGCGCCGACCCCGCCACCGCCCAAACCTCGGGTGTCCGTCAGCACGCTGCGCCACGAGGAACGCCCGAACAACGGCCAGCCCGGTGCCCGGCCCACCAGCGCGCCCTCACCGGAGCCCCTGCCGGGTTACCAGCGGTCCAGCTACACCGACACGGCCCACCGGCCGGCGCCGCTGTACCGGGACGACAGCTACCCGCCGGATTTCGACTCCGCCGATCCGCTCGGCATCTCCGCCGGTGTGGCGAGCACCGCGATCGAGACGCCGCCACACTCGCCGATTTCGACAGTCTACCCAGCGCCGCCGCCGCTGCCCCTCCCCGTGGCTGATGAGCCGGTGTCCCCGTACTCGCCGCCGGTGGCGGCCGAGCAGTCGCCGGGAGCGTCCACGGCGCCGATCGCGCTACTGTCCAGCCAGGACCGGCCGTTCCTCGACAGCGACGGTTTTCCCGGCGGGGGGCGGGCCGAGAGCTCACCTCCCGACATCCAGCGGGTGCCGGCGCCATACCCGGACGACATGTATCCAGACGGCAGGTATCCGGACAGCCACCAGCCCAGCACCGAGTACCCGGCACCAGCGCCTGGTATCCGTCCCGCTGGCCATGACACAGCGGCTGATACGCCCGCTCTGACGCCGTCCCCGAACGGCGCGCCCGGCAGACTCATGACCAGCGCGTTACTGCCGGCTCAGCCAGACAGCGCATCTCGGGGCTGGCGGAAACTGGTTTTCAAGGCATCCGGTGGAACGATCAACCCGGGGCCGTCCGCCGACGAGGTACGCCATCGGCGCCTGATCACGCACATCCGCACCCCCCTGTATGACTGCCACCGGATCGCGGTCATGTCGCTCAAGGGCGGTGTCGGCAAGACCACGACAACCGTGGCCCTCGGGTCGACGCTGGCGAGCCTGCGCGGGGACCGGGTGGTGGCGATCGACGCGAACCCGGACCGCGGCACGCTGGGCGCGAAAGTACCACGGACATGCACGAACACCGTACGTGATCTACTCGACAACGCCGGCTCGCTGGACCGTTATGTGGATGTCCGCAGATACCTGTCACAGGCCGACAGCCGCTTGGAGGTGCTCGCCTCCGCGAACGCGCCCGAGATCTCGCAGGCGTTCGCCGACACCGACTACCTTGCCGTCGACGGCATCCTGCAGCGGCACTACTCGATCCTGCTGACCGACTGTGGCACCGGGATCCTGCACAGCGCCATGCCCGCCGTCCTCCGGCTCGCCGACACGCTGGTGATCGTCAGCAGTTCCAGCGCGGATGGCGGCTCATCCGCCAGCGCCACGCTGGACTGGCTGGACGCGCACGGGTACGCGGCCCAGGTGCGAGCAGCGGTAACGGTTATCTCGACGTTCCCGACAAACGGGGAATCCGTGGACCTGAGCACTCTCGAACAGCATTTCACCGCCCGTACCCGGCGAGTCGTCCGGGTACCCTACGATCCGCATCTGGCAATTGGTGGACGCATCATGCTGGAAGGAATGCGAAAGGCGACCAGACAGGCATTCCTCGAAATCGCTGGCGCCGTCGCCGAACGGTTTGGGCAGACAGGTTCACGGCCTGTCCCGACGGTCCGGTCAGCGGGTGATCGCGGCGGTCGCTGAACGGACACCGGGGCGTCGCAGCTGCCGGGCCACTGTGGTGCGGCCGTCCACGATCCGCCCGAACAGGCCGAACGTACCCGGCATGCAGGTCAGCAACGCGTGCAGTAACCCGGGATGGCGCGTGTAGACCGCCTGTACCTCGCGGCCGGCGTCCATCTCAGGGCCAAGCACCGCTTCGACGCGCCTGGGATAGTCCACGAGCGCGCAGGGGTCACCGAGGGCGGCTCGGGCCGCGGCCTCGCCGGCAAGGCGGCCCGAACGGAGCGCGAAGGAGATGCCTTCGCGCGTCCACGGGTCGAGCAGACCCGCCGCGTCGCCGGCAACCAGCACCCTGCCCCGGCGCAGCGGCGAACCAACGGCCCGCACCCGCGTCAGATGCCCGGAGTCGTGCAGCGGTGTCACCGCGTCCAGACCGAGACCGCGCACCAGATCAGTGTAGTAGGAACGAAGCGCGCCGCCGTGTGCCCGCGAACCGATCACACCGACCGTGAGCGCTTCCCCCTTCGGGAACAGCCAGGCGTATGAACCGGGGACCGGGCCCCAGTCGAGCAGCACCCGGCCGGCCCAGCGCCGCGCGGTCGGGGCGCTCACCGGGAACTCACCCTCCAGCCCCACGTCCACCTGGTCGCACCGGACGCCCACATAACCACCGGTCCGCCCGGACGCGCCGTCAGCTCCGACAACGACTCGGGCACGCAGGCCGGGCCCGCCCCGCACCGACACCTCGACGCAACCAGCCTGCCGCCGCTGGAACTCCTCGGCCGCACGGACCTCGCCGCCGTCCGGTCCGTCCGGTCCTCCGTCCGGTCCGTCCAGTCCGGTGACTTCACGCAGGCCGGTGACGTGGACACCCGTCCGCAGGCTCGCCCCGGCGGCACAGGCCGAGTCCGCCAGCGCCCGGTCGAACTCCGAACGCATCACCATGGACAGCATCGGCCGGCCCGGCCGCCGCCTGGTCCGTGCCAGCCGGCCGTTGAGAGTGACCGTGAGCTGGTCAATGCTCGCACGGACCAGGTTCGACAGATCGACACCAGCATGATCGGCCGACAGGCCGACCAAACCGCCGCCACAGGTCTTGTACCGGGGAAGCTCAGCCCGCTCAAGCAGACAGACGGTGGCGCCGGCCCTGGCCGCCGCACGGGCGGCGCTGGCTCCCGCCGGACCGGCACCGATCACTATCACGTCGAACATCTCGCCTGGAGTACCCGACCGATCAGGAATATCGACTGGCATATTAACGTAGCGTGAGAGTCCGGCCCACGACGCCGGCGCGCATCCGGCGTTGCGACGGATCCAGCGGGGTCCGGTCGGCAACCGCATGTTCCAACCGGACCCGCAGCTCGCTGGCTGGTTCCTCACAACTGTCCGCATCAGCGCCCGGGGCAAGGTCCCATACCGGCACGACCAGACCGTCGGCCCGGAACGATCCGACAAAACGGGACCCGTCACCAACCGTGAGACAACCTGCCGTGGCCAGCCGCGCGAGAGCATCCAACAGGGGCTCCTCCGCATAGGCCTGAACCCACCGCAGGTGTGCCCGTTCCCCCGGACGGCACCAGTAAGCCGCGTCAACCGAGGCCAAGCGGGCGGTCGGGACGACAGCCGCGTTTGCCCGCTCGAGTGCGGCAACAACTTCCGGAGCAGGGCCGCTGCCGTCCTCGGACGCTGGGATCCACCAGGTGAACCCGGCGTGGACCGTAATGTCCAACGGGGCTGGATCAAGGATGTCCAGCAGTGTCGGGCCGGGCTGGGTGTCATCCGCGCGGGCACCGCCCACTGGCGCCCGCGGTGGGACGACCGGACCCGCGGGCTGCGCGGCGAGTGCCGCGAGCAGCGCCCGCGCGATGTCCGCGCCCGCGTCGTCGCTGGGCACGCCCGTCTGCATCGCCAGGAGAATCTCGCCGTTCTCCCGGACGATGGCGGGAACCGCCTGCGGCAGCATCGTGCCGAGCAGGATCGAGCGGTCGGTGTGTTCGGGATGGTCCGCGAGGTAACCGGCGGAGAGCTTGAGTGGAGCGGTCGCGCTGGGCACCAACTCACGCAGAGCCACCAGATCAGGCTCATCAGCCCGGCCGGCAAAAGGCCGCAGGACGGGCGCGGGCCGCCGCCGTACCCCGTGACATGCTTTGTAACGGCGCCCCGACCCACAGGGACACGGTGACCGCGGCCCGACAACGGGGAATTCTGCCTCACCGGCCCTGGAAACGCCCCGCGGTGTCCCGGGTACGGCCAGGTCAGCCTCGTTGGACACGCCAGGCCCGGACGAGCCGGATCCGGCGAAAGACGGCACGGGACGGCGGGCGGTCTGTCTGCGGGTGATCGGGTGCTCCTCGGCTTGACGGATCGGCTTCACAGATGCTGGCAGCGCCAGGCTAATACCTGCGGCCAGCGCGTCCCATCAACCCGTCCATGTCACCGTCCAGTTCGTACTGGATCTGCCACGCCGCGGCACGGGAGGGGACGCGGACCATCGCCCGCCCACCGGCAACGGGTCTGGCGGGCGGGCCGGAATCACCGGAACACGCATCATCGGCTCCTCGGTCACGGCGAGTCCAGGATCTCGTGCGGCCCCTGAAGCAGGCGAGCAGGCGAGAAAATCATGATCGAAAACCCTTCGGCCGCCAGGAAACCAGAGCCGGTTAGCCGTCACTCACCGGGGTAGGAGTTCGAACATGGAGATCAGATTTTCGCTGTCGCTCCCCCGGGACGAGATCTCCATTCCTGTTGTCCGCCGGATGTGCACGCAGTCGCTGAAGGTTCTCGGCGCGCACCAGGAGTGTGTGGACGATGTGGAACTCGCGCTCACCGAGGCATGCGCCAACGTGCTAAAACATGCCCAAGGGCTCGATTGGTACGAGGTCTCGGTCAACGTCGACAACCAGGTGGCCGCCATCGAAGTACTGGATAACGGCGGCGGCTTCGACGTCTTCCAGATAGACACTATGATTCTTGAGGCGTCCGCCAATGACGCGATCTGCGAAGACGGCCGTGGCATCTACGTCATGTACGCACTTATGGACAATGTCCAGTTCGATATTGTGGATGGCCCGCACCCCGGCATCCGGGTGCATCTGGAAAAACTACTGCAATGGGACGAGAGTTCGCCCGCCAGCCGGCTGGAACGCGCCCCCGCCCGCTGCGGCTCCTGAACGCACGGCCGCCCCTCGTCGCTACTGGAGACCCGGCGCCCGCAGCCTCGCGATCCACCCACCCGGACGCCGCTCCCTGATCGAATGACGACTTCCGAAACACGCCGTAAGCTGCCCGCATGAGCAGCGGCCAGCGCGGAACAGCCGGCGGAGCGTCACCGGTGACGCGAAGAATTGGTGTGGTGACCTTTCCGGGCTCCCTGGATGACCGGGACGCCGCGCACGCCATCCAGCTCGGCGGTGGCGAGGCTGTTGCGCTCTGGCATGGTGACACCGAGCTGAGCGGGGTGGACGCGGTGGTGCTGCCCGGCGGATTCTCCTATGGCGACTATCTTCGCGCCGGGGCGATTGCTCGTTTTTCCCCCATGGTCGGCGCGGTCGTGGACGCGGCCCGCGACGGGCTGCCCGTCCTCGGTATCTGCAACGGATTTCAGGTGCTGTGTGAGGCCGGGCTGCTGCCCGGGGCGCTCTCCCGCAACGTCGGCCTGCATTTCGTCTGCCGGGACCAGCGGCTGCGGATGGAAAACACGTCGACCGCGTGGACCTCGGAATACACGCCCGGCGCCGATGTGATCATCCCCGTAAAACACGGTGAGGGCCGCTATATCGTGAGCCCGGCAACACTCGCCCAGCTCGAGTATGACGGCCTGGTTGTTGCCCGCTACCTCGGCGGGAACCCGAACGGATCGGTCGCCGACATAGCCGGCGTCTGCAATGCCGGCGGCACGGTTGTCGGGTTGATGCCGCATCCCGAGCATGCCGTCGAGCCGCTGACCGGCCCGGGATCGGACGGTCTGGCAATGTTCCGGCCGGTGCTTTCCGGCGTATTCACCGACTGATCGATGCCATAGCCGCCGATGCGGGCGGGCGGCAGCGCCGAGGAATACGGCGAAGGCGTCCTCCCTTCGTTCCGGCGCCCCAGCTCATCGTGCTCAGCCGCCCGATTCCCTCACCACGCATGCGCGCTCAGCGACGGATCGCCAACCGGTACCTCTCTCGCTGCCGATTGTCATCAGCGAAGAAGTACTCCAGCAGGTCGTGCAGGTAGCCCGGGTCGGGCACACGTCTCGACGGCGGTATGTACTGTTTCACCCGAAAGGATCCACAGCCGAGGTTGTACATCGTGTACAGACCCAGTTTCAACCGGTCGAGTTCGGCGAGGATGTGGTCGGGCAGCGGATTTTCCTCATCCTCTTCAGAGGCCGTCTCGACGACCAGGCTCGGACAGTGCGCCCAGCGTCCATGAGCCGCGGCTTCGTAGAGTGACTCCAGCCGATTGGCGTCGACCGCCCGCTTGATCTCAAAAGACGAAATCGTGAGGACAACGTCGGGCAGCAGATACGAACTCCAGACCTCGACCGCCGCGACGTCCGGCCGGGACCACTGGCCGCTGGCCCGCGCCCGCCTACGCGCGGTAGCTGTCTCTCGGATGTGGCTGAACGTAAGTCCCGCTGTGTCGATCTCACTCTGGTACCAGTCGACGAACGGCCGGTACAGTTCGGATTCCCGGCGTACCAGCTGGCCGGGGCCGGTGGCGGCGGATCCCGCGTCGTCGATGTGCGTTTCGAGCAGCTCATCGCCGGCTGGCTGGGACACATCGTCAGCGCGGGCGACCGTGCCCCCGCGGCCCCGCCCGATCCGGACGAGACCGGCGGTCTTCAGCTCGTCCAGAGCCAGTCGATAACGGTCGTTCGTGATCCTTACAGCGCTGCGCAACCGCAGGCCGCCAACGGGAGTGCCGTCAGGCGGCAGCTGGTCGAAAACAACGAGCGCGTCACGGGAAACGTTCGGCTGGGTCCGCTCGATCGGTGCCCGGCGGATCCGCCGCCCCTCCACAATCGCCATACCCGCGAGAACGAGCTCCGCCACCGCGTCATCGAACTGCGCGTCCGCCATACGGAGCCGCTTCCGCAACGTTCCGCAGTTCAACGGTGCCGGCCCGATTTCCGGATACAGTTCCGCCGCCGTTCTGGAAAGTGCCATCATCCCCTCGCCATCGTCCCCTCGCTGTCAGCTCCTCGCTGTCAGCCCGGCACAGTGCGAGCGCGTGTGAGATCGTCATTCCGGCTCGCCGCGCCCAGGCGCCCCCTGGCTGCGTTGTCGGCCACACCGAGACAACTCATCCGGTATCGCTTCGGCCCT
>NZ_CAKJTL010000007.1:13455-23682 GCF_917627385.1 Protofrankia sp. CiT1
AGTGCGAGCGCGTGTGAGATCGTCATTCCGGCGCGCCGCGCCCAGGCGCCCCCTGGCTGCGTTGTCGGCCACACCGAGACAACTCATCCGGTATCGCTTCGGCCTGCCGCCTTGCCAGGGAGCGCCTGGACGCGGCTCACTGATCGAAAGCCCGATCTCACACACGCTCTGAGAACGCCCACGGGCGCCTGAGGACTGGACGCCTGGTTCACGCTGCCCTGTCACCAGGCGCTACTACTCCGCTATGACAGAAATATCTGATGCGGCAGCACGGCGGAAGTCATTTCTGACATACTCACAACAGCCGCGACGATGTTTGAAACGCATTCGGCTGGAACGCTCACGAGATGGCGCGAGTTACGGCAGACAGCTGTCAGGGACCGGCAGCCCCGAAGAGCGCGGGCAGCGTGGCCGAGTGGGCCCGCTGGAGGTCGTCGAGGCTGATAGCGAAGGCGTCCTGAACGTCGAGAGTGTCGCCGTCCACCACGCCGATGCGCCGGCATGGCAGCCCGCGGGCAGCGCACATGTCGGTGAACCGCAGCTCCTCCGATCGGGGGACGGCCACCACGGCTCGGCCAGCCGACTCGCTGAACAGTTCGGTGAACACGTCCGCGGCCCGGGGGAAGACGATGCGGGCACCACGCCCCCCGCGCAGGCACGACTCGACCAGAGCGGACGCCAGACCACCGTCGGACAGGTCGTGCGCCGCGGTCAGCATTCCGTCACGCGAACCCGCAACCAGGATCTCAGCCAGCAGCTTCTCCACGGCGAGATCGACCGCGGGCGGCTGCCCACCCAGGTGACGGTGCGACACCCACGCCCACTCGGACCCGCCGAACTCTGGATGGGTCTCCCCAAGCAGCAGCAGTGAGTCGCCCTCGTCGGTGAAACCGATCGCGACACGCCTGGCCACGTCGTCAAAAAGGCCGAGGACGCCGACCACCGGAGTGGGATTGATGGGCATCGAGCCGGTCTGGTTGTAGAAGGAGACGTTGCCGCCGGTCACCGGCAGGCCAAGGTGGCGGCAGGCCTCCGCGAGCCCCCGGGTCGCCTCGGCGAACTGCCACATGACCTCCGGGTCCTCGGGCGAACCGAAGTTCAGGCAGTTCGTGACCGCGATCGGCACGGCACCGGTGGCGGCCACGTTGCGGCATGCCTCGGCCAGGGCAAGCTGCGCGCCCGTGAACGGGTCGAGCCGGGCATACCGACCGTTACCATCTGTCGCCAGAGCGATACCAAGACCGGTCTCCTCCGAGAGCCTGACAACCCCGGCATCCTCGGGCTGCGCGAGCACGGTATTGGCCTGCACATAGCGGTCGTACTGATCGGTCACCCAGGTCTTCGAACACAGATTCGATGAAGCAATCATAGCCAACAGAGTTGAGCGCAGGTCGTCTCCGCTGATCGGACGCGGCAGCACCGCCGGGTCGTCGGCCCGCAGCGCGTCCAGATCCGCCGGCCTGCGGATCGGCCGGTTGTACACAGGCCCGTCGTCGGCAAGCGAACCGGGTGGCACGTCGACGACAACCTCGCCATGCCACCGGATGACAAGCCGACCGCTGTCAGTAACACTTCCGATCCGAGTGGCAAGGACGCCCCAGCGTTCGGTGACCGTGAGCACCTCTGCCAGCGAGTCCGGAGCGACGATCGCGAGCATCCGCTCCTGGGACTCGCTCGCCAGGATCTCGTGCGGCGCCATCGACGCCTCCCGCAACGGGACGAGGTCGAGATCGACCGCCATGCCGCCGGGACCACCGGCGGCGAGCCCGGCCGCGGTTGTCTCGGTCAGCGCGCAGGTCAGCCCCGCGCCGCCGAGATCCTGGATAGCCACGACCAGCCCGCGGTCGAACAGCTCCAGACAGGACTCAATGAGGATTTTCTCGGTGAACGGGTCGCCGACCTGCACCGACGGCCGGCGGGCCGGTCCGCCGCCCTCGTCAAAGGTCGCCGAGGCCAGGACCGACACCCCCCCGATACCGTCCCGGCCGGTCTTCGCGCCGAGCAGGACGACCGCGTTGCCAACCCCGGCTGCCGCCGAAGTCTGTATCCGCCCGACCGGCATCACCCCCACGCACAAGGCGTTGACCAGCGGGTTCCCCAGATAGGACGGATCGAAGACGACCTCCCCGCCGATCGTCGGCAGGCCCAGGCAGTTGCCGTAGCCACCAATACCCGCGACCACCCCGGGCAGCACCCGCGCTGTGTCGGGCGCGTCCGCGTCGCCGAACCGCAGCGAGTCAAGGACGGCGACAGGCCGGGCGCCCATCGTCAGAATGTCGCGGACGATCCCACCGACGCCGGTGGCCGCGCCCTGGTACGGCTCCACGAAGCTCGGATGGTTATGTGATTCGATCTTGAAGGTGACGGCAAGGCCCTCACCAACAGCGACCACCCCGGCGTTCTCGCCCATACCGACGAGCATGCGGTCACCGGCGGGTATGTCACGGAAGCGCCGCAGGTGCACTTTGGACGATTTATACGAACAGTGCTCGCTCCACATCACCGCGTACATGGCAAGCTCGGCATCGGACGGCGGTCGACCCAGCGCGGAAACGATCCGGGTGTACTCCTCATCGGTGAGGCCAAGGGCCTGGCTCGTGGATACCGCGGTTGGTACGCCGGTCACGTCGTCCATCCTCCCGGAGGTTCCGGCCGCGACAACCCGATCTCGGCCACCCAGCCTCGGCGGTTCCACCGTGACAACAACGACAAAAATGACACGGACACCCAGGCTGTCATCAGGAGTGACCGTAGGGCTCTGGACCGGCGCCGTCGCCGGTTACCGCACCAGCGCCATCGTCTTGCACCGAACCGGGCGAGTGTGCCGACACACCGATGAGTTCCAGGTCGGATGATTCCAGGTCGCCCGGATCATCGTCATACACAACCGCCTCGGGATGCGCCGAGGGAGCGACCAGCGCCTCCGAGTGCGCCCCACAGCCATGATCAAGGGCGGTCACCCGACCGTCATCCGGGGCCATCTCGTTGGCGCACACCCCGAACACGCGGCCGAGAATACCGGCCAGACGAACGTGAAAACCGCATGTCTGACAGGCCGCGGGAGCGACCCGCGCGATAGACGCCTCCGGGCCGGACTCGCCTGCGTACCAACGAGCAAGCGCATCGTCACGCCCCAGCACGGACAACAACCGCGGACGGCCGAGCCCGATCTCATACCAGGCGTCGGTGTCGACGAACTCCTCAACATCACCGAGACGCAGGGTGAGCCGCGGGTCGTCCACGGCGGTCGGCAGCAGATCCCCGACCCCGACATCGCCCGGTCGCAGCCGCTGCGACCACGGCACCCACTGCGGAGCGGTCAGGGCGCCGTCGCCGGGCAACAGCACAACATCATCCACAGTGACTTTCCGCATCCGCGACGCGCGGCTCACGACCACCGTCCACACCCAACCGGGATAGGCTCGGGCCGTACACGCAAAGCGATGCAGGACGAGACGCTCGCCCTCCGCCTCGACGCCGAGGTGCTCGCCAACACAGCTCGGATCATCAGCCTCGGTGACCGCGGCGGCGCGGGCTTCCTCCACAGCCGTGGCGCACGCGGCGTCCAGCGCGGGCGGTTTGGGCCCCTTGGCCGCCCGCGGGGCCTTCGGTGTTTTCGGTGTTTTCGAGGTTTTCGAGGCGGGGGGCCGGGCCACTCGCCCAGCCAGCTCCGGGGGCTCCGGCTCAGCGGGCGCCGACACGCCCCGGCTCGTCCGTGGCAGCGACCCGGATGCCTGGGGATCAGCCCGGCTCCCATCCGCGGCAGATGGCTTCGAGGTCGGTGTTCCCGGGCTGGACGATCCCGGATCGGACGATGTCGACGCTACCGTTGGTGTCGCTATCGCTGAGCCACGCTGCACATCCTGAGCCTCCACGTACGTATTGTCGCCTACAGGTTCCGGAAGTGTGCCGCGTGGTCGCGGTGGTCCTCCTGGGGAGAGGGGACACTCTGGATGGTGAACGTGGGCAGTGCTGTCACCAGCGGGATTCGAAGGCTGCGTGCGTCCGGCCGCAGCGGCGGCGCCGAGCAGTCGGGGCTCGCGGCCCTCACCGAGCTTTCCGTCGTCAACGCGGCGGGGGACGCGCTGGTGACGGTGGCGCTGGCCGGCTCCCTCTTCTTCGCCGTGCCGACGGGCGAGGCCCGGTCGAAGGTCGCCATGTACCTACTGATCACCATGGTGCCGTTCACCCTGCTGGCGCCGGTGATCGGCCCAGTGCTGGACCGGTTCGCCCACGGCCGCCGCACCGCGCTGGCCGCGATCTGCCTGGCCCGCGGCATGCTGGCCTGGCAGCTCGCCGGTTCCCTCGAGCACGGGGTGGCCGTCTACCCCCTCGCGCTCGGCCTGCTCATGCTCTCCCGTGGGTTCGGGGTGGCCCGCAGCGCGGTGATCCCCCGCGTCATGCCCCCGGAGCTGACCCTCGTGAAAATCAACTCCCGGGTCTCCCTGGTGAACATCGCGGCTGGCTCGGCGGTAGCGCCGCTTGGCCTCACCATCGCCAAGATTCCCCATGTCGGTTACCCATGGGTGCTGCGGGTCTGTGCGATCGTCTACATGACCGGCGTCCTGCTGGCATTCAATCTGCCCAAACACGTCGACTCCGCCGCCGGTGAGAAACGCGCCTTTGTGCTGGGAGCAATCGTCAGCCACCGGAACATGGCCAGTCGCCTGCTGCGCGCCATGGGCGGCCTGCCGGTCGCGCTCCGCGCTTCTCTGGTGCTGCGCGGCCTGGTCGGATTCCTCACCTTCTACCTGGCGTTTCTGCTGCGGACGAGCGGTGGCACCAATCTCTGGCTCGGTGCGCTGGCGATCTGCGCGGGGGTGGGCAGCGGCCTGGGCGTGTTCATCGGCGGGCGGCTGGGCCGCCGGCGGCCCGAGGCGCTGCTGATGCTGTCGCTGCTGATGGCATCAGGTGGTTGTCTCGGCGCCGCGATCAACTACACAAGGCTCACCTCGCTGCTGGCGGCCTTGCTGGCAAGCATGGCGGGTTCAATGGGAAAGCTCGGCCTCGACGCGATCATCCAACGTGACATCGCCGAGGACACCCGCAACTCCGCGTTCGCCCGCTCGGAAACCGCGATTGCGCTCGCGTGGGTCGCCGGCGCCGCGGTCGGCCTGATCGAGATGCCGGGAACGCTCGGCTTCGCGGCAGCCTCCGCGGTGGTCCTGCTCACAATGTTCGTGGAGACCCGGGCCCTGTACCGGGCACGGGCCGCGAGCCGCGCCCGTCGGGGACGCTCGGAAAATCCGGGGTGGGCCGGGCCAGCCGCGGGCGCAACCCTCGTGGCCGGGCACCCGGCGATCATCCAGGACACCGCGGTGCTACCAGACGCGGCGACGCTGCCGGACACCGCGGTCCGGTCCTAGGGTGTGCTTCGGGTGTGCTTCGGAAAGCCGTCCGTCCGGCTCGCCACGCCCCAGGCGGCCCCCTGATCGAACGACGGCTTCCAGAACACGCCGTAACGGATCCCGGTGATGCGCCCGAGCCCGGCCTACCCGCGAGCGACCCGCGAGCGACCGCGGGACAGGCTGCCCGGACCGCCGATGGAATAGCCCCATCAGCTGAGACCGACAACCCACTCGCCAGATCGCGATCCGAGCGGCATCCGACCCGTGCTGAACGATAACCTCCGACCGTGTCCGTATCTCGGCTACTTCCCCGCATCCGATGGCAACGCCTGATCGTGCTGCCTGTCCTCGGCGCGCTCGTCGGAGTGCTCACTGGCTGCGACCGGCCAACGCCGCTGGTGAGCATGCAGGCTGGTCGAAACTTCGTACAGGCGCACGCCGCCCAGTACGAGCGCGACGGCAGAGTGATCAAGGATGCCGGCTACCAGCTCCCGGTGCTGCACGCCGCTCCCGGGGAGACGATCAACATCGACGTTCCGAAGTCGGTTGCCAGCCATGGATATTTCCTGGCGTCCAACGACGCCCGGATTTCCAACACCATAACCGATCCGCACTACCGCCTGACCGTGCCGGAAGGACAGGGCGAGGCCTCCCTGACCATCTTCCAGGCGCCAAGCGGTAGCTCCAGCCAAGCGTCCGGAAGCTGGCCGTTCCGTCTTGTCATCCACCCATAGGTTCATGATCGACAACTTCATGGTCGAGACGCGCTCAGGACCCGTCCCCGCATCGGGGTCCGTATGAACCGAATCCTGCTGGTCACCGCGGTCAGCCCGGAGGCTGACGCGGTCTGCGCCGGAATGATGGGGATGTGGCAGCCGCGGGCCACGGTTGCCGGCGCCGCGTCGTCCCGCGGCGGCTCGGTGCCGTCATGGGACCGCCAGCTCCTGACCGCGGTACGGCTCGGCCCCTACCTGGGACGCCGGTCTGGTTCGGTGACCGTCCTGGCTGCCGGAGTGGCCGGTCCGGCCGCGGCGGCGGGTACCGCGACCGCGCTGGCGATCGCCCGTGCTTCGGGTGACCCGTTCGACCTGGTCATCTCCCTCGGTATCGCGGGCGGTTTCGCCGGCCGCGCCGATATCGGCGACCTGGTCGTCGCGGACGCGCTGGTCGCCGCGGATCTCGGTGCCGAGGCGGGCGCCGACGGCCCGCTGGACAAACCCGCATCGCAGCCGCCGCCCGCCGGATCAGCATCCAGCGCGAACAGCGGAGCCGACGGGTTCCTGAGCCTGGAGCAGCTCGGCCTCGGGCCGTCCAGGCTGATTCCCCGTGAGAGCGTCGTCGAGCGGCTCGTCACCCTGCTCGCGGTCACCGGACGGACAATCAGGACCGGACCCGTACTCAGCGTCTCCACGGTCACCGGGACCGAGCGGCGGGCCGCGGCGCTGGCGCTGCGGTTCGGCCCGGCCGCCGAGGCAATGGAAGGCTACGCGGTCGGTGTCGCCGCGGCGGCATTCGACACACCTTTCGCCGAGGTCCGCGCGGTCAGCAACGCGGTCGGTCATCGTGACCGGTCGAATTGGGACGTGCCGGAGGCACTCGCCGGGCTCAGCGCGGCCGCCGCCAGTCTGGCCGCCGGCATCGACACGCTTGCCAGCGTCCTGCCCGCCGCTGACGGCAGTGCCTGCGGCGCCGGGCCGGCCAAACCGGCTCCCGGGGCCGGCACACGGTGACATCGCGGTCAGCACTGCCATCGCCGTTGTCCGTGGCAATCTCGCCGTGCCCAAACGACACGTTCGCCTTCCACGCTCTGGCGCACGGGCTCGTTGCGGGCGTACCGCCGGTCACCGTGACCTTCGCGGACATCGACGTGCTGAACTCCCGCGCCGTTGCCGGCCTCGACGACCTGGTGAAGGTCTCCTACGCGGCTCTGCCCTGGCTGCTGGGCTCCTACCAGCTGCTGTCCGCGGGCAGCGCCCTGGGACGCGGATGTGGACCACTCGTGGTCACCGCCGGCCGGGACGACCTGTCCGGCGCGCGTATCGCGATACCCGGGATGCGCACGACCGCCTATCTGTTGTTCCGCCTGTGGGCAGCGGGACGCGGCGTCGGCGGCATCGACGTCCTGCCCTTCGAAAAAATCATGCCAGCGGTGCGCGACGGGCGGTACGACGCCGGCCTGGTCATTCACGAATCGCGGTTCACCTACCCGTCCTACGGGCTCACCGCTGTGGCGGACCTGGGCGACTGGTGGGAGTCCGAAACCGGCCTGCCCATCCCGCTGGGAGCCGTCCTCGGCCGGCGTGCGCTGGACGGCAGCGCGCTCTCAGCCGCGGTGCGGGCAAGCGTCGCGGCGGCTTTCACCGACCCTCGGGCATCGCGGACCTATGTGCTGAACAACGCGCAGGAAATGGACACCGAGGTCGTGAACGCCCATATCGAACTGTATGTTAATAATTACACCCTGTCACTCGATGACGAAGGCTACACGGCGATCGAGACGCTGCTGGGACGAGCGGCCACCGCCGGGCTCGTCCCGCCGATGCCAGCTCTGCCACGCTGACCGCGGCGCCGGCCGATTCGACCAGCGCCGGACCGAAGATCCGCAACAGGCTCAAGCGCCGAGACGAGCGCTCAAGCCTCCAGCTCATCGGCGACCGCATGGACGACCTTGGCCACTGTCTGGGCTGTCCGGCGATCCGGATAGCGCCCCCGGCGCAATGAGTTCTGCACCTCGTCCAACAGCTTGATCATATCCTCGACCATGCTGTGAAGCTCGTCCGGGCTGCGCCGAGCCGCATGTGCCGCGGCTTTCGCCACCGACGGCGGAGCCGCGAGTACCCGCACCGACAGCGCCTGATCGCCCTTTCGGCCCGCGGCAACGCCGAACTCGACCCTGTCGCCGGGCTTGAGCTTCTCCACCCCTGGCGGTAGCGCGCCCTTATGGACGAACACATCACCGCCGTCATCACGGCTGAGAAAGCCGAAGCCCTTGTCGACGTCGAACCACTTGACTCTGCCGGTGGGCACGGGCGACCTCGTTCTGCGTGGCGAAGGGAGACTGTTCAGTCAGATGTCGAGGTCTCCAAGGCTATCCGGGGACACGGCCGTGAGCGGTCATCCGCGCCTATTCGTACCCGATCACGGCCAACCGGCGGGCAACGACGACCCGGCCACCGGCTTCTCGTGCCGGCGTGGGCAGCAGGAATCACCCGGCGATCCGTAGGCTGGCCGGTGTGGCTTACCAACAACCCCACCGGTCTGATCGGCCGACGGCGCCACGACCATCCGTGGCCGTATCGCGCACGCTCCCCGGGAACACGCGCGGACGAACGGTGGACATGCTCGTCCGGATCGGGACCAGCCTCTTCGCGGTCGGCCTCGTCGCCACCGCGATCATCATCATCCCTTTCTTCTTCGGTGTCACCGAGCGGCCCACCTGGTTGAACGTGCTGGCGGCGGGCGGATTGACGATCGGCCTCGGGGTCGCGCTCGTCGCGATCGTGGCCGCTGTGCTCTCCCCCGCGCCGGCCGACGAGACAGAACCACCCGACGAGACAGAACCACCCGAGGAGACAGAACCACCCGAGGAGACAACAGCGGCTGGCCCCGCCCCAGCGGGAACTTCCTGATGTCAAGGGCGGGGTAGCAGCTCATTCATCGAGCCGGACCGGAAACCGCGGGGATCGATCTCCACCCGCTCGAAACCCTCGATTACCGTCAGCAGCTCCGGCCGCGCCGCCAGCGCCCGCACATGGGTGGCGTCCACCTCGACCATCGCCACCTCGCCAAGATCACGAACCCGTAGATTGCGCACGCCCAAGCCGGCGGTGTCCAGCGCCGCCCGCAACGCCGCCTCCGCCAGCTCAACGCGGGCGAGACGCCCCGGTGACACGGTGACACCGTAGGCGATCCGGCTTGCCAGGCACGCGGCGGCCGGTTTGTCCCAGGTCGGCAGCCCCCACAACCGGGATGCCGCACGGATCTGGGCCTTGCTCAGACCGACGTCCAACAACGGGGTGCGTGCTCCCCGCGCGGCCGCCGCGCCGATACCCGGCCGGAACCCGGCCACCGCGTCGTCAGCATTCGTGCCGGTCACCACATGCGCAAGCCCGAGGGAAGCCGCGAGTGGGCGCAACGTCTCGGTGAGTTCCGCCTTGCAGAAGTAACACCTGTCCGGCCCGTTGGCCCGGTAACCGTCGCGGCCCATCTCGTTGGTGGCCGGCGTGAGATGGCGGACCCCGAGATCCGCCGCGAAATCGGCCGCCGCCCGCAGCTCCGCCCGCGGCAGGGAGGCAGAGACCGCGGTGGCGGCTGCCACGCGGTCGGGACCGAGCGCCCGAACCGCGGCGGCGAGCAGAAACGCCGAGTCCGCACCGCCGGAGAAGGCAACCAGTACGGAGCCGAGCTCAGCGAACCTCGCGGCCAGGTCATCGAGGTGGCCGGCCAGGAGACGGCCGTCCGCTGTCGACACCTCCGACGACACGGATCTCCCTGCTACGGATGCCGACACAGGTCCGAGGGTAGTGACCCACCCACACCGGACGCATGCCCGGTCCGGGCTTCCGTGGTCCGGGCTTCCGTGGTCCGGGCTGACGAGCGACGATAGGCTCGTGCGCCATGGCCAGGGTCGTAGTGGACGTGATGCTGAAGCCGGAGATCCTCGACCCGCAGGGGCAGGCGGTGCTCACCGCGTTGCCGCGGCTGGGTGTGACCGGCATCGTCTCGGTACGCCAGGGCAAGCGGTTCGAACTGGAGGTGGACGGCGCGGCGGATGCCGATGCCCTCGCCCGGATCGAGCGGCTCGCCTCGTCGGTACTGGCCAACCCCGTGATCGAAGACTACGTCGTCCGGGTTGAACCTGTGCCTGCGCAATCCCGCT
>NZ_CAKJTL010000008.1 GCF_917627385.1 Protofrankia sp. CiT1
GGTCGACCTACCACGCCGTCCACACCATCCTGACCCACCCGGCCTACGCCGGCGCCTACGTCTACGGCCGCACCCGCACGCACACCTACGTCGGCCAGGACGGCACCGTGCGCACCCGCCACAAGCCCGTCCCCCGCGACCAGTGGGAGGTCCTGATCCGCGACCACCACGAGGGCTACATCGACTGGGACACCCACGAGGCCAACCTGGCGAAGATCGGCACGAACATCCGTCCCGAGGCCCACCAGCCCGGCACCGGCGCGGTCCGGGAGGGCTGCGCGCTGCTGCAGGGCCTGGCGACCTGCGGGACCTGCGGCCGTAAACTCACCGTGTTCTACCAGGGCCCCACCACGGCCACCCCGGGTTACTACTGCCAGGGCCCCGCCACCATCGTCGACGGCCGCGGCACCCGCCACCTGCACATCGGCGGCGTGGCACTCGACGCCGCCATCGCCGACGCGTTCCTGACCGCGCTGGCCCCCGCGGCGCTCACCGCCTGTCTGTCCGCCGCCGAACACCTCGAAAACACCCACGACGCCGCCCTCGCCCAGCACCGCCGCCAGGTCGAACGCGCCCGCTACCAGGCCGTCGACCCGGACAGCCGGCTCGTCGCCCGCGGTCTGGAGGCCGCCTGGGAGAAAGCGCTGACCGACCTGGCCGCCGCCGAGGCCGAACTCGCCCGCCGCGAGCAGGCCCGCCCCCGCGCCCTGACCGACACCGAGCGCGCCGGCATCCGCGCGCTCGGGGACAACCTGCACCAGGTCTGGGACGCCCCCACGACCACCGACCGCGACCGCAAACAGCTACTACGGACCCTGATCGACGAGGTGAACGTCACCGTCGTGCGCGACGACGACGCCGGCCATACCGACCTGCTCATCCGCTGGAAGGGCGGCGCGCTCACGGAACTGACCGTCCCCGGCCGGCGTCGCCAGCCCGCGATCCGTACCGACGAGGACACCATCGACCTGATCCGCCGCCTCGCCGTCCACTACCCCGACGCGACGATCGCCGGGATCCTCAACCGGCAGGGCCGGCGCACCGCCCGCGGCCTGACCTTCACCGCCACCCGCGTGCAGTCCCTGCGCTTCCACCACACCATCCCCTGCTACCAGCCCGACCCCGACCAGCCCCAGGGCGACCTGCTCACCATCGCCGACGCCGCCAGGGAACTCGGCACGCCCCCTCCACCCTGCACCGCTGGATCGGCGACGGCTTCGTCGCCGGCGAACAGGACACCCCCGGCGCCCCTGGCGCATCCGCATGACCGACCAGCTGCGCAACCTCTTCGTCGACGACGCCCCCGACGGCTGGCTCGCGATGCTCGAGGCCACCCTCGCTCTCGGCGTCTCCCGCCAGACCGTGATGCAGCGTGTCAAGCGCGGCGAGCTCCAGGCCGTCCACGTCCGCACCGGACGGCGAAAGGGCCTGCGAATACAGGTCCCGCCACCCACGGACGCCCTGTTCTGACCCCCACAATCAGCGAAAGGAGCAGTGTGACGATGGCTCCAACGCCGCCGCCACGTCGGCGTCGAGAATCCACACCCGCTTGGAGCCGGGCCCCTTGCAGACGGCATAGATCGCCTCGATCGCGTCGTGGCAGCCACGACCCGGCCGGAACCCGTAACTACGGGGCTCGAACCGGGTCTCCCACTCTGGTTCGAGCGCGTTACGGACCCGAGCCTGGTGGCATCTGTCCATGATCGCCGGAATTCCGAGCGGCCTGGACTTCGCTGGGTTTGATGCCTTCGGGATCAACACGCGCCTGACCGCGAGGGGCGTCCAGGACGAAACCGACCGGTGTACCCGCACCGCGACCTCGCCCCGCGCTTTGGAGGTCAAAGCGACCTCCCCGTCGATCCCCGCAGTCTTGCGCCCCGCGTTGCGCTGCGTCACCTGCCGCACGCTCATGAGCGTGTTCGACCGGCTCCGCAACATCAACTTTTGCAGGTTCCTGACCTTGGGCCAGTCCTGCTCCTGCGCCGCCTTGAAGATCCGCTGCCGTAGCCGCCGTACTTCCTCCTCGCAGGTCCGCCAGTCAACGGCGTCCCAGGCGAGGAGCGCGTCCTCCGGTCCGTTCACCGTCACCGCGTCCACCGTGGTGTCCGTCAGCATGGCGTCCAACTTGTCCTTCGGTTCCGGCGGTTCAAACCGCATCGCTTCACAGGCTCACCTGCCCACGTCAGCACCCTTTCGAGTCCGGGCAGTGGCCCGGTATCCGGCCGGTTATGCGAGACGATCGGCGAAGGGGCCGACCACCTGTCCCGGTTTCCCGTCGCCTTTCGACGCACCGGCGTTCGCTTCTTGGGCATCCTGTTCCCGCCAAGGAGTTGGGCCTTCGTTGCCTCCGGCTTACCGGTGACACCTGACGACGTCCCCGGACCCAGACGGGGTTTCCACGTTCGACATGCGCGAGCTGCGACCGGGGTGGGCGCCCCCTCGGCCCCGAGGCCAGCGGTGTTCACACGACCGACGAAGATTCTTCGGCCGCCGCTTGCCGTTCCTCCACGGCCAGGCCCTGCACCCCGGTCTTCATCCCATCTCCCGAGGCTCTGGGTAACGAGGCATCAGCGGGGGTTCACTCACGTTCGCCCGTCCGGTCTTCCCCTCGCCTACGCTCCCGGATAGAACGGGACCGCTTCGGCTTCTTCCCTGAGCTCCGCACCCCGCAGTTACCCGCGGCGCACGTCAGGGCGGGGACTGACCTTGAACACTGGCCAGGAGCTACGTCACCGACACCGTCGGCCCTCCAATCCACGAGCCCACTCACAGCATGTCACCTCGTGTCGCACATCTTCCGCCCAGTCGTCCCCGACGAACAGCATCCAGGCCTCCTCCGCACCGGCAGCAGTCCGGCAGCCCACGGGAGATCCACCACGCCCTAATGGTCAAGTGGTCACATCGCAGTCGACGGCCACGACACCCCATCAGCAGTCAGCTCTCCCGACCACCGGCAGGGGCACGGTCTGACCTTAGAGAGCATCTCGTTCATTTTTGCGATGGTTCAGTCCGATTTCTGGCGGTGGTGAGGCGGGGCAGAGTCGAACCGTCCCGCGTCAGAGCCGCCTCAGGCGGTGCAGACGACGGCGCAGGTGAGTCGATGCCCCACCTCGCCGTTCCTGAATCCCGATAATTGCCGTGTAGGGGACACGACAAACTTCGCCTATCTGGACGAGATGCTCTCTTAGGACTCGACTTCGGTCCAGAAGCCCAGAGTGCTCACCTGCCAGCGGCTACCGGCACCGAGCCTGCCCTACAGCGACCCGGTACGTCCCATTAGAAGCGCATTTCGCCGTTTTCGACACCGTCGACGAACGCGGCCCACTCGGCGCGGGAGAAGGACAGCACGAGCCCGTCCGGGTTCTTCGCATCGCGGACGACCACTCCGCCGTCGTGCATGCCGGCTTGTACGCACATGCCACCGGCGCCGTTGGAGAAACTGGACGTCTGCCAGGTGACGGCGTCGGGGTCGAAATCGGTGAGGTCGGGCTTGCGGGTGCGATCCTTGGACATGGTTGATCCTTTCGATGGTGGGTGTTGATGGTGGGTGTTGGTTGTACGCGCCGGCCCGTACGCCACACCCGCAACGACGAGGAAGGGACGGGCCCCGCACGGGCCGGCACACATCGGTCAGGCCTCCCGGGTCGGGGCACGGCCATATCCGGGAGACCTGGTCTCAAGGCCCCTGACGAGGGCGGAACGGAAACGTGATCGGGACGATGCGACCGTCCCGGTTGCTGCTCTGCGCGTGATGGTCGGCCGCGCTGACGGTCGGGAACGGCAGGACGACTTCGACGGGCTGCTGATCCGGTCCGTAGACGACGAGCGCGTACAACGTCGCGTCCGCTGGAACATCGCCGTGGGCCTCGGCCCGGGGTAAGGAGCGCGGAATCTGCGCCGGCACAGGTGGCCGGCGGGTGAAACTCCTCGGTGGTTGCACGACATCCCCCAATGTGTGTCCTGCCTGCGTGGCCGGCCGGTTATCGTGCCGGCACGACACATTCCATGACGGTGCGCGACAGGCGGCTAGCTGTGACCCCGTGAAGGCATCGTCACGCACGCCTCACGCATGTGTCGTCATGCTGGACAGGAGGGCACGGGTGGACGATCAGGCCGCGGTCGCGCATCTCGCGGGGCGTATCCGCGCGTTACGCCTTGCCGCGGGCATGCACAGTCTGGCCGAGCTCGCTCGGCGTACCAACCTGGACCGGGCTGGGATCAGTCGGGCCGAAGCTGGCCGGCTTCTGCCGTCCGATGTGGTCGTGGAGGCCATCGACACCGCGGTGGGTGCCGGTGGAGAGTTGGTCCAGCTCCGTGCGTGGATCCACCGGGCGCGACACGGCATCGGCGAACCTGACGGCGGGGAGGTGAGTTCCACGGACCGGCGGCAAATGCTGGGGATGGGTGCGCTCGCCGCGGCGTCGGCACTCGCTGCCGAGACCTTTCAGCGGATCTCGACAGCAGACCCGGACGCGTTGACGCTCGCCGAGTTGGAAGCCGACGTCGACGAGATCGCCGTGGTGTACACGTCGGTGCCCCATGTCGCCCTACTGCCCCGGGTCGTGGACCGCTGGCGGCAGGTTGAGCAGATCCTCGACAGCCGAACGGCAGGACAGGCCCGGGCGCGGGTAACCCTGCTCGGCGGGCAATTCGTCTTCTTCCTCGGCCGGCTGGCGTTCAACACCGGTGACATGCGTTCGGCCCGCCGGTTCGCGATGCTGTCCGGGCACTACGCCGACGAAGCCGGGGAACCGGTCCTTGCGGCGTCGGTGGCCGCGCTGCACTCGTCGATCGCCTACTACACGGGTCGGTACACGGCCGCTCTGGATCATCTGCGGGGCGCGGCGCGTTGGGACCATCCCTACGTCCGTGCCCGCATGGCCGCCTATGAGGCCAGGGCGCATGCCGCAAACGGGGACGTCGTGGCGGCGCGGGCGGCGTTGGATCGGATGGAGGCGACGGCCGGTGACTTCCGCCCGGCGCCGGGGGAAACACCGGTCGGTGATGCCGCGGTGGCCATGTTCCGCGCCGGGATCGCAGCCCGGCTCGGGGACGCTACGGCCGTCGCTGAATGGGCACCGCTGGCGATCAGCGGCTATCAGAACCGCAGCGGGGACTTCTCCGCCGAGGAAGAACAGCACGCCGTGCTCACCCTCGCCATGGCGCATCTGCTGCGACCAGCGCCGGAACCTGATGCGGCTGCGGCCGTCGGCATACAGGTTCTCACAGCGCTCTCAACGAACCATACGTACACGGTCGCCGAACGGGTTCGCCACCTGGATGCCATGTTCATGCCCGCTCACCGGTCGATTCCGGCGGTGCGGGATTTCACCGAGCGGTTACGGCAGGCCCGCCCCGCACTGACCGCTGGCACCAAGGCATGAGCGGCGACCTGGTGACCACCTTTGCCATCCCCACGATCGTCACCGAGCGTCTGACGCTGCGCGCCATCGCACCGGAGGACATCGACAACTACGCGACCATGTGGGCTGATCCGGAGTTCATGCGCTATCTCGGGGGTCCCGCGGACCGGCCCGCGACCTGGCGGAACATGGCGACGGCCCTCGGGCACTGGGCGCTGTGGGGGTACGGGCTGTGGTCCGTGGTGGAAACGGCCACCGGTGAGCTGGTCGGCCGGGCCGGGCTGTGGAACGAGCCGGGCTGGCCCGGCGTCGAGGCGGCGTGGTTCATCGCCCGACCGCACTGGGGCCGCGGGTTCGGACCGGAGGCCGGGCGAGCCTCGCTACGGTTCGCCTTCAACCGGCTGGCCGTCGATCAGGTCGTCTCCGTCATCGACGCCGACAACACCAGGTCGATCCGAGTCGCCGAGAAGATCAGCGAGACCTACCACCACACCGAGTTCCTGCACGGTAAAAATCAGCATGTGTACGCCATCAGCCGATCCGCATGGGAGACGCAGACCGACAACTGACAGCCGCGATTGCGTCCCCCGCATCGAGCACGACACGTCCGACCAGGCATATGTCTGACTGGAAAACTCAACGTGAGGTGGGCAGGCTCGCGCCCACCAGGGCACTTGGCCGCTGGCGCGCGGGAAGGCATTCGAGCGCGCCGTGCGCCGCGACTGGGATCTCGCGTTGTTCGGTACCCTCCGGTGATCCTCTGGGACACCGGTGCTTTCTGCTTGCCAACGAGCATCCTTGGTCTCAGCCCCGCTGACGCCTCATGATCCTGCCCGGGTTCTGCCCGCCATATGCCCCTGGACCACGGTCAACAGTTGGATTCCGGGAGACTCATCAGGACCACACCCGTGACGATCACGGCGAAGCTTCTGCCCAGATCAGACCGTGTTCACCGAGGTCAGGAGGCATGCCGGCCAGATAGGCGCAGGTCGGCGGACTACGCCGTGGCACGCACGAAGCAGATGAAAGCTGCGGCCAGGGCAGGAACCGCCTGAGCTGACGGCCCTCGTCAGTACTCCGCGGCCGTGCTGGTGCTATGGCTGGGTGAGGTCGATCTTCACGGGGAATGGAGTGGCGGCTTCGACCACACCCGCGTGGACATCGCCAGCCCGGTAGGCTCGCGCGGCCAGATCGAGCACGTAGGTGTGAACGAGCGGGACACCGGCCGCGGACTGCTCGATCCGCCAGTAGAACTGGATGCCGGCCGAGGCGTACTGCTCCGGCTTGAAGACGCGATCGGTGGTTTCCGAGCCCGGCGACACCACCTCACCAACCAGCAGGATGTTCTCGGGGCGCATCGGCGAGACCCCGACCGTGCTTGCTCGGTACACGACGATGTCGGGTCGACGCACGGTGAGCGGCACGTCGTGGAGCCGGACATCGAAGTCAAGATCGGCAAACCACTCCGGTGCCCCCGCGGCCTCCATCGCGACAGCCAGCTTCTTGGCAAGCCGGTTGTGTTGGAGGGACGCGCTCGGGACCATGACCACCATCCCGTCCACAATCTCGATATCCCTGGACTGCTCCTCGGACAGCATGTCGTACAGCTCCGCTGTGATCTGCTGGTGCATCCAGGCGGGAGGGACGATCTCCGCGGTCACGACGCACCTCCCTGGCTCGGCGGCCCCCGGACCCGTTGTCCCGCTGTCAGCGTAGCGTGCCAGCCGGATCCGCTGCGCCAGCCAGACGCGGCTGATCGGTCGGTGCGTCCGACAGGTCGACAGGTCGACACATGGTGTCGCGACGACGAGGCACCACCCTCGATTCTGGGGCCACCCGTACCTGGCGGCCCACGTCGCCTCGGCCGCAGCTCGGTGTCGACGCGCCGGACTGGCGAGAGGCCACGACACCGTTCGGCGAGGTGGGGAGCTACCTGTCGGCAGCTGACATCGTTAATCATCAGAGCTGCAACAAGATCCGCGACCACAAGAAGGCAAGGAAGGCCGCAGCCTCAGCGGAGGTGACCGTTGCCCTCCGGATGGATCATGGCCTCTGGGGTACGCGGCGGCTGGGCGGGCTGACGATGGTCTCGCCTGCTGGGCTGGCGAGGCGTCGTTCAAGGTACGCGAATGCCTCGATGGCCTCGGATGCCTCGAACGCACGATTGCGGCGGCCTACTGTGATCTGGCGGAGAACACCCACATTGACAAGCCGATTGATTGCCTCGTTTGTTGCCTGCAGGCTTCGACCAGACAGGGCGGTAGCCGAGCGGACGGTGAGCACCGGCGCTGCGGGCAGCAGGCGCAGGATGCTCTCGAGAGCGGAATGGGTGCGTACGGGGCCGGCCCTGCGGAGCCAGTCATCGCGAAGCGACTCGAGACGCCGCTCGAAGTCGACGGCGTCCGCACATGCTCGGGTGCAGGCGGCGGCGAACAGCGCGACCCAGGAGTCGGTCGCCACCTGTGCCTCGTCGGAGGTCGCGGGACCCACGTAGTGGGCTGCGGCCAGCGCGGCAAGGTACGCACGCGACCAGGTCGCGAGAATCAGGGAGACGGGGGGCAGGACGCCTGCGGCGAGACCGCGGCGCCGCAGCACCATGTGGATCAGCGCGCGGCCGGTACGCCCGTTACCATCGACAAACGGGTGAATCGTCTCGAACTGCGCGTGCGCGATGGCAGCCTGGGCGACGGCCGGAAGAGTGTCGTCGGCGCAGAATGCACAGAGGTCTTCGAGCAGGCCGGGCACAGCCTCCGGTGGCGGCGGGACGAACGTGGCTGAGCACGGGTTGTAACCGCTCCCGCCGATCCAGTTCTGTTCGGTTCGAAGCCTGCCGCCGTGCCGCTCCAGGTGGCCGGCGGCGAGCAGACGCTCGTGGACGTCAAGCAGAGACGCGATCGTGATGGGATCACCGACACCGACCAGTTCGGTTGCACGCACCATTGCGTCGATGTTGGCCAGTACCTCGACTGCGGTGATGTCGGTGGCGGGCTCGTCGAACCCGCGTGCCGCCTCGGCTCGCAGGAGGCGTCGGCCGCCGACCTCGAGCCCTTCGATCCGAGACGAGGCGACTGACTCGGCCCGCAGGAGGATGCGCGCCAGCACCTCGGTGCCTCGTAGCGCAGCGGCCTCGCGGTCGAGGCGGCTGATTGCGACCTCGGCGTCAGCGACATCCGCCGCCGTTGCGGCGTCGAGACGCCACTTCCGGCCGACCAGCGGGTCCGGCAGGTACGCCTCGTAGTCGCAACCGAGTCGGTCCCGCCGGGACAGACCCGCGCCGAGATCGCTTTCCCAGCGCCGCCGTAGGAGCTCAGCCATCTTGAGCAGCCTCCATAATCAGGGTTACGTCACAACCTTGATTATGACGCGGCGTGCTTCAAGGTTGTCGCCACGCTGGTCCGCCGCTACACGATCGCAGTCGACCCGGACAGCGCCGCGCCTGGTTCCCGCGGCCGGCGGCCAGCCCGTCCACGTTCCGGTCGATGTTCCGGTCGATGCTCGGATCAGAAGACGAGCACCGGCTTGACGGTGACGCCGGCGACGGAATCGGCTACCGCCCGGTTGATGTCCGTGAACGGATAGGTGGTGATGAGCTCTTCGAGATGATCCGGCCGGCGGCGGTCGAGCCGGTGAAGGAGACCTTGTCAATGCCGGGATGCCTGATGAGCAGGTCACCGGTCTGCCGGCCACCGGTGATCAGGTTGACGACGCCCGCGGGGATGCCGGCCTCCTCGATTGCCTCCATGAGGTAGGCGGCATCCAGCGACGTCTCCGGGGCGGGCTTGAGCACCACGGTGCAGCCGGCGGCCAGCGCCGGCCCGAGCTTCATCGCGGTAAGTCCGAGGGGGTAGTTCCACGGCACGATCACCGCGACGGTCCCGACCGGGCGCCGCTGCAGGCGCACCGTGCCGGGATAGGCCAGCGCCGGGCGCTCCTGGTCGGCGAAGCCACCGCGCGCCAGCGCCGCGTAGTACCGCAGTGTGCCAGCCACGGCGCGGACGTTGGCGGAGGCGGAGGCGGAGGCGGACAACGCCAGCGGCATGCCGTTCTGCCGGGAGACGATCTCGCTGATCTGCTTCGAGCGGCGTTCGACCGCCCCGGCGAGCCGCTCGAGCAGGCCGGCCCGCTCGACGGCCGGAGTTGCGTCCCAGGCCGGCTGGGCCGCCCTGGCGGCAGCCACCGCCAGGTCCACCTCCTTGGCGCCTGCCTCGGGCAGGTCACCGAGCCGTTGCTCGGTGGCGGCCTCGATGATCGGGGTAGTCGTCTCCGACAGGGGTGTCGTCCACTGCCCATCGATGTAGAAGGAGCCGAAGTGACGGCTCGTGCCAGGCCTCCCCGCACATATCCGACCATCTGAGGTTGCAGGCCCGGAATCGGCGGACTTCCTCGTCACGCCTCGTTGCCGGCGAGCCTGCGAATTCTGCCGTGAACCACCCGGCCAGCGCGAAACGCCTCGGCGGGTAACAGTGTTGCGCGTCAGCATGGCACGGGCCGGGCGCGGTTGAACATACCTGATGCCGCAGCGCCCCGGCGGCGACGAGCCGGTCGTCGCAGCCGCCGAACTCGAGTCGATCGGCCCACGCGGCGCATGGCGTAGCCTGCACGGAAGAGGTGCACTACCGCGGCCGACCGCGCCGACGGGCCGTTCGGGCAGGTGACGGCGATGGCCCCGGGCGACGTGATGCAGATCGGCTCGACACCGCTGGGCTCCGACCCGGTCCGTTTCCAGACCGATCCGCCAGCCTGCTACCGGGCCTCCTGGCAGCTACCCGGACCGGGCTTTCACTGGCAGGCGACAACGATCTTACGATAGAATGACCAGCTGCTTACATGGCGTCATCTCCTGTCTTGCCGGATATACGAACAGCCGAGGCTAGTAGTCGCCTGCCGTTCCATCCTGTGTCGCTTCGTGGCCATGTCAGCCTGCCAGCGTGCGGATTCGGCATTCCAAGGAGGGACACATGCCCATATCTGTCAGTCGTCGTCAGGCGATCGTCGGTACTGGAACGGCGAGCCTCGGATTCGTCCTGTCGGGAGCGGTTGGCTCGGTCTTCAGCGGGACCGCGTCGGCCGCCGACCCCTTCCACTTCCACGGCTACGGGGAACTCGTCCCCGACCCGGCGAAGATTGTCGATCTTCCCGCGGGATTCACCTACACAGTTGTCTCCCGCGCCGGCATGGACACGCTGCCGACCGGGGAGAAGCTGCCGGGCGCGCCGGATGGCACATTCGCCTTCCCTGGCAAGAAGAACAACCACAGCATTCTGGTTCGCAACCACGAGCTTTCCCCGGGCGCCGTGAACCCGGTACCGCACCTGTCAGGACTGGAATACGACCCGGGCGCGGCCGGCGGAACCACCACGGTCGTTCTCGACGGCGACAAGCTGATCTCACAGGTAGCGAGCCTCGCTGGTACGGTCCGCAACTGCGCCGGCGGCAACACCCCGTGGGGGACCTGGCTGTCGTGTGAGGAGACCGAGCTGACCCCGGCATCCAACGCACTCCTGACCAAGAAACACGGCTACGTCTTCGAGGTCGACCCCTACGGGCGCCTGCACGACACCGAGGCCGTCCCGCTGAAGGCGCTCGGGCGTTACCCGCACGAAGCGATCGCCGTCGATCCCAAGACCGGCATTCTTTACCTCACCGAAGACGCGGGCTCGCCGTACGGGCTGCTTTACCGCTTCCTGCCGGCCAAGCCGCTGGGAGGCCCGGGAAGCCTTCGGGCCGGCGGGAAGCTGCAGGCACTCAAGGCCGCCGGCGCGTTCGATCTTTCCGTGTTCACCGAGCTCGGCACCACGCTCGCGGTGACCTGGGTGGACGTACCGGACCCGGACGCGACAACCACGTCGGTCCGCAAGCAGTTCGCCGACGGGGCGGTCACCCACGTACCCAAGGCCGAGGGAATCTTCTGGGACCGGACCCGGGCCTACATCGTCTCCAGCTACGCCAAGGCCGGGTCCGCGGCTGCCGGTGTGCACGAGGGCCAGGTCTGGGAGTTCAACCCACGCAAGTCCACGATCGAGCTGGTGGTCCGGATTGCTCCGGGCGGTCGCTTCGATGGTCCCGACAACATCACCGTTTCGCCCTACGGCGGTACGATCATCCTGTGCGAAGACGGTGACGGGGAGAACTACCTGATCGTCGTGGGCGATGACGGCACCCCGTACCCATTGGCGCGGAACGCCGTCAGCGACAGCGAATGGGCCGGCGCGACCTTCTCCCCGGATAGCAAGTGGCTGTATGCCAACATCCAGGGCGACGGCCTGACTGTCGCGATCACCGGCCCATGGCGGCGCAAGTAGTTAAGAGCGCCCGGCAACAGGAGCGTAGATCAAGGAACGGGGCTGGGGTACGTAGATCGCGAGATGCGAGGAGGAAGTCACCGGAGGTGCTGGGTGGCGACCGACGACAACGCGGCGAGGTGCGTACCCCAGCCCCGCGACGCCGCGTCCCCTATTGCCGGGCGCTCTGAGTTCGAGGCAGGGCCGCGGTACTTCGGCTTCGAGCTGACGCCGTCGGGCAGGCCGGCACGGGCACGGCATTGGCAGACTGCCTCGGCCGCGGCCGGGTCGTCGAGGCTCGTGTCGTCCCACGACGCGGGGCAGAATAGGAAACCGCTTGTGACCGCCGAGAGAACGGACCGCCGACCAACACCCGGCACACGCGCGGGACCGGTCACGCTGACGTGTCTGGGAGCGTCCACCGAGCCGCCCTTCGACGCGGTGACCAGCGCCGCGGTGGTCGCGGTGACCAGCGATGGCTTGCTCGTGGCCGCTGACCTGGCCCGGGGGCTGGACATCCCCGGCGGTCATGTGCAACAGCACGAGAAAACGATCGAACAGACCGTACGCCGCGAGGCATGGGAAGAGGTACGGGTCAGGCTCGGCAAGCTCACCCTGGTCGAGGTCATTGAGTCCGACTACTTCGGTGCCGACGACGTGACCTATATGGTGATCTACACCGCGCCGGTCACACGGCTCGCCCCCTGGGAAGCGGGCCACGAGTCAGCCGGCCGCGTGATCCTACCGCCCGAGGAGTTCCTCCAGCGGTATCACGGTGGGGATCCAGCACTCATGCGGCATCTGGTGAGCTCCGCTCTCACCGTCCCCGGTACACCGTCCGGGCACCCGTCGATCCCGGTTCCGTGAGGGGAGGGCACGGTGGACTCCGCGCGTCCCATGCTGAGTACTGGCCGTTCAAACTCTATCTAGATAGAGTTACGGAATGACTCGACCCCGACGTTTCTCTCCGCAAACCGTGGCCGTGCTGCAAGCACTGATCGCACAACCCGCGGTGTGGCGGTACGGCTATGAACTCGGGCAGCAGGTCGGTCTCAAAGCCGGCTCGCTGTACCCGATCCTGATCCGCCTCACCGACCGGGAGCTGCTGGAAGCCTGCTGGGAACAGCGGCCGGACGATTCCGGCGGGCGTCCGCCCCGCCACCTCTACCGCCTCACCGGCGCCGGTCGGGAGCTGGCGAGCAGCCTCGCCCCGGCGCCAGCCGCGCGGCACGCCCACGGCGACCTGCGGACCGCGTGGTGACCGGCGGCCGGCAGCCGGCGGGCTGGTACCTCGACCTCGTGGTCAAATTACTACCGTCCGCACGCCACGACTGGGGATGCGCGATGCGGGCCGAACTGTCCGCCATCGACAGTCCCTCCGAACGCTGGCATTTCGCCCTGGGCTGTACCCGGGCCGCCCTGCTACAGATTGTGAGGACCCGCGCGGTCTGGCATCCGGTGGCCACCACTGCCGCGGTGTGTCTCGTGGTGATCAGTGAGATCGCGTCCGCGCACGTGATCGGTCAGATCATCCCCGGAGTACTCGTCCTGGCGCTGCTGGCCTGGCTCGGCGACCGCCCGGGGCTCTTTGGCCCGGTACGACCGGAACGGGCGGCACGGGTGGTGCGTGCCGGCGGGTACGCCCTGGTGGGGTCGTGCCTGTTGGTCCTTGCGGTACAAGGTGGCGTGTCTGGCCTCCTGCGGCCGGGCCCCAAGGCGGTACCGATAGTCATGCTCGCGCTGACGCTCTACGCGGGGAGCTTCCTGGCAGTGACCGCCCACGCCGCCTGCTTCGGTAGCGCGGGCCTGGCGGCCGGGGCCGGCGCGGGGCTTGTCGCGGGGCTGGCGGCGTTCGCGGTGATGCCCTTCGAGCGGGATGGTCCGCCACTGGCCGCAGCTCTTCCCTGGCACGGCAGTTGGCTGGTGCCGCTCGTCTTCGGTGCGCCCGCCGCCGCCGCGCTGCGGGCCACCGGACGCACCCGCCGCGCGGAGCAGGGCGTCATGGCGGCGCTCTGCGCGGGAATCTTCGCCGCCCTGCTTGTCGCGCTGCTCGGACTAAGCGCGATCACGTTCTTCCCCGACCGGATACCCGACATCGTCGGCGGCGTGATCTACCCTGGCGCCAGCGCCGCCGAACGGCACGCCGACAACGTCACCGAAGCCCTCGACCCCTACCTCGGGCTGCTGGTTTTCGGTGCGCTGCTCGCCGCGGTCCTGTGGGTGATGGCCCGCCCGCCCAGCCGAGCCGGGACGAGGGGCGTGGCGCTGGCCCTGCTCGGTCTCCCGCCAGTCGCCCTCGGGCTGTCCGCCCGAGACTTCCCCGGGGCGATGGCCATCGCCACAGCCACCGCCACCGTGGTTTGCAGCGGTCTGTTCATGACGGGACGTCATCCACTCTCGCCCACGCGCGCCGAAACATAACGCTTCGAGCGGTTCACCGCACTGTCCGTGTCCAGTTTGATCGCCAACGGCACCATGTCTTGAATGGCGACCCCTCGAGGACAGTCGAGCGGGAGGCTCAGAGCCATCCCCACCCAGGTAGCGGTTCTCGCCGTTCGGTGGTGCCGATCCGGGGCCGCCAACTTTGTCGAGACAACACATCCCGACAAATGCTACAGTCCTCCGTATGAAAGACGTTGCCGGCCCGGCCCGGCCGCATACCGGCCGGCGCCGCAATGAGCAGGCCCGCCAAGCCGTCCTCGATGCGGTCTGGACGCTGCTCAGCCGGCCCGATCGACCGCCGCTGACCATGGAGGGCATCGCCGTCGCCGCTGGCGTCGGCCGACAGACGATCTACCGCTGGTGGCCGTCCAAGGGCGCTATCGTGCTGGAAACCCTGGCCGAACGCGCCCGCACCGACGTTCCTCAGCCCGACACCGGCACCCTGCTTGGCGATCTGGAGACCTTCCTGTCTGCTACTTTCGCCCGTGGGGCCGACCCGACCGCCGCCGCGCTGCTGCGCCACATCATGGCTGAAGCCCAGCAGGACCCGGCCGTCGCCGATACTCTGCACCGCTTCACCTCCGCCCGGCGCGACGTACTGCGCGCGATCCTCGCCCAAGGCCGCGACCGCGGCGAGCTGCCCGCCAGAGCCGACCTGGACCTCGGGGTCGACATCGCCTACGGCGTTTACTGGTACGCGCTCCTGCTCGGCCACGTGCCACTCACGTCTGAAGCCGCCCACGCACTGGCCCGGGCCGTCCTTGCCGCTCTGACCGCACCTGTGTCGTCGCCGTGAATGCCGGCAGCCGTGACCCGCCCAGCCAGGCTGACCACCAGCTTTTCCTTCAACCGCAAACCGCAAACCGTGAATCATTTTTCCGGCCAGCCCGGCGGTACCCCAGGCTGCCAATAAACCGATCCTTTGCTGCCGCTTTTCGGGCGGTTTGAACTCGTTCACCGGTCCCCGCCGGAGCCTATTCATCGAACTGGCCGCGCTGTTGCGCGCACTTTCCCGGCAACGAGGCTGGTAGAAGCAGCACCATCAAAAACCACAGCCGCCTCCCGTCGAGGCGACGTATGCGTGCCAGCGCTGCCGAAACCGGGTTTTCTCGAGAAACACAAAACTCATGGGAACTGACACTTCCAGTTACGAACCTGCAGTTACGAACCTGTCCAGATGTGGAGGCGACGGAAATGGGTGAGGTCAGCCGACGGGGAATACTTATCGGTGGCACGGCGGTGGCTGTCGGGGCCGCCACGCCAGCCATAGCGGCCCAGGCGAATACCACGCCGGCCGACAGCACGGCCGGCTCCGGGTACGTGGTCACCCCGGCAGTGTCAGTCACGGCATCCGATGCCCGATACCCGGAGCTGGTCCGGGGAATCAACCAGCGGTGGGTCGCGGCCCCGGACGCCGTCCGCCTGGTCCGCTCGACCGCGCAGGTCGTCCAGGCCGTGCAGGAGGCGGTCGACGCCGGCAAACGGCTGTCGGTTCGCAGCGGCGGCCACTGTTACGCCGACTTCGTCAGCAACCCCGACACCAAAATTTTGCTTGACCTGTCCGGAATGTCCTGTGTCTCGTTCGACCCTCAGCGCGCTGCCTTCCAGGTAGCGGCCGGCGCCCAGCTCGGGCATATCTACGAGCTGCTCTACCGCGACTGGGGGGTGACGATTCCGGGTGGGGTGTGCCCGACGGTCGGCAT
The DNA here is from genome assembly GCF_917627385.1 of Protofrankia sp. CiT1. Classification (GTDB taxonomy): domain Bacteria; phylum Actinomycetota; class Actinomycetes; order Frankiales; family Frankiaceae; genus Protofrankia. The sequence goes on from NZ_CAKJTL010000008.1 coordinate 15,790, forward strand.
CGGCGGGCATGCCAGCGGCGGCGGCTTCGGCCTGCTGAGCCGGAAGTTCGGCCTGGTCGCCGACCACATCGACGCTGTCGAGATGGTGGTTGTCGGCAGCGACGGCAAGGCACGCGTGGTCGTCGCCTCGCGCGGCTCCGCCGACCCCAACAACGACCTGTGGTGGGCCACCACCGGGGGCGGTGGCGGGAACTTCGGCGTGGTGACCCGCTTCTGGTTCCGGTCCGCATCGGCGACCGGGACCGACCCCGGTGCGGCCCTGCCACGTCCGCCGGCCCGGGTGCTGCTCAGCTCCGTGCCGGTGCCGTGGAGCGCCCTGAGCCAGGCTTCGTTCACCACGCTGGTGCGCAACTTCGGCCGTTGGCACGAGCAGAACAGCGCGCCGAGCTCGCCGTACACATCGCTGGCTGGGATCATGTTCATCCGCCAGGGCCCGACCGGCGGCATCCAGCTCGTCACCCAGCTCGACGGGACACTGAGCAACGCCGGCCAGCTGCTGGCCGACTACCGGGCCGCGCTGCTCGACGGCAGTGGCATCACCGTGCCCTTCCCAGCCAGGCCGGTGGCCTGGCTGGCATCGACCAGGCTGGTCGGCACCAGCAACCCGGCCCTGCTGTACGACCCGACCCTGCGCAGCGCGGTGAAGTCGGCCTACCTGCGCACGTCCTTCACCGACGATCAGATCGCGGCGATCTACATCAACATGACGCGCACGGACTACACGAACGCGAACGCGACGCTGCAGCTCTCCGGCTCCGGTGGACAGATCAACGCGATGGCACCAGCCGCGACGGCGACCGCCCACCGGAACGCGGTGGTCTACGCCCTGTTCGAAAATTTCTGGATCAGCCCGGCCGAGGACACCATCCACATCGCCTGGTTACGCGACCTCTACAGCCAGACGTTCGCCGCCACCGGCGGCTATCCGATCCCGAACGAGCAGACCGACGGCTGTTACATCAACAATCCCGACCCGGATATCATCGACCCGGCAATCAACACCTCCGGGGTGCCATTTTCAACCCTTTACTACAAAGATAACTACACGCGGCTGCGACGGGTGAAGGGCCGCTGGGACCCGACCAACGTCTTCCGGCATTCCCAGTCGATCGCGCTGCCCTGATCCGCTGAGTCCCGGGGGCATGTGCGGACGAGCGGCCCGGCGGCGTTCATGCCGTCACGGATCGCCTGAATATACACCGCGAAGCAGCCTCTGAAAAGCAAGCCCTCAGCGGTTCGTCTCGATGCCGTCTTCTGGATCTGGCTGGGCGGGCGGAACCCGCGCGGCCCAGTCAGACCAGTCAGCCAGCGCCTGGTAAAGCCGGATACCTGCTTCTACTGTGACCCGCAGGGACTGGACACGAGCCCCGGTCCCGAATTCGCCGTGATCCTTCGCCGCGGCGTAGCTGGTGTACTTCTCGACGAGCGAGCGGAAGTATTCAGCCTCCCGGTCCAGGTAGGCGCGCAGGTCTTCTGGCTCCATGAGCCAGAAGAAGCAGGAGCGCAGCAACGGCTCCAGGCGCGGGGTATGGTCAACTTCGCCGGCGGTGAGCCAGGCACGCACCTCCTCAAGGCCCTTCGGGGTGATCCGATAGGCCTTGCGCCGCCGCGGCCCCTCGCTCTCGAGCTCGATGAATCCGTCTTCGGCCAGACGGCCCAGTTCCCCGTAGATCGCCGGATGTCTGGCCGGCCAGATGTGGCCGAGCACCTCACCGAAGCGCGCCGTGAGATCGTATCCGCTGGCCGGGGCCTCGGCCAGCAGGCCGAGCAGCGCGTAGTGCAGCGACATAGCCGGACTGTACATGTCAGCCTTGACATGCGGATGCCACTCGGACAAGGATGTTCCACATGACATGTCATCTCTGACATGTTTACTGTGCGTATGCTTGCCGCACTCCGCCGGAACGCGCGCTGCCCCGGCAGGCGCTGCTCCAGCAGGAAGGTCGAAGATGGCGAGACCCTCAGCACGCGTCGTCGTACTGACCGGCGCGACCGCTGGCATCGGCCGGTCACTGGCCACCCGGCTGGCGGCCGAGGGGTACCGGCTCTTCGCGGTCGGCCGCGATCCGAGCAAGGCCGCGGCACTGCGGTCCGAACTGGCCGGGTCCGGCGCGGCAGCGGAGACGATCGTGGCCGATCTCGCCGCGCCGTCCGGCTGGGATGCAGTCACCGAACGGGTCAGTGCCGGCACCGAGCATATCGACATACTGATCCACAATGCTGGTGTCCTGGTGCCCCGCCACATCCTGACCGATGAGGGCTGGGAACTGAACCTGGCCGTCCATCATCTGGCGCCGTTCGCGCTCACCGCCCGGCTGTGGCCGCTCCTGGTCGCGGGGAGGCCGCCCGGGGCCGGGCCGCAGGACGCCAAGCCCCGGGTGCTCTGCGTCAACAGCGCCGGCCACCACACCAGCCTGGGCGGGCACATCGAGCCGCGTTTCGACTTCACCGATCCGCATCACATGCGCGGCTATGATCCCTTCCTCGCCTACAGCCGGTCGAAGCTGGCCAATCTTTACTTTGTCTACGAGCTGGCCCGCCGCCACGGCGATATGGTCACCGTCAACGCGATGCATCCGGGCGTGACCCGCACCGATATTGGCCGGGATTTTCCGCGGGCCTTCGTGCTGGCGGCACTGGCATTCGCGTCGTCGCCGAAACGAGCGGCCCGCGATATTCACCACCTGGCGACCGACCCAACAGTGACCACGAATGGCGCGTACTACGATCAGACGCGCCTGACCCGGTCATCCGGGCCTTCCTACGATACCGACGCCGCCCGCCAGATGTGGGAACTCACCGAACGCATGCTAGCCCGCTTCCTGCCGGATTTATTCTCGTTGTCACCCACATGACAGGCGTCCGTCCCTGGGCGGCTTCGCAGCATCCTGTCAGCCTCAGCACCAGTACAACGGCCACCCTTGTGTGAACACCTCGCCGACGGTCAGCATGACGAACAAATAACCGCCGAAGAAGGGGAAAATATGCGCGGAGAGGATGAGCTTATTTCTCTCGGGGCTTCCGGCGATGACAGTCATGGCTGGGCGGCCCGGCACACAACCGGGCTGGCGTTCACCTATCGTGAGCACACGGATGCCACGTGAGCGTCCGCGTCCGGTCGCCACACGCCCGCATCCTCGGCCTGGGGGATTACCGACCATCACGAGTAGTAACCAATGACGAGCTGGCCGAGACCATCGACACCAGCGACACGTGGATCCGCTCCCGGACCGGGATCGGATCCCGCCATGTCGCGGCGCCAGACGACACCGTTGTGTCCATGGCCGTCGAGGCTGGCAGGAAAGCGCTGGCCGCGAGCCGGCTGAGCGCCGACAGCATCGACGTCGTGATCCTCGCTACCTGTTCGATCCCACGGGCGATCCCGGGTGGTGCGTCCATGGTCGCGGAGCTGCTGGGCTGCGCGTCACCAGCGGCGTTCGACCTCAACTCCGCCTGTTCTGGCTTCTGCCACGGGCTGGAGGTGGCGGCCAGCCTGGTCTGCCGCGGGTCTGCCCGCCATGTGCTGGTCGTCGGGTCAGAGCGGTTCACCGCCGACTGGATCGACTGGGAGGACCGGGGCGTCTGCGTCCTGTTCGGCGACGGCGCCGGCGCGGCCACGGTTGGCCCCTCGAGCGAACCCGACATCGGCCCAGTTGTGTGGGGCAGCGACGGTTCGGGCGCCCGGTTCATCGCCGTACCCGACGGTGACTGGGCCATCCGGATGGACGGCCGCAACGTCTACCGGTGGGCCATGACCCACGTCGCCCCGCTGGCCCGCCACGTGTGCGATGAGGCCGGCGTCCGCCCGGCGGACCTCGCCGCGATCGTTCCCCATCAGGCCAACCTGCGCATTGTCGAGGCGGTCGCGCGCGCAGTCGCCTCGCACGGCGCCGTCGTGGCCACCGATGTCGTGGACACCGGCAACACGTCGGCGGCATCGGTGCCGCTTGCCCTGTCGCGGCTCGTCCGCGAGCAGCAGGTCAGCTCCGGTGACCTGGTACTTCTGCTGGCCTTCGGCGCCGGCCTGAGCTGGGCCGGCCAGGTCGTCCGGATGCCCTGACCGTTCATTCACCTTCTTGCGGAGGCAGAGAAATGTCCACCAACGACGCTCTCATTCTGCTGCGATCGGTCGTCCGTGAAATCGCCCAGGTCGACATCGACGGGCTGGCGCGCACGACCACCTTCACCGAGCTCGACATCGACTCCCTGACGGTCGTGGAGATTACGACCGCCATGGAGGAGTCACTCGGTGCCAAGATTCCCGCCGACGTGTTCGCCGAACTCGCTACTATTGGTGAACTCGAAGAGCAAGTGGTGCGCATGGCCGGTGGGCCGGAGGCGGCTATGTCCCCGTCAACGTAGGAAAGCGGTTGCTCCAGAGCGAGTGACCGCGACAGTCCAGGGAGAAAACAATGGCGAACCAAGGCGGCAAGCTCCGCATCCAGAAGAAGTGGAGCGAAGACGCGATCGTCGACCAGAGCGGTCGGACAGCGATCGTGACCGGCGCGAATGGTGGTCTGGGTTTCATCACCGCACGCGAGCTGGCCAGGGCGGGCGCCCAGGTCCTGCTGGCCTGCCGCGACATCAGCCGCGGTGAGGCCGCGGCCGCCGAGATTCGGGCCGCCGTGCCCGGCGGCCAGGTCCAGGCGCGGACGCTGGACCTGGCCGACCTCGGTTCGGTGCGCAAATTCGCCGCCGATTTCGGCCGGGAGAACACGCGGCTCGACCTGCTGATCAACAACGCTGGTGTGATGGCGACGCCGAAGCGGACGACCGCCGACGGCTTCGAGCTGCAGCTCGGCACCAACCACCTCGGCCACTTCGCGCTCACCGGCTTGCTGCTGCCCAATCTGCTGGCCGCCTCCGATCCGCGCGTCGTCACCGTGAGCAGCACTCTGCACGCCTACGGGAAAATCACCTTTGACGACCTGCAGCGGGAGCGCCGCTACCGGCGCTATGGCGCCTACTTCCAGGCCAAGCTGGCCAACCTGCTGTTCGCCTTCGAACTCGATCGCCGGGCTGGGGGCACGCTGCGCAGCGTCGCCGCCCACCCCGGCTACGCGGCGACCAACCTCCAGCTGGCCGGGCTCAAGGGCCCGGTACGGACGGGCATGGCCGTCAGCAACAAGGCATTCGCGGTCAGCCCGCGGATGGGCGCGCTGCCGATTCTGTGCGCGGCGACACTGCCCGACCTGCCCGGCGGTGCCTTCGTCGGGCCGAGCAAGCTGATGGGCTACCGGGGCTACCCGGGAGCGGCCAAGGCCAGCAAGCGGGCACGCGATACCGAGGTCGCCGCCCACCTGTGGGACGTCTCCGAGGCAGCCACCGGCGTCCATTACGCGCTGGCCACCGACCAGGCGCGGGCTTAGCGGCCATGGGTGGCGAGGCGACGATGCGCGGGGCCGGGATCCCCGACGAAGCGGACGTGGTGGTGGTCGGGGCCGGTCTGGCCGGCTTGATGGCCGGCCGGGTGGCGCTGCGGGCTGGCCTGGCACCGGTGGTTCTGGAGGCCCGCGGCCGGGTCGGCGGCCGGGTCGTGAGCGAGCCGAGCGGCCACGGCTCCTGCGTCGTCGAGATGGGTGGGCAGTGGCTGGCTGGCCGCAACAAGCGGGCCCGCGCGCTGGCCGCCAGCGCCGGGATCGAGCTGTTCGAGACCTATAGCCAGGGCAACGACCTGCTGGAGGTCTCCGGGGAGGTCCGGCGGCAGCGACGCAAGGTGCCTCCGTTGCGGCCGGCCGCGCTGCTCGACGTGGGACTGGCCCGGTTCCGGCTCGACCGCGAGGCGCGCCGGGTCCCGGCCGCCGCGCCCTGGGACGCGGCCCAGGCCGAGAAATGGTCGCGGATGACGGTCGGGGCCTGGCTTGACCGGGCGGTCCACACCACGGAGGGCCGTTCGGTTCTGCGCACCGCCATCGCTACGGTCTGGGGGGCTGAGCCGCATCAGCTCACGATGCTGCAGGCGCTCGCCCACATCGGCGCGGCCGGCAGCTTCGACGCGACCACAGCCAACGACCTTGCCTTCCGGGTCGTTGGCGGGGCGCAGCGGCTGTCCGATCACCTCGCCACGGAGCTGGGTGACCGGCTGCTGTGCGATCGCCCGGTCACGACCGTCCGCGACGATGGGACCGGGGTCGACGTCGAGGCGGGCGCCACCCGGATCCGGGCGCGACGGGTGATCGTCGCTGTTCCGCCCGCGCTGGTCGGGCAGATTCGGTTCGACCCGCCGTTGCCCGCCGCGCGCCACCAGGCGATCGCGAGTCTGCCGATGGCCCACGTCATCAAGGTCGCGGCCGTCTATGACAGGCCGTTCTGGCGGGACGAGGGCCTGTCCGGCCGGGCTCTGAGTACGCAGGGACCGGTGACCGGCACCTTCGACAACTCGCCGCCGTCCGGACGCCCCGGTGTGCTGGTCGGCTTCGTGCCGGGCGATCGGGCCCGGGCCCTGGCGGCCCGGCCGGCGGACGAGCGGCGGGAGAAGGTACTGGCCTCCTTCACACGGCTGTTCGGGCCGCTGGCCGCCCGGCCCCGCCAGTACCTGGAGAAGGACTGGGCGGTCGAGGAGTGGACCCGCGGCTGCTACTTCGGTATCGCCACCCCCGGTTCCTTGACCGGCCCGATACGCGGGCTACGGGAACCGACCGGCCGGATCCACTGGGCCGGGGCCGAGACCGCCCTGGACAACTACGGCGGGATGGACGGAGCGCTGTCCTCCGGTGAGCGGGCCGCCGGGGAGGTGGTGACAGCGCTGTCGGCTGTCCTGGACAAGCTCGTGTAACGCCGGCCGGCCGACATCGGCGGGTGCTGTGCGCGTGGCATCGCCGGCCGCTCCCGCGAACAGGCTCTGCCCCCACAGAAATGAGGACCGCGATGAGCGTTGTGGAGACCGAGAGGGATGGCGCGGTTCTCACCGTGCGGTTCAACAACCCACCCTTCAACCTGATCACCACCTCCGCGATGGGTGAGCTGAGCGCTGTACTCGAGGCGGCCCGGCACGATCCGACGGTGCGGGCAGTCGTGCTGGCCAGCGCGGTACCTAACACCTTCATCGGGCATTACGACCTGGGGGAGGTCCTCGCTGTCGCTGACGGGCTCAGCCTGCCGGTGACGCCACGCACCGCCTACCCGGCGCTGTGGCTGGTCGCCGGCCTGCTGCGGACACCCGGCCTGCGCGGTCTGGTGGGGCGCACCCCGGCCGCCGGTGTCGCCGCGCTCCTCGGTTTCCACGAGGTCGTGCGCCGGATGCGCGACAGCGACACGGTGTTCGTCGCCGCGATCGACGGCTCCGCGCTTGGGGGCGGTTTTGAGCTGGCGCTGGCCTGCGATATCCGGATCGTCGGCGACGGGCCATACCGGATGGGGCTGCACGAGGGCCTGTTCGGGCTGATTCCTGGCGGGGGCGGCAGCCAGATCATCGCTCGCGCCATCGGCCCGGCGAAGGCGGTTGAGTTCCTTCTCGAAGGCTGTCTGGTTGACCCGCGGGCGGCGGTCGAGATCGGCATCGCCCACCACCGTGTCGAGAGCAAGGAGGTGGCGGAGCTGGCCCACCAGACCGCCACCCGTCTCGCGGCCCGCTCGTCGATGGCGGTGCGGGCGGCCAAGCAGGCCGTCTATGTCGGCGGTTCGGTCAGCCTGCGCCGTGGGATGGCTATGGAACGGGCCCGTTTCCTGGCGCTGGTCAGCCGCAAGCCCGCCCAGGACGCCATGCGTCACTACGCGCGCCAGCTGGCGCGCCACCAGGAGAGCGGCAAGGACCTGGCGGAATTCACCCGCGACCAGCTCCCGGCCTGGCGGGCTGGGGCCGCGGCCGATTGTGCCGGTTGAACCGGACCCGCCTGAACCAGCCAAC
>NZ_CAKJTL010000009.1:0-48105 GCF_917627385.1 Protofrankia sp. CiT1
CGTCCAGGGTCTGCCGGCGGCGACCGCTTAGGTTGCTGTCCAGCCGTCAGGAGCAGGGGCAGGCGGCAGCCTACTCATATTCCCGTCGTTCCCGTCCTGTTCTCCGAACAGATCAACGGGCTGGTGACGCTCAGCTGGCGCGCTATCCGGGGGGAGCCATCGGGTCAGCCGGTGAGACGAACGCGACCCGGCGTCCACACGAGTCGCATACAGCCACTCTGGCATCGGGTTCGTCGTCCGAGGGCACAAGGTGCGCCAACGGGACGATCCCCCCGCACCACGGGCAGGTGAGCCACGGCCCGTCCGCGCCGCATCCCGACGGCTCGACATCAAGTGATTCCACGCTCATCACGGTGCCACCGCGCGCTCAGCGTCGAGGGCTCCAAAGGCCTTCCGGTGACCACAGCCGCCGATTCGCGGGACGCAGGCCCCGAGCGCATGGGCACAATGCCGAAAAACCTCGGTAACAATGCCGAATCAGCTGGCCAGCAAAGAAGCAACGATAAAAAACAACTGGGCTGGCTGTCTTGTGCGCCGCCAACAACCGGCTGCGGAATCAGTGGCAGGGCCCGGGAGGCATGCTGTGATCTTTGTCGCGCCAGTGAGCACCCGTACCACCGGGCACCGGTGAGGAACCCGGCACGCCCAGGCCCCGGCTCACGACGGGGACAGCTGACAGGATGGGCGGATGGGCGCGGACGAGGTACCTTCAGTCACTATTGATCAGATTCCGGTCAACCTGTCGCCAACCGCCGAAATCCTGCTCCTGGACGTCCGAGAGACCGCGGAGTGGGACGCCGGACATATCTCCGGCGCGCTGCACATCCCCATGGGTGAGCTGCTCAAACGCCTCGACGAGGTGCCACGTGAACGGGATGTGGTGGTTGTCTGCCGGTCGGGGCAACGCTCGGCCGTGGTCACGGCTCACCTGCACCGGGGCGGCTGGCGGGCCCGCAACCTCCACGGCGGGATGATCGCCTGGAATGCGGCGGGGCGCCCGATGGCGACCAACGCACCCGCACCGCATCCGCCAGCGGTGATCTGACCGGTGGTGTGGCCGGCCGCCGATGATGGTCGCCACGTCAAGGAGGCGGTCCTCGCTGTGGACAGGTCCGCCGTATCCGCGATGCGCGGACCCGCGGCGGTGGATACCGCGCGATCAGCGCACGCGTGACGAGAGAATAGGCGTCATGAACCACGACGGTCCCGCCGTTTCGGCTGCCGGCCCGCGGCCGTCCAGCGGCCGAAACCGAGATCTCCGCCGGACGCGAGAACCCCGCCCTCGCGGAGCCCCCGGCAGCGTGAGGGCGCTGCTCGCGCTCTGCCTCGGACTCGTCTTCGTCGCGTCCGCCTGCGGCTCGGCCGGCGACGCCTCAGCCGCAAACGCCGGAGCGGTCGGTGGCGCCGGCCAGGGCGGGCAGGCCGCCGCTGGAAGCGCCCTCGCGACGTTACGGTCGATGCCGGTCCACGCCGCGACGAACTCGCCGCCGTACCGACGGGACAAGTTTGGTGATCCCTGGCAGGACGTCGACGGCAATGGTTGTGACACCCGGAACGACATCCTGCGCCGGGACCTGACGCTGGTGACCGTCAGGCAGGGGGACCCGTGTATCGTCCTGACCGGCGAACTAAAAGATCCATATACCAGCCGGACCGTCCGTTTCAACAGGGCACGGGACGCCGCGGCTGTCCAGATCGACCATGTCATCGCGTTGGCGGACTCCTGGCGTACCGGGGCCGCCTCCTGGCCATCGGACAAACTGGTCGCCTTCGCGAACGATCCGGAGAACCTGCTCGCGGTCGACGGCCCGACGAACCAGGACAAAAGCGACGACGACGCCGCCCAGTGGCTGCCGCCGAACCAGGCGTACCGGTGCCAGTATGTGGCCCGTCAGATCGGCGTGAAAGCCCGCTACGGGCTTTGGCTGGAGCCAGCCGAACGGGACGCCATGGCCAAAACGCTGGCCAAGTGCCCAGGTCAACCAGTACTCGGCGGCAACCGCAGGAATTGACCGATCATTTGACAGAAGCGGTCACGAGCGTACCTGCGAGCGGCACACAGGCACAGCCCCATACTCGGGGTCAGCCAACAGGCATACACCGACGACGGAAAACTCAAACAACACCATGCCAGCACATCTGAGACGGGGCTACGAGCAACCGGCAAGAAAGACGTAGATCAAGGAGTGGTGTCCAGGTGGATGGATCGCGAAACCGCGGAGGGAGGCACGCTGATGCTGGGTGGCGACCTTCCAGATCATCGACCACCATCGATCAGGTACGCCCCAACACCGACGCCCCAGGCACCAGGAGGTCAGGGAAGCGCCAGCGGAAGGACACCACCGGTGAAGCCGCTCGAAGAGCGGCAAGCACCAAGAACCAGAACGTGGGCGAGGGGGGAGTTGAACCCCCACGTCCGTTAGGACACACGGACCTGAACCGTGCGCGTCTGCCATTCCGCCACTCGCCCGAGTGCGACTATCACGCTATCACGCGCTCCAGGCCGCCCGAGCCGTGGGCCGGGCGGAGATGGAAGCATACGATCTCAGGGCTGGGAGAAGGCCTAGAGGAGGGGAGGTCGAGATGGGCGTGCTACAACGCTTCGAGCGCCGCCTGGGCGGCCTCGTCGAGGGGGCGTTCGCCAAGGTCTTCAAGGGCGGCGTCGAACCGGTCGAGATCGCCAGTGCGCTGGCCCGGGAGACCGACGACCGGCGTGCGGCCAGTTCCAACCGGGTACTCGTCCCCAACGAGTTCGCGGTCGAGCTCGCCGTCGGGGATTTCACCCGGCTCGCTCCCTACACCCAAGCGCTCTGCGACGAGCTGGCCGAGATGGTCCGCGAACACGCAGCCGAGCAGCACTACACGTTTGTCGGTCCCGTCGGCGTGCGCCTTGCCGAGGCCGATGATCTCGATGTCGGGGTGTTCCGCATCCGCAGCAGTGTCGCGGCGGCCGACCCCGGCGCCGTGACCGGTCGACGCGGGCCGGCACGCCCGCGATCGAACGCCCCGGGAGCACCACGCCTGCTGATCTCCGTCAAGCCCGGCCCGACCGGGAGGGCAGGTGGAGACGAGCGCGAATATCCATTGGACAGCGAGACCACGGTCATAGGTCGCAGCGTAGAATGTGATATACGTCTCAATGACACAGGTGTTTCTCGCCGGCACGGCGAGGTCAGGCGGATGCAGGATGGCCAGTTCGTCTACATCGACCACGGCTCCACCAACGGCAGCATCGTCAATGGCCGAGCCGCCAGCCAGGTACGGCTTGTCGACGGCGACCAGATCGAGCTGGGCGCGACGATCCTCGCCTTCCGCCGGGAGGACCCGCGAGACGCTGGCGCGAACCGGGCCGCGCGGCGTGCTCCAGCCGGCCCCGCGGGAGCGGCTGGAGCACCGGTCCCATACCCCGCCGCCACCATGCCGCCAGCCACCGCGCCAGCCGACACACGCGGCCGGCCGCCGGACCCCTACCGCGGCGCTCCTGGTGGATACCCGCCCCCACCGGCCGACCCCTATCGTGGGGGCCCATACCATGACGAGCCGAGGCGGGAAGACCCCTACCGGGGCAGCCCATACTATGACGAGCCGAGGCGGGAAGACCCCCGCCGGGGCGGTCAGTCAACCGGCTACCCACCACCGACGGATGCTTACCGGGGCGGTAGGCGGCCCGAAACCGGCCAGCCCACGGGGGGACGGCAGACTGCCCCGTATGAGGATCCGTATGGTGATCATCCTCGCTACAACGACCCTTACGCCGGGAGGGAGGGTCAGTACCGCGGTGGCGCAGACCCTCGTGACCAGCGTGCCGTCCGCATGCCCGGTCCGCCTCCGGAGCCGCGGGACGGGTATGGCCCAACCGTGGCTGGCTATGGAGCACCCGTTGATCATCGTCCGCCAAATGATCGTGGCTTTCCCTCGAGTCACGGCGACCCTCGGCGCGGCGTCCGGCCGGCTGGTCCCGACGACGGCGTCGATATGCATGAGCAGGAGACCTACCGTCCAGATCAGCCACACCCCGACGCACGCCGGAACCCACCGGAACGTGGGCGTCCGGCCGGCCCGGCCGCGCCGCCTGAGCCCGATCGCGGCTGGTAGGCCGTTGTGAACGGGTCCGGACCGAGCAGCCTGGTACTGCTTGTCGTTAAAATCAGTTTTCTGGCGCTATTGTGGGCATTTGTCCTGGCTGCCGTCCGTGCGGTCCGGCTGGACGTGTTCGGGCCGACCAAACGCCACCAGCAGCACCTCCAGGCGGCAGCACGCGCGCCCCGCCCGACACCGGCACCGACACCGGCACGCCAAGCCCCACCAGCACCATCGCAGAACAAGCCTCCCAGCCGACGTTCGCGAGCACCGAGCAAGCTTGTCGTTACGAAGGGTCAACTTGCAGGGACAACGCTTCCACTCGGGCCCATGCCTGTCACCATCGGACGGGCACAGGACTCGACTCTGGTTCTGGAGGACGACTTCGCATCCGCGAGACATGCAAGACTCGTCCCCCACGACGGCCAGTGGTTCGTCGAAGATCTGGGCTCAACCAATGGCACATACCTCGACCGCACGAAGGTGACCAGTCCCATGCCGGTACCTCTCGGCGCGCCGGTCAGGATCGGGAAGACCGTCCTGGAGCTCCACCGGTGAGCCTTAGGCTTCACTACGCCGTTCGCTCGGACGTCGGCCATGTCCGAGAAGGCAACGAGGATTCCGCCTATGCGGGCGCACGCCTGGTAGCCGTCGCGGACGGCATGGGCGGGCACGCGGCCGGCGAAGTGGCCTCCTCTACCGTGATCTCCCAGCTGGCCGGGCTGGATGAGGATGCCAGCGCCAGCGACATTCTGGATGCGCTGGCGGACTCGGTGGACCAGGCCAATGCCGCGCTGCGCGCGATGTCCAGCGAGGACGGATCGCTGGAAGGCATGGGTACCACGGTCACCGCGTTGCTGCTGTCAGGCAGCAGCCTCGGCGTGCTGCATGTCGGCGACTCACGCGCCTATCTGCTCCGCGATGGTGCCCTCAGCCAGGTAACCCATGACCACACGCTGGTCCAGGATCTGGTCGACCAGGGACGGATCACGGCCGAGCAGGCCGACACCCATCCACAGCGGTCCTTACTCATGCGCGCCCTCGACGGGCGCGACGTCGATCCGGATCTGTTCATCCAGAACGCGGTCATCGACGACCGCTACCTGCTCTGCACGGACGGCCTGTCCGGGGTCGTGACCGAAGTGACCATCCACGAGGCGCTGCAGCTGACCAGCCCCCAGGAAGTCGTCGACCGGCTGGTCGAACTCGCGCTCAAGGGCGGTGGCCCCGACAACATCACGGTCGTCGTCGCCGACGTGGTGGAAGACGGTCACGAGGACGACTACCGCCCGCTGATCGCCGGTGCCGCCGCGGAGAAACGGATCGTGCCGGGAGCCGCGGCGGCCCGTACCGGCCCGAACCCGCAGTTCCCCGACCAGGACTCACCGGCCGCCAAGGGAGCCCGGATCGGCCGGCACGGCACCCATCGCCGCGACCCGGAGCCGGACGACGTGCCCGATGACGTCTCAGCCCGGCGGTACCTCCCCCGGCCGCTGCTCGCTGGTCTGTGCGCCGTCGTGCTCCTCGGTGCCGCCGCGCTGGGTGCCTGGTTCTACATCCACAGGCAGTACTACGTCGGTGTGGACAACCAGCAGGTAGCAATCTTCGAAGGTGTCGATGGAAACTTCATCGGGATCTCCCTGCACACGTTCAAGGAGCCCGCACAGCCGGCCATAGCGCTGACCGAGCTCAAGCCGATTGCCCGCGACACGGTGAAGCGCGGCTACCAGGTGGGCAGTCTCGGTGAGGCCCGCGACTTCATCAAGACCCTCCGGGAGCAGATGATGTCGGCCATCGCGGACCCCGCCCCGAACAGCACGGCACCGGCCGTGACGGCCAGCGCGGCACCGACGCCCACCGCGGGTGCGGGCTCCACCGGGGGGGCAGAGCCCGTCGGGAGCCCCCAGACAGGCTCCGGTAGCGTTTCAGCCCAACTGCTCTGTGGCACCACGTCCTTGGCCAGCTGCGCCTCGTCGCTCGCCACACCAGGATGACGCCCGCAGGATGACAGCTCTCCCCCCGCTCCGCGGCAAAGCGGTCGACCTCACCGGAACCTTCGCACGGTACCCGGTCCCGGTCGGAGCGCAGTTGCCACCGTACCGTCGGCGGGAGCTGTGGCTGTTGCTGTTCGCGGGCCTGCTCGCGACCGCCGCGCTGGCAGCCGTGGTGCTGGCGATCGACGGGAGCCTCACCCTGTCGGTGTTCACCTATGGCCTCGGTTTCAGCGCGCTGTGGGGACTCGCCCATCTCGCGGTACGGCGGTTCGCACCGGCCGCCGACCCCATCCTGCTGCCATTGGTGGCGGCCCTCAACGGCCTCGGCCTGGTCATGATCTATCGATTGGACCTGGCCAAGGCCGCCGCCGCCGTCCGGGCGGGTAAACACGTCCCGCCTGGGACCGCCCAGCTCCAGCTGGTGTGGACGCTGCTCGCCCTCATCGTTTTCGTCCTCGTTCTGGCCATCGTCCGGGACCACCAGACGCTGTCGCGGTACGCGTACACCGCCGGCCTCGCCGGGCTGGTCTTTCTGCTGCTGCCCGCCATGCCGCTGGTCGGCGCGACCATCAACGGCGCCCGGCTGTGGCTGCGGATCGGCCCGTTCACCTTCCAGCCCAGCGAAATATCGAAGATCATGTTGATGATCTTCTTTGCCGGCTACCTGGTGAACAAACGCGACGTCCTCTCCGTGGTCTCCCGGTCCTTCCTCGGGATGCACTTCCCACGCGCCCGCGATCTCGGACCGGTCCTCGTGGCATGGCTGGCGAGCCTTGGCGTCTTGGTCGTCGAGAAGGATCTCGGGTCATCCCTGCTGTTCTTCGGGATGTTCCTCGTCATCCTCTATGTCGCGACCGAGCGGGCGTCCTGGGTCGTCATCGGCCTCGCCCTGTTCATGCTCGGGGCGGTGCTGTCCTACAAGCTGTTCGGGCATGTCCAGGTCCGGGTGGACGGCTGGTTGCACGCCTTCGACGGGGACAACCCCACCAACAAATCGTTCCAGCTGGTACAAGGCCTGTTCGGGTTCGCGGCTGGCGGGATCACCGGCACCGGGCTCGGGCAGGGCAGCCCTCAGCGGGTCCCCTTCGCCAACACCGACTTCATCGTCGCGAGCATCGGCGAGGAACTCGGCCTTGCCGGGATCATGGCGATCCTCGTCATCTACGGGCTGATCGTGACACGTGGCCTGCGAGCCGCCGTGGGCGCCCGTGACCCGTTCGGCAAGATGCTGGCGACCGGCCTGTCCGCGTCATTGGCCCTACAGGTCTTCGTGCAGGTCGGAGGCGTCATGCGGCTTATCCCGCTGACTGGTCTGACCCTGCCGTTCATCTCCTACGGAGGATCATCGATCGTTTCCAACGCCGCCATCATCGCGTTGTTGCTGCGGATCAGTGACTCCTACCGGCGCCCCGCGTCGGCCACGCCAGCCGCGCCGCTGTTCGACCCGACCGCGGTGGCCGACAGCCCCACGCAGGTGGTAAAAACAACATGAACCCACCCATCCGCAAAGTCGCCATCGCGTGTCTGCTGCTGTTCAGCGCACTGCTGATCAACGCCAACTGGCTACAGGCCAAGAACGCGGACACGCTGCGGCACAAGCCTGGCAACGCCCGCCAGATCACCGAACGGCTCGAGCGGGAGCGGGGTTCCATTGCCGTCGCGGGCGGCCAGGCAGTCGCGAGCTCGGTCCCGGTGGACGACGAGTACAAGTTCCAACGGCAGTACCCGGCCCCGACGCTCTACTCCAACATCATCGGGTACTACGGGCTGTACACCTCCGCGGGCCTGGAACGCTCCCAGAACGACTTCCTGTCCGGTGAGGACCAGCGGCTGTTCGTCTCCAAGGTCTCCGACCTGGTCACCGGCCGCGAACAGCGGGGTGGGAGCATTGTTACCACGTTGGTGCCGCAGATCCAGCAGGTGGCAACCACAGCGCTCGGCAACCGCAAGGGGGCGGTGGTGGCGCTCGACCCGAAGACCGGCGAAATCCTTGCCATGGTGACGAACCCGACCTATGACCCGACCCCGCTGGCCAGTCACAATGAGACGACGGCCAGTAAGGCCGCTCAGGCGCTCAACACCGACCCCGACAAGCCCCTGCTCAACCGCGCGACTCAGGAGACCTACCCGCCGGGCTCGACGTTCAAGGTGATCGCCGCCGCGGCGGCGCTGGCCGCCGGCCACCACCTGGAGGAACGCATCGCGGCCCCCGACCAGCTCCAGCTGCCGCAGAGTAAAACCGTACTGCCGAACTTCGCTGGCGAACGCTGCGGTGACGGCCAGACCGACACCCTCATCCACGCCCTGACGATCTCCTGCAACACCGCGTTCGCCAAACTCGGCATCGACCTCGGCCACGACGCCCTGCGAGCACAGGCCGAGGCCTTCGGCTTCAATGCGACCGTGCCGGACTTTCCCCTGGCACAGGTGGCGAGCGTCTATCCGACCGCATCGCTCGACGGTGCGCAGACCGCGCAGTCGGCCATCGGGCAGTTCGACGACAAGGTCACACCGCTGCAGATGGCCCAGGTGGCCGCGGCGATCGGTAACAACGGGGTCATGATGCGGCCCTACCTGGTGGCCGAGCTACTTGGCCCTGACCTGAAAGCGATCAGCCGGACCGAACCCGAGGTCTACAAACGACCGGTCAGCGCGGAGGTTGCCGCGAACCTGAACACCATGATGCAAAGCGTCGTCACCAGCGGCACCGGCACCAAGGCACAGATCCCCGGAGTCGCCGTCGCCGGCAAGACCGGCACCGCCGAGCACGGCGACAACGAGCCCCCACACGCGTGGTTCATCGGCTTCGCCCCGGCGGTCAACCCGACCGTCGCCATCGCGGTGATCGTCGAAAACGGCGGCGGCGAACTCAGCACCGGCGGCGCGGTGGCCGCTCCCGTGGCCCAGCAGGTCATGAAAGCCGCATTGGGCATCCGCCGGTGACAGCCCCGACGCCGCCGGGCTTCGGTGAACCGCGCCCCGATGCGGCGGTCCCGGCCAGCCAGTCGGTGGCGGCACCGCCGGCCGCGCCAGCGGTCGCGCACCCCTTCGGCGGCTCGGCGAAGGGCACCCTCCTCGATGGCCGTTACCTGCTGGAAGGACGCATCGCCACCGGCGGTATGGGTGAGGTGTGGCGGGGCCTCGACCAGACCCTCGGCCGTCCCGTCGCCGTGAAACTGCTGCGCCCCGAGTACGCCAGCGACGAGTCGTTCCTCGTCCGTTTCCGCGGCGAGGCACGCCACGCCGCCCGGGTGTCGCACCCGGGTGTGGCTTCCGTCTACGACTACGGCGAGGTCATCGTCCAAGGTGACCATCCGACCGCGTACCTGGTGATGGAGCTGGTCGAGGGCGAACCGCTGTCCGCGCTGCTGCACCGGGAGAAACGGCTGTCCCCGGAGAAGACCCTCGATGTCCTCGGGCAGGCCGCGGACGCCCTGCAGGCGGCACACGCCCTGGGAGTGGTCCACCGTGACGTCAAACCCGGCAACCTGCTGCTGCGTACCGACGGTGCGATCAAGGTCACCGACTTCGGGATCGCCCGCGCGGTCGACGCGGCACCGCTGACCGCGACCGGCATCATGATGGGCACCGCGTACTACGTCTCCCCAGAACAGGCGTCAGGGCGGCCGGTGACACCGGCGAGTGACGTGTACTCCCTGGGCGTGGTCGCCTACGAGTGCCTCGCGGGCCGACGTCCCTTCGACGACCGCAATCCGATCGTCGTCGTGATGGCCCACCAGCAGGACGAGCCCCCGCCGCTGCCGCCTGATGTACCCGAACCGGTCCGTGGGCTCGTTCAGGCCGCGATGGCGAAGGACCCGGCCCGCAGACCGGCGTCCGCTGGCGCGTTCGGACGCACCGCCGCCACCATCCGCCGGAATTTGTGGAGCGCCGACGCGACCCGCCGAGGCGTCGGCCCGGGGCCGATATCCCGGGCGGACTCGGACACCACCGCCAGGCGCCCGGGCCCGACCGGTGCCCATGGCGGATCGGACGCCACGACAAGGGCGCCCAGCCGGGAGCGGCCACCGTCGTGGACCCGCCAGCCGTCCTGGACCACCAGCTCCCCCGCGGAGATCCGTCCCCGCTGGGACCCGCGGGCCGGCGGGGATGTGGCGTTCCCGAACGGCCAGGAGCCACCCGCCTACGGCTCCGGTCACGCGCCGGGGGGCTCCGCGGCATCTCAGCAGGCTCCCGACAGCGGCGTGGGCCCCACGGGCGGGACAGCCGCCGCGCTCTGGGATGCCCAGACCCACCGTGCCTCCTCCGCCACCAGCCAGCCCGAGGCCCGGCTGCCAGACATCCATGCCTGGCAGCCCTCGCCGCCGAGCCGCACCGCCGGCTCGGCGTTCGATGGGCGGGCAGCCAGACGGCGGGCCGGCGGTGACCGGGGCGGCTCCGCGGCTGCGGGGCGACAAAAAATGTCACTACCCATCCTGATCATCCTACTGATCGTCACTGTCGCCGTCGTCGCGTTGATCACCCGGACGATCGCCGGAAGTAGCGGATCATCCACGAGCGCACCGCCACTGACCTGGGCGGTGCACGTGCCGGGGAGTGGAGGTGGCATCGTCACCGGTGACAACGTGACCGGGAACGGCCGGGTGACAGGGGACCGGATTACCGCGGCGACCACGATCGCTGGGCGTTCACGGCAGGTCCGCGGCTATCAGCCCGGAAAACGGAAGGGCGAGTACGGGTGGCAGGCGTGACTGAGGTGTTCGGGACCGAACCTCGCCTGGTGGGTCAGCGCTACGAGCTGGGTGAGATCCTCGGTTACGGTGGTATGGCCGAGGTTTACCGTGGTCGCGATGTGCGGCTCGGACGCGAGGTCGCGGTCAAGACGCTGCGCGCTGATCTCGCGCGTGATGAGACCTTCCTGGCCAGGTTCCGGCGCGAAGCGCAGTCGTCCGCGGCGCTCAACCATCCGGCCATCGTGTCCGTCTACGACACCGGCGAAGATCTGATCAACGGCATGACCATCCCGTATATCGTGATGGAGTACGTGGAGGGCCGCACCCTGCGTGACGTGCTCCAGCGCGAAGGCCGCTTCACCGAGCGCCGGGCCATGGAAATCACCTCCGACGTGTGCGCCGCGCTCGACTACAGCCACCGGATGGGGATCATCCACCGGGACATCAAGCCCGCGAACGTGATGCTCTGCCTGGACGGCTCGGTCAAGGTGATGGACTTCGGCATCGCTCGGGCGACCACCGCCACCACATCGCACATGACGCAGACCGCCGCGGTGATCGGCACCGCCCAGTACCTGTCACCGGAACAGGCGCGCGGGGTGCGGGTGGACGCCCGCAGCGACGTCTACTCGACCGGAGTGCTGCTCTACGAACTACTGACCGGGCTTCCGCCGTTCCGCGGCGACTCCCCGGTCGCTGTCGCCTATCAGCACGTACGGGAGAATCCGCAGCCACCGTCCACGCATGACCGCGACATCACGCCCGAGGCCGACGCGATCGTGTTCAAGGCGATGGAAAAGGATCCCGACCGCCGCTACGGCACGGCCGGAGAAATGCGTGACGACCTGGAACGCGCCCTTACCGGTCGGCGGATATACGCGCCACCGCTCATGGGTGACCAGCTTGCCACCCGGCTGAACCCACCCGGGCCGTCAACGGGGACGCAGGTGATCTCGCGTGATCACGATGCCTACTACGGGGACGCCTACGGTGATCCCTACGGCCAGACCAGCGGTTACAACCGAGCCGGCTCCGATTACCTCGATCGGCCGGGCGACGGTGGCACCGGTCCGCTCGACGGCGGCCCGATCGGTGCTGGGACCCCGCCGGAACCCGAGCGGCGTTCGGCAGCCTGGAAGTACATTCTGGCCGGGCTGTCGGTCGTGGTGGTGTTCGTTGTCGTCACGTTGATGGCGACCAGGTTCCTCGGGGGCGGCTCGTCCACCGGCAGCAGCACAAACACCGCGAGTATCCCGGCAAACATCGTCGGACAGTCCAAGACGGTGGCCACGAACAACCTCCAGAACGCCGGCTTCACCAACATCCGCTCGAACACCGTCCAGAGCGACGCCCCCAAGGACCAGGTCACCGCGGTTGACCCGCCATCAGGTACCAAAGCGGCCAAGACCGCTGTGGTCACCCTCAGCGTGTCGGCCGGAGCCGGACAGCTTGTCGTCCCGCCGGTGGTGGGTCTCACCCAGAACGATGCGATCACCCAGTTGAAGGCGGCCGGGCTCACGCCCAAGGTCGCCACGTTCACCGACGCGACCACGCAGAAGCCGGGCACCGTCCAGTCCGCCGACCCGGATGTCGGAACATCGGTGGCCTCTGGCGACACGGTCACCATCTACGTGGTCAGCCAGCAGATCACCGTCCCCGATGTGACGAACCAGCCTCTCGACGCGGCAAAGGCCACCTTGGAGGGGTACGGCTTCAAGGTGAGCCAGCAGTCCACCGCGAGCAGTCAGCCGACCGGCACCGTAGTCGCCCAGACACCGTCCAGGAACAGTTCCGTCAGCCGCGGCTCGACCGTGACGCTGTATGTGTCGCAGCAGACCGACACCACGATCCCAACCCAGACGGCCACCCCGACGCCGACCAAGACGGCCTCGCCCTCCCCGAGCCCGACGCCGTCACAATCACCAACCAGCGCATCCCCAACGAACTCACACACGCCACGATTCGGCAACGGATTCCCGCAGCAGTAGCCCCGGGCCGGACGTTCAGTCAGGCAAAGGCGCTCTGTCGCAGGGTTTCGACCTCGGCCGACAGCTGGGGCGCTACCGACAGCGCTGTGTCGTCACCACAGACCGACAGCCAGCGGGCCAGCAGCAGGTGACCGCCCTGCGTCAGCACGGACTCGGGGTGGAACTGGACTCCTTCCAGCGGCAGAGACCGATGGCGCATTGCCATGACAACACCGCTCTCGGTGCGCGCAGTCACCTTGATCTCGTCCGGCAGTGTCGCGGCATCCACCGCGAGCGAGTGATACCGCGTGGCGATGAACGGCGACGGCAGGTCCGCCAGCACGCCCGCGCTGGTGTGATGGACCACCGAGGTCTTTCCATGCAGCAGCTCGGGCGCCCGGCCGACCGTCGCCCCGAACGCCACCCCGAGCGCCTGATGGCCAAGGCACACCCCAAGCATGGGCACTGCGGCCACGGCGCACGCGCGCACCATCGGGACGCTCACCCCGGCCGCCTCCGGCGTGCCCGGCCCGGGTGAGAGCAGCACCCCGGCAACACCGTACGCGACAAGATCGTCAACGTCGACCTCGTCGTTACGGCGAACGATGCTGTCCACGCCGAGTTGCCCCAGGTACTGCACCAGGTTGAACACGAATGAGTCGTAGTTGTCGATCACCAGGATCCGCATTGACCTCTCCTCTGCCTGGCACCGGCCGGATGCCCCAGTGGAACGCAACGGCGTCGGCCGACCTGCTGTCAGCTCGGCCGACCTCACCTGATCTCAGCAGAACTGACATCATCTGGCCAGCGTGATGACCTGCCGTTACAAGCACAGAGGGACACCGCCGGTTGTGCCCAGCACCGGAAAGAGCTCACGCGGGAAACGGCCCACGCCCCGGCACAGACGGACACGAACCGGCTCGGACGCCCGGCCGGAGGCAGGGCCCGGTCAGCCCTCGGCGGCGTCCCGCCCAGATCCGCCCTGCCCCTCCCCAGCCCCGGCTTTTTCCTCATCCCGCAGCGCCCGGCGCAGAACCTTGCCGACTCCGACCTTCGGCAACGGCTTCGTCCGGAATTCGATGATTTTTGGGACTTTGTACGCAGACAGCTGCTTAGCCGCATACGCCCGCACCTCGTCGACGGTCAGGGAGGCGCCAGGCCGCAGCACCAGGAAGGCCTTGACCGTCTCACCGCGGTAAGCGTCCGGGACACCGATCACGGCGACCTCGGCGACCTCGGGGAGCCCCAACAGGACCTCCTCGATCTCAGTCGGGTAGATGTTGAAGCCACCCGCAATAATGATCTCCTTTTTCCGATCAACGATCTCGAACCAGCCGCCGGAATCCATCCGCGCGATGTCACCGGTGAGGATCCAGCCGTCCGCGGTCAGCGTGGCCTTGGTGGCCGCTGGGTTCTCCCAATAGCCGGCGAACACCTGCGGGCCCCGCACCATCAATTCACCGGATTCACCCACCGGCATCTCCTTGGTGCAGTCCTCACTGTCAACAATCTTCGCTTCGGTGGACGGGACGGGCAGGCCGATCCATCCTGGGCGGGTCGCGCCTCCCAACGGGCAGGCGTGGGTCAACGGTGCGGTCTCGGTCATGCCGTATCCCTCGACGAGCGGCATACCGGTCGCCGATTCCCAACTCTGTTGCAGATCGGCGGAAAGTTTCATCGCGCCGGACAGGCAGCCCCGGAGCGAGGTGAGGTCGGCGTTCCTCGCCCGCGGGCTGTCCAACAGCGCCTGATAAATGGGTGGGACCCCCGGGAAAAGCGTCGGACGATGTTTGGCAATGGCGTCAAATACCATGGTCACATCAAACTTTGGCAACAGCACGACATGCGCCCCGAGCACCATTCCCTGAATCATGCACAGCGTCATCCCGTAGGCATGGAACATCGGCAGCACCGCAATGAGCACCTCGTGCCCCGGACGGGCTCCGACGATCCACGCCCGGCCCTGTTCACCGTTCGCGACAAGATTACGATGGGTCAGCATCGCGCCTTTGGCCGTACCGGTCGTTCCAGTGGTGTACAGCAGGACGGCGACATCGGACGCCGCGGCCTGGACCGATGTGCTCACCGGCGTGGCCCGGCCGGTCCTCAGCACGTCGAGGAAGGCGTGCGCCCGGGCATCCGCGGGCAGCTCCGTCACAACTTCGGCGCGTTTCCTGCGCGCCTTGGCGATCGGCAGCCGGAGCAACAGCTGGTCCTTTTTGGGCAGAAAATCCGGAATCGAGGTGGCAATGACCTCCCGAACTTTCGTCCGGCCGGATCGGCGAGCCGCCGCCACCGCCGGGTAAGTACGGTCGAGACAGATCACGTACTCCGCTCCGCAGTCGGCGAGCTGATGGGTCAGCTCGGTCTCGGTGTAGAGGGGATTCGCCTCGGCCACAATCGCGCCGAGCCGCAGCACCGCCTGAAAAGCGATCACATGTTGCGGGCAGTTCGGCAGGACCAACGCGACGCGATCGCCAACCCGGACGCCCAGCTTCGCAAGACCCTCGGCAAATGCGCCGACCTGCTGGGAAAGCGCGCCATAGGTCAGCGTGGTACCAAAGAAAGAAATCGCTGGACTTTTCGGAAATCTGGCCACAATGTTCTCGAACAACTGGCTCAGCGTGATATCAGGGATCTCAACGTCCTTGGGGACACCATCGACGTAGGATGATTGCCACGGCTTGTCAGCATAGGTAGTGGCTTTGGTCACGGTACTCTCCCGCTCGGTCGTCGATCCACCTGGCATCGCGGGTACGCTCCTAGGCTCCCCAGGGCCTCCCAGTACACGAAAAATCATCATCGCGTACTCTCCGGCCACTCGTCAGTTTGCGGTTGGGCATCATTCTGGCAAGAAAACGAACAAGAAACATCCTCGGCGGGCCGGTATAATGCGCCGACCACACGGGCGGGACCCTGGGCCCTCCTCGCTATGGGAGCTACGGAGGCCGCGCGCCGCAACCGCAACCAACCGGGCCGAACCAAGCAGCCAGCCCCGGCGGATCTGGGTGGACACGTTCGGAATGGCACGTTCGGCGAGGCCTGGCGACGGGCCTGTCTACCCTGTGGGACAGCTGGTCCGCGGTATCCCCGGCCAATGCCCGCGGCGGGGGGGATGGCGGCCAGCCCACGAAGCTCGTCACGGTCCTCAAGGAGCCCCGAAGTGCCCGTTTCCCGACGTCGCAAGAAGAAGTCGACTACCTCGCCACCCCAGGCACCCCAGGTCCGCAAGCGCAAGCCACCGTCTCCGCCGTGGGTAGGCGCAACGATCATAGCACTCTTTGCGATCGGGATCATCTGGCTGCTGATTTACTACTTTTCCAACGGTGGCGTCCCGGGAATGGACAGCCTGGGCGCCTGGAACATCCTGATTGGGTTCGGTTTTGTCGTAATTGGCCTTGGCGTGGCAACGCAGTGGAGGTAATGCGCACCGTTAGTTCTTCCAGGGAGTTCCACGGCTGTCATTCGTCCCCAACGGTTGTCCACAATGTGGATATCCCATGGCGGGAACCCGCTCCCCGCGTGGGCACCCCTCAATTATCACGATGGGTATCCGCGGGGCAACCGTAAAGAGTATGCGACGCATGACGACCACTCGACCGCCGGCTGGATGATCATCTTCTCTATGTGGCCGCCGGGCAACGGAGCCGTGCTCACGCCGAGCAGGCCGAACGGGATCCTGCGCCCGGCCCGGACGGACGGCCGGTGAGCGCGATGTACCGTGCTAGGTGACATGCGGGATGACGAACTCGGTGCCCACGGAGTCGACGCCAGGGCCGCCGACGCACGCGCTTGGTCGCCGTCGTGGCGGCGGGTGATCCTCTATGCGGCGGCCGGGATGATCGTGCTCGCGATCGCGGCCACCGGCTCGCTCGCGTCCCGGTTGAGTTCGCTGGACAACCCAGGCCGTCTCCTGATCGGGCTCAGCGGTGCCGGCCTGCTCGTGCTCGCTGCGCGGGACGCCGTCGCCCGGCCCGCGCTGCGGGTGGACGGCGGCGGCATCGACCTGGTGGATGGGATCCACCGGCGGCGGCTGCCCTGGGCCGCTGTGCTGCGGGTACAGGCCAGCACCCTGACACACAACCGTCGTGGCGTGCACATCCACGTTCTCATCGTCGAGACAATCGATGGCCCCGTGCTGCTCAGCCGTCGCCAGCTCGGCACCGCACCCGAGCGGATCGCCGCGGTGGTGGAGGAGATCCGTCGCCGCCACGGCTGACATCCACGACCGGGGTGGCACAACGCCACCGGCCAACCGCCATCACGTGCTCAGGATCGCGGCTGCCAGCAACGCGGCGAGAATGCCGCCCACGGCGACCGCCTGCAACCAGGTCCGGCGTGGCGGCACGTAGGCATACACCACGCCGACAGACAGACCAGTCACAAGACCGCCGATATGACCCCATTTGTCGATCCCGCTGATGGTGAAACTGATGATCAAATTGATGCCAACGACAACGAGGATCGCCGACGTATCCGCCCGCAGCCGTCTGGCGATCACGTAGTACGCCGCGAAGAAGCCGAACACCGCGGTGGATGCGCCGACCGAGAAGGTGCTCCAGCCGTTGACCAAATAACTGAACGTGTTCCCGCCGACGGCACACACCACGAACAGCGCAAGGTAGCGCACCCGGCCGAGAATCTGCTCCAGCTGGTATCCGAGCAGGTAGAGCGCATACATATTGAGCAGGATGTGCAAGATACCCGCATGCAGAAACGCCGCGGTCAGCAACCGGTAGTATTCACCGTGGATCGCTATTGCCAGACCGCTGAGCTCGAAGTCTCGGGTGAAGGCGTTGTCGGTACCGCCACCGAGTCCCGGCAGCCCCTGTAGGATGTACGCGATCACACACATCCCGATGAGCATCTGGGTGACCAGCCCGGGACGTCCCACCAGCTGCCCACCGAGCTGGCTGCCCGGCCGCCGGGAGAAGCCACCGGAACGGCGGTCCTGCCTGCCGGCTTCGTCCGGGCAGTGGAACCCGACGGCTGCGGGACGCATGCAGTCCGGGCAAATCGGGCGGTCGCACCGCTGGCAGGACACGTAGGTTTCGCGGTCTGGGTGCCGATAGCAGCGCGGGACGAGCGCGGGTCCGCTCCCGCCTACCGGCGGACCGCCCGCGGGCTGGGCGGGCGGCGTCCAGCCGCCAGGCGGAGCTGGCGGCCCGACCACGGGACGCCAGCCATCGGGTCCCGACGATTGTTGTCCAGCTGGCTGGCCGGGACCGACAGCTCCGCCATCCGAAGCGGCGGCAGCGCCGTCCGGCTCTGACCAAGGTGATTTCGTCATGTCGGCCCCGACCTAAACCCGAGCCGCCTTAGACCGTACGGCGTTCGATGACGACCTGCTGCACCACCACATCGGTGGTGGGACGGTCCTGGGCACCCGTCGGCGCTTTGCTGATCGCGTCCACGATCTCGGTGCCGCGCGTGACCTCACCGAAAATCGTGTGCTTGCGGTCCAACCAGGTCGTCGCCGCCACGGTGATGAAAAACTGGGAACCGTTGGTGCCCGGACCCGAGTTCGCCATCGCGAGCAGGTACGGCCGGGAGAAGCGCAGCTCCGGGTGGAACTCGTCGGCAAACTTGTAACCCGGGCCGCCACGGCCGCTGCCCAACGGGTCACCACCCTGGATCATGAAATCCGGGATCACCCGATGAAAAATCGTCCCGTCGTACAAGGGAGTCGTTCGCTTCTCGCCCGTCCGCGGGTCGGTCCACTCCCGCGTGCCGGTGGCGAGACCGACGAAATTCGCGACCGTCTTCGGCGCCTGGTTTTCGAACAGCAGAATCTCAACGTCACCCTGAGTCGTCCTCAGTGTGGCGTACAGCTCCTCAGCCATGAGTCTTCTCTTCCGTCGTGTCGGTGGTGGCTGATCGCCGGTAGCGGCGAGTATCGCGTCGCGGGTCCAACGACCGCCGTGTCCTCGATGCTCCGCCGATCGTATGCGTCGGAGCACGGGCCAACACGGCGCGATGGCGGCTCCGTCCGAACGGTGAGGCCGACATGAGGGCAACACGCGGCCGGCATGCGGGCGACACGACGCCGACACGCCGGCCGCCCCACGCTGCACCAGGCGATTCCCGTGCCGTCGAGGCCGGTTCCGATCGCGTCCGAGCAGACCCGCTCACCGGCCTGGCCACGGCGGCCGGTAGCGGAGGCCCAACGCTGCGTACGGCCGCACCAGCAGCAGGCCCAGTATCAATCCCGACGACGTTCAGGACCCTTTGAAAGGCCGACAGTGTAAGCAGCCGGCGCATGTTCAGGCACAACCGGATACAGTGGACGAACCGGTGGAATCCGCTTATAACGTGATCCGGCTGGTGGACGCTGGTCCGGCTCACCCTTGTTCGGCCACAATGAGATCGCTCGTTCGGCCAACGCCGTGATCGTCAGCGACGGGTTGACGCCGAGATTGGCCGCGACCGCCGCACCGTCGACCACATGCAGGCCGTCATATCCGAAGATCCGGTGGTAGGGGTCGATAACCCCGTTGGCCGGGGAGTCCCCGATCGGGGCACCACCGAGGATGTGCGCTGTCATAGGAATATCAAGAACCTCCGGGAGGGTGCCACCCGGAAAGCCATCGACATGCTTCGCGATTCGCCGAGTCGCGTCATTGCCAGCCGGAATCCAGGTTGGATTTGGCTGACCGTGGCCCCGCGTGCTGGTGAGCCTGCAACGCCCGAACAAGCCCCGCCGCCGGACAAGGGTGAGCGAATTATCCCGCGACTGCATGACCAGCGAAATCATGGTGCGTTCTGACCATCGCCACGGCAGCGGTGAGAACAGCAGCGGCAATGGATGCCGCAGCGCTGCACCCACAAACACCAGCCAGCGGGGCAAACGATGATCGCCATCAGTCATGAGCGTGGCCAACAGCGCCATGGCGTTACTACCCCGACCATAACGGACGGGTTCGATATGGGTGTCCGCCGCCGGATAAAAGGATGACGTAATCGCCACCCCGCGAGCGAGCCGCTTGTCCGGTCGGAATCTGGTGGCGCCGATAATGGATTCCGAATTCGTGCGGGTCAGCTCGCCGACCCGGGACGACAGCGCCGGTAGCACGCCGGTATCCCGCATGGCTAGCAGGAGGCGCACGGTACCGAGCACCCCACCCGCGAATACGACCTGGTCCGCATGCCACCTCCGCTGTCCCCGGCTGACCCAGGAACCGGTGCGGACCGTACTGACTTCATAACCTCCGGTCGCCAGCGGACGAACCGCCTCAGCCTGGGTGTCGGGGAAAACCCGGACGCCCAGTTTCTCAGCCAGGTAAAGATAGTTGTAGTCGAGGGTGTTCTTCGCGTTCCAACGGCAACCGGTCATGCATTCACCGCATTCACGGCAGCCGGTACGGGTCGGCCCGGCACCTCCGAAATAGGGGTCCGCGACCTCGACACCGGGCTCCTTCTTACCGGCCCGGCCGAAAAAAACGCCCACGTCGGCCAAACGGAATGTATCGCCGGCACCCATTTCCTCGGCGACCGCCCGGTACACCTCGTCAGTATGGGTGGTCGTCGGGTTGGGTACCACCCCGAGCATCCGCTCAGCCTGGTCGTAGTAGGGCGCGAGCTCCTGTCGCCAATCGGTGATATGACTCCACTGACGATTGGCGTAGAAAGCGTCCAGTGGACGGTAGAGCGTGTTCGCGTAAACAACCGAACCACCACCGACAGCCGCCCCGGAAAGAACGAGGAGACGGCCGATCATATTAATTTTCTGAAATCCGTGGCAACCAAGTCGAGGCGCCCATAAATAACGACGAATTCTCCAGTTCGTTCGAGGGAGGGCAGCCGGGGGGAATCGCCGGCCGGCCTCCAGGACAACGACACGGTAGCCTTTTTCCGCAAGCCGGAGAGCGGTAACGCTTCCGCCGAAGCCAGAGCCGATCACAATCACGTCGGCGGCCAGCTCCGCACTCTCGTCACGTGCGGAGGTACTCGACCAGGGTCGCTGGGTCATCCTCGCCTCCGGCATGCCACCTTCCCACCTCCCGCAAACCGCCCCGTCCGGTGCCCGGCGGCTGACCCCCTGGATATCACCTGAACAGACCGCACCGCCATGCATGACCCGCCGGCCGCAAGCAGGGCCATGCTTTTCTGCGTACCCACAGAGAACCTCGCGACCGCTCAGTGGTCGGCGCTGGAAGTTCTTCGGGGGCTGTCGGATGCCAGGTGGATGCGTCGCGAGGCGGACCAGGCCCCGGTTAACGGTGTCCTACCTGGGCTGACGACAACGAGGCGAGGTGCGTGCCTGGCCCCGCGACGCCGCGCGTCCCTATTGCCGGTCGCTCTAAGGCTGGCTGACTCGCTAGGCCGCGCCGCTAGCTCGCTCGGGGCGCATACGAGCCTGTGCGCTCCCGGCGGCAGCCGCCTGCTCAATCGCGGCAAGCCCCGGCACGACCATAGCCTCCTGTCCCGTGGCGGCAGGGGCTGGAGCCCGCTGTGTGGTGGCGGCCGGAGCCGCCACCCACGAACGGCATGATCTGCACAGACATTCCGAGGACGACGCAGGCAAATGATCAAGACGGCGAAGCAAATGATCTACAGGATCGTCAACCCGGCCAGCTCCGAGACTTGGTCCGATGGTGTCCACCAGATGCATGGCCAGTTCCGCCGCGCTCCACGAACCGACAGTGAGAATTCTGGCCAGCTGGTCACTGGCGGCGATAAGGGTTTCAGGATCGCGTCGTATCGCACGGGCCAGAGTCGCGACGACCTGTTTGGCAACGTCGGCAGCAAGATCCTTCGGTGTCACCGGCAGCGCCCGCTCGGGTCCGGTGACAGGGGGCGTGACAGGGGGCGTGACAGCGGTGATCGGCGGCGCAAGCGGAGCGGATGGGGCGGTGACAGGAGACTCTGCCGGCTCTCGCGTCGGTAGCAGGCCAGATGCCACCGCCGAGGGGTTTTCGATCACTGTCAAGGCCCTGGCCATAGCCATACCGGTGACGCGGGCCCGGCGCCGGGCCACGGCGCTCGGCCTGTCCGAGGAAGTCTGTGTGCCGCCCTGCCGCCGCAGCGGCCCAGTGCCGGTGGATACGCCGCCAGCTATCGGGGCGGGGGTCCGCGATGCCGATCCGCCAACCAGGGTAGCTGGCTTGGCGGTTGGCTTGGCGGTTGATGCCCGCAGCGCAGGGGCCGGCTCCGCGGACGCGGTCGCCCGGACCGCGTCGGACATGCTCAACGCAAAACTCGCGGGGCGGCGAACAGCCGGCCGGACCAGACCGATCAGCCAGCCGAGGCTACGCAGCAGCCGGATCTGGCGTTGCACGTGGGTGCGGCTGTAACCGGTTTCGGTGGCCAGTGTCACAAGCCCGGGAGAACAGACCGCGGCGGGTCCGGGCAACGCCGGATTGGCCAGCTCGCAGCTCGGCACATCCACCGCGTGGCTGGCAAGAGCCAACGCGACGAGCTTTGCGGCACGTGGGAGACACGAGCGCAGCACCGCACGCTGCCAGGCGGTCCGATCCGCCACTGGCGTCCCGGAGTCGGATATGGGCAGGAGTACCAGGGCGCCGGGAATCGCCAGCTGTGTCCCAGCGTGAGCGTTGGTGAGCAACGCCTGCTGGATGTCGTCGACCACATTCCTCCTTCCGCAGTGGTGGTGCACGCGCCGCAGGGTAATGCACGCGGCGGGACCCGCGAGGCACCTGTCGGCGGCACCGAATTCCTTACCAGGAGTGTTCGTTGGCACGGTAAGAGGCTTCTCTGAGGACGTCGCCCAACCGCGTCCCAGCACGGTACCCCCTGGACACAGGGGACCATGCGCCCCTCAACCGCCGTTGACACACGAAGACAACATGACTTCATGATGTCGTTGTGTCACTATTGGGTAATTGATCGTGTGTTGTAAGTAAAAATCACTGCCGCAGACAACTGGCGGGAACAGCCGTCCCGGGCCTCCAGTGGAGGGCCAGCGGGACTCCCATAAGAGCGCCCGGCAATAGGGGTGTGGATCAAGGAGCGGGGCTGGGGTGCGTGCATCGCGAGGCGACGGAGGCAGACACCGGAGGTGGTGGGTGGCGACCGACGAGCCGGGGTACCCGTGCATCGCGCAGCGATGGACGGGGAGCGATGCGGCGAGGTGCGTGCCCTGGCCCCGTGACGCCGCGTCCCCTACTGCCGGTCGCTCTAAGACGCCTGAACAGCGCGAGAAGACCTGCGAGCACCGTCCGGATCGCAGCGGACGAGCAGCCGACGCGTCCACGCGACCCGACGGCCCAGAGGCAGCGGCCAGAGTCCACCACCCTACACCCTGACGAGCCCACCGCGGACCCACATAGCTGCCGGCCCGTACGCGGAACCGCCAACGACACCGACCGCATCACATTTTCACAAATAATTATGATTAATCAATGAAACGTTACGCGACGAAACACGAAATACATCACATCGATCATGCCTTACGGCCTGCTTCGGAAGCCGTCATTCGATCAGGAAGCCGGACAGATGACTTCCGAAACACGCCCTGGCGACCGGCAACAAGGGAGGCTGCATCGCGGGGCTGGGGCACGCGCCTTACCTCATTATCATCGGTCGAAGCACAACACCAGAGCGCACCCCGACCCCACTCCTTGAGCTACACCCCTATTGTCAGGCGCTCTTGAACCGTTCCAGACTCAGCTGCCCATCACGAGCAAGAGTCCGACGCTCAAGATCAAGAAGGTGCCGCTTGCGGCCGATCCCACCCGAGTAACCGGTCAGCGCTCCGCTGGAACCGATCACCCGATGGCAGGGAATGACGATGGGAAGCGGATTACGGCTGTTGGCGAGCCCGACCGCGCGGAAGGCCGACGGCCGGCCGACAGCCGCGGCAATCTCGGCGTAGCTACGGGTTGCGCCATAAGGGATAGCCGCCACAGCTTCCCACACCGCCTGCTGGAACGGTGTGCCGGCCGGACGCAACGGTACGTTGAAGGCGGTCCGATCGCCCATGAAGTAGGCTTCGAGCTGCTCGATCGCGTCACGGAACGCAACTGGATCGGACTCAAGACCGTCCGGCCAGGGCGCGGCGGCATCCGGCTCGTTCATATGGATGGCACACAGCGCGACGCCATCACCGACAAGCAGCAACGGACCCAGCGGAGAAGTCATCTTGGCCTGTCGAGTGACGCTGTCCACGCGCGCTGACACTACCTTTCGAATACTACACAGAGAAACGATTCTGTCACAACGCGGCCTGAATAATCAGGCGGCGGGCCGAAGGAGCTTGATCGGGTTCAGTCTGAACACAGCCACCTGAACACAGCCACCTGATCACAACCACGAGTGACGCATCAACATTTTCCGCACAGGTAGTCATCGGCAAGATCACACGAGACCACGGCGTACTCCTTCACGCTGTCAACCGCCTCAGCCTCCGGATGCGAGCCCAGCCAGGCCAGCAGCAGCAGCCGGCGCAGCAGGATGAAGGTCGCCATCATCGCCTCCTCCTCAGCCGACACCGACCGGTGTCGCCGGTAGGAGGTAAGCCACGCGTCCACCAGGTCACCAACCTCTGGCAGGTGTTCGATAAACGATAATGATGCAGCAAGATCATAAAGGTACCAGGTGAACCCGCAGTCGTCGAAATCGATAACTGTGAGCTCGTCCAGTCGTTCGTTGACCAGTAGATTCGCCAGCCTCATGTCAGCATGGACAAGCCCGAACCGATCGGCACCGCGGCCGAACCGGTCGATCCGACGGCGGATCTCGACAGCGGCCCGGGTCAGGAGTGCGACACAAGCCGGGTCAGCATCGGGCACGCTGTGCCGCCCGGTTCCATGCGGCTCGGTTCCATGCCGCCCGGTTCCATGCGGCCCGGTCCCGACAGCCGCACGCATACCGTCACGCCAGCTACCCCACCGGCCGCCCGCCCCCAGCGTTGTTCGCCATGTCCACTCAAAACGGGTGAAGCCGCTTGGACGCCGCCACACCCGGGCATGTTGATGGAGGAGTGCCGCGACCTCACCGAGTTCGGCAAACCTGCGTATGAGGCCCACGGTGTCCGACTGCTTCGGCGACGATCCTTCCACCCAGTCGAACAACACCGCGTAGCGCGGTTTCGCACAGACACCCGCAGCGGCCGGATCAGGCTCGATCATGCAAACCAGATCACCGCGACGAGTCGGCACGACCGACGGCGTGCGCACCACACCATCATGCCGTAACGCCTGCGTCCAGAGCAGCTCGGAGTTGATCTCTTCAAAGTGAAGATACCCGGGACGATGTAGCCGCAGTGCCCAGCGACGGCCCGTAGAGTGATCATCAATCTGGTAAGTGGCATTCTCCGAAACACACAGGAAGCTCACGGTGGGCGAAAAACCACAATCATAATTGACAAGAACGCCCTCGATCATTACATCCGTCTGGTTTTGGTCAAACAGCACGAAATTTATCATAATCGCACCAGGCAATGTCCTGGGTAACAGGCCACGCGGCATGGCAAAAAAGATCAACATGAGAACGCGCGGAGGACCATACCCAGACACCCGCTCGGCCCGTCTCATGACGTCCAACGCCGCTGAACGGACAGCCGACCAACGGACAGCCGACCAGCCGCTACTCCAGAACCTTCCGGACAGCAGGTAGCCAGTCTCCACGCGCTACTCATCACGCTCAGCGGCACCTCCCCCAGACCTCAGCCGTGCCCGGAGCACCACCCTCCTCAGCTCATCGTGGGCACGGACCGCGCCGCCACGAGGCAGCTTCTTTTTGATCACTATGACCGTTTGAGCACAAAGATCACGGAGACTCTCAGCCATCGTGGCCAGGAGCGCGCGCCCCGCGCCCAGCGAGATCGGAAGGAATGTCCGGCCTTCACGTAGAGACCGCCGGGCAGCCCGGACCGCTCGGGCGGCTCCAGCTGTGGCGGCCAGCCCCACCGGAGCCGGGACACAGTCGGCCAGGGCAAACAGAACATCCCACAGGGAGGCTCGACCGCCAGCGTACTGGACGAGGGTGTCAGCGAGAACCACGAGCGCCGCGGCGAAGACAGCCCACGCCACGGGACCGCCAACGACCAGTACCACGACGCCCAGGACGGCTACAGCGACTTTCGCGGCCTGGACGGCAGCGTGCCAGAAGCGGCCGGCGTGCTCCAGCAGGCCTCCCCAGGGGCGCCAGGCCTTGTTTTTCAGGCCTGCTCGAGACGCGCTCCGGATCGAGCGCACGCAGATTGCCGCCGCCTCCGCACGCATCTGGCTGGCGGTAAGAGCGAGCCGACGAGCCGCATCCAGATCCTCCTGAGCCGCATCGACGGTGCTTCTCGCCCGCTCCAGGTTGGCCCGCACGACGTCGTGGTCACGAATCGCCTGCGCCACCCGAGCCGGATCGGGCGGGGGAACCTCGACCGGGTGACGAGACGCCGGGATCAACTCCGAAAGGGCCGCCTCAGCGGTGATGAGGGCGATTCGCGCCGGGCCGACCAGAGCCTGGGCACGATCCCGGCGGGCGCGGGCGTCTCGGCCTCGGGCAAGCGCGCTGTCGGCCCGGGCCTGCGCGGCGTCCAGGTCCGGCGTGTAGGCACCCAGCGCGTCCCCGGCCATCCGATAGGAATTCGCGAGCTTCCGTAACTGCCCTGGGAGCTCGTCCGACTCGTCGCGGAATGCCGCACCCGACCGCCCCTGCCACGATATCGCGACATAATTGGCTGCTACCGCCGCCAGCTGCCCGTTGGCATGTTCCACGTCAGCGGCGAATTCCCGGAACCTCCGCGCCAGTTCCCGCAGCGAGAACGGATCTCCCGGCGTGGGATCGCCATCCAGATCGAGGACATCCCAGTCCGTGGGACGGGTCATCGAACAAACTCATGACGACAGTACGTACGCATTTTCATCGCTCCGGGCCGGGTCAGGGGTCTGGCCAGCCGAAAACAGCGCGACTACAGCTCCCTCCGCGCTGCCGGAAGCCGACGAGGCACCGGGCCGGATGGCCAATATGGACACATAAAAGATAACCCGGATACCCCGGCCGCACGCATGCCTCTCGCACCTTCAGGCGAGGAAAATATCAGGAGTCCCCGCTGAATGGTCGCGGTGCGGGACCGCGACGAGCGGAAATGCCGGTCACTCCACAGTTTTCCCGCCAGTCATGATCATTTCTTCCGGGGGCGGCGACCACTAGGATGCCAGCCCGCATCGCGCTGACCGCCTCCATCCGCCGGCGCTTCTGGCCACAACGCCCTTGTGGCCAGCCGATAACCTTGCGGCCAGCCGACCATGGCCGTACTCGTCGATCTGGAGCAAGCGGCCGGACCGGTCAGCGGAGGATGCCGGTATGACCGAGAGAGTAACGGCCAGGCTGGGGCCATACGCAGGCGCCGTGCGGACCCGGGCCGACTTTGATGCGCGCGAGCAGGCTGCCGTCCTTTGTCGAGATCGCGTAGACCTCGCTGTTGTAACGGCCCGTCAGCCACAGGACCGACCCATCGGCTGACACCCCGCCCATATCCGGGCTGCCCCCACCGGGGATCGACCACTTGGTCCGGACCTGGCGAGTCCCGAAATCAACGACGGAGACAGAGCCCTCACCACGGTTCGACACGTACATCGTGGTTGCGTCGCGACTCGGATAGAGGCCGTGCGCGCCTGCGCCGGTCGGCAAAAACCCGATCTTCGTAAAACGAATCGGGTCAACAAGGTAGAGGCCGCTAGCCATCATATCCGCCACATAGAGCACCTCGCCACGTGGGTCGATCTTAATGTCCTGTGGCATGCCCCCGACGGTCAGGTACCCGACAACAGCCGGTGCGCGAAGGTCCACCTTGACCAGCTTGCCGGAGAACTCGCAGGTGGCAACAAGAAACGAAGCGTCAGCGGCAAAGTCGATATGGTCGACGCCTGGGCAGTCGACCCTGAGTTGCGTGTGCAACCGCCAGGTATGCGGATCGTAGAAGTCCAGTCGTTGCAACGCCTCGGCGACGACGACCGCGTACTTCCCGTCCGGGGTGAAGTACATGTTGTAGGGGTCGTCAACACGGATGTTCGGTCCTTTGATCTTCCCAGTGGTCGGGTCGATCGGGGTCAAGCTGTTGCCGTCGTTGTTGGTGACGTAC
Organism: Protofrankia sp. CiT1; assembly: GCF_917627385.1. Lineage (GTDB taxonomy): Bacteria > Actinomycetota > Actinomycetes > Frankiales > Frankiaceae > Protofrankia. The sequence goes on from NZ_CAKJTL010000009.1 coordinate 27,776, forward strand.
AGCGTTGACAGATCCCACGACGGGACGACGTGCTGGGGCCGGGCGCCGGTCACATAGTGGTCGATCACCTTGAACGTCGCCGGATCGACCACGTCAACGGTATTGCTGTCGCTGTTCGGAACGTAGACGAGCGGCCTGGCGTCACGGACGGCCGGGCTGAACTGGTTCATCCCATCAAACGCGTAGACATTCGACGGCGCTGGCTGCGGGGCTCCCACCGGAGGCGGGGACACCGCGGAGGTGGAAGCCACCCGGACATCCCGTGCCGGTGAACTCGACTGAACAGATGACGGTTTCGCCGAACCGGCGCTTCCGCCACAGGCCGCCAGCAGCGGAGCACACATGGCGGCAAGCAGCACAAGGCGCGACACCCGCCGTGATCGATCACCGCGAGATATATACACAGATCCGCTCCGAGTCCCCAGCGAGCAACAATGACATCGAAGGGTAACAGTAAACACACCGCTTGAATGTGGGCGGTGGCGGCGAGGCGAGACGAGACATTTTGATCACGGGTATCCCTGTTCGCATCATGATCAAAACAGTTTGTAACCAGATCAGCACGCCCGCGAGCAACCACGGCGATCCCAACTGGCCAGCTGACAGGCAAGGTCCTCATCAACACGCCAACGCAAGAATTGTCTCTCTCATGTGCATATGGATGCGGTCCCGGCAGACTGGTCCGGCAAGATCCGTTCTGTGACAACCACCGTGCTCCCGAACCGTGAGTTCGCAGCCTTGTTCCCGCACCGGTACGCCGTCGTGGACGTCGAGACCTCGGGTCTGTCACCCCGGGTGGACCGCGTCCTGTCGGTCGCCGTCGTCCATGTTGCCGCGGACGGCACGGTCGAGCACAGCTGGTCGACCTTGCTCGATCCGGGCTGTGACCCTGGGCCGGTCCACATTCACGGCCTCACCCGTGAACGACTCGCGGGCAGCCCGACGTTCGGCCAGATCGTCGATTCACTGACGTCCCTGCTTGCCGGCCGGGTGTTCGTCGCCCACAACGCGGTGTTCGACTGGCAAATGATCGCGGCCGAGGCTGGCCGGGCCGACCTACGGCTTCCCGTCGATCGACGGCTGTGTACGCGGGCCCTCGCACGCCAACTCGACCTCCAACTGCCCAATCTGAAGCTGGCGACCCTCGCGGCACACTGGGGAATACCCCAACGACGGGCGCACGAAGCCGGCGAGGACGCCGCCGTCCTCGCCGCTCTGCTGCCCAAGCTCCTGCGCCTCGCCGCCAGTCGGGCCGTGGACCTGCCGCTGGTGACCTGCAACGGCTGACCCGGGAATAGAATCACGCGAGCGATCGGCCTTTTCTGCTGCGGGTGCGGGTGCGGGTGCGACGCTATCCGGGCGCTATCCGGGCACCGACCGTTGATCGGTCAGTCCAGGAGGGTCATGATGCCGCTTATGAGAACGTAGCCACCGCCAGCGGCGGCGAGCAGGATGAGAAGATCCTGTCCGTGCCGGTGCATCCATCCGTTGTAAGCGGCGAGGATCGCGCCCGTCCGCGCCGGAGCGACGATTCGCAAAATGATCGGAAGCTCCACCATCTGGAGCACGAAAACAGCACACAGCAACAGCAGCAGTGCGGTTTCAGTGTTGCTGCTGTGGGAATCAGCAAGATCCTTTATCGCACTGATGTAGAGCAACGACGGCAGATACGTGACCACCCCCAGCAGGTAAACGCGACCAAGTCCAGGGTGCCGTCCAGGCGCGCCGTTCGCTCCCGTCTCCTTGCCGGGTTCACTCGGTTCGTTCTGTCTATCCAGCCTGTCGGTATCCCTGCTGGCATCCCTGCCGGCACGCTTTCGCCGCCGGGTGAGGCGAACCGCTACGAACAGCAGCGCAACCCCGAGGAAAACCTGGATTCCACCGCCCGGCGCGGGATGCTGCCGTTCGGTCAGGCCCGAGCCACGCAAGGCCAACAAAATTGCTATCCCCGCGACGAAAGTGACTGTCGCGGTGCCCGCCAGATAGGCGTACGCATGCCGCATCGAGGCGGGCTCTCCAAGGTAACGCAATACAATGGCCAGGCCCAGCGGATAAATGCCGGCGGCAAGCGCAAGGGGCAACGCGCTAGTCACCGCGCCACCCCTTCACGGACCTGCCCCCACCAGAGTCACCGACGCCGCGTGATCCCCCAGCCGTCCCATGGTCACCTTCTTCGTTCCCGCTGCCGCCACAATATGCTCCCGCACCTCGCCCCGCTCCACCCGAACTGGGTGAGCAGCACGGACGGGTAAGTCGCTCATACGCTTCGTGAACGGACCGGCAACCTGGGTACACCACTGGGGATACCGCTGCATCCGCCGGAAACCGGTGGGTCCGGCACCCGCGGGAGCACAGGGAGAAAAATGGACTATCCGCTGATTGCCGATCACGGCTTGATCGGCGACCTGCACACAGCCGCACTGGTTACGAAAGATGGCGAGATCGACTGGTTCTGCGCGCCACGGTTCGATTCACCGAGCGTTTTCGCGGCGCTGCTCGACCGTGCGAAAGGGGGACATTTCCGCATTGCTCCAGCCGAACCAGGATACATATCCAAACAGCTCTACTTTCCCGACAGCGCGATACTCATCACCCGTTTCATGACCGATGCGGGTGTGGGTGAAGTGGTTGACTTCATGCCGGTTGTGGACACGAAGCGCGCCACCGACAACCATCGGCTGGTCCGGCTGGTCCGGGTCGTACGCGGTGAGATGCGCTTCACGTTCGACTGTATGCCGCGGTTCGACTACGGCCGCGCCACCCATACCCTGGATGTGACTGGTGCGGGAGCGGTCTTCCGGGCGAACGGTATACAGCTCACGATGCATCCGGCCCGGACGATCGGCTGGGCCTCGGCCGACCGCATCCGGAATCCGCGGGGTGACGGTATTCAAGGATCGGCGAACCTGCATGCGGGCGAGATCGGCGCGGTGATGCTGGAAACCGGTGCGGCCGGGCCACCGCGCCAACTGGCCAGAGATGAAATTATCTCGATGTTCGACGAGACCGTCGCATTCTGGCGTGGTTGGCTGGGCCGGTCGACCTATCATGGCCGCTGGCGGGAACAGGTGTACCGCTCGGCCATGACGCTGAAGCTGATGACCTACGCACCCACCGGCGCGCTGGTGGCGGCGCCCACCGCGGGGCTACCCGAGCAGGTGGGCGGCGAACGTAACTGGGACTACCGCTTCACCTGGATCCGCGACGCCTCGTTCTCGGTGTACGCGCTGCTCGGGCTCGGGTATGTGGAAGAAGCCCGGATGTTCATCGGCTGGCTGTCCGACCGGGTGGAGGAACAAGCGGGCGACGGATCCGGACCGCTAAGGTTGATGTACCGCGTGGACGGGTCATCCGATCTGGACGAAGAGCTTCTCGAGCACCTTGAGGGGTATCGCGGCTCCCGACCGGTGCGTATCGGCAACGGCGCTGCCGACCAGCTCCAGCTCGACATCTATGGCGAAGCGCTGGACTCCATCTATTTCGCCGATCACAAGGGTGTCAATCTCAGTCATTCAGGATGGATGCGGTTGCTCCGGATTCTCGACTGGCTGTGCAGCCACTGGGACTCCCCGGAGGAGGGCATCTGGGAAACCCGCGGCGGACGGGCCGACTTCACCTACGGCCGGATCAACTCCTGGACAGCCTTCGATCGGGCCATCCGGCTCGCCGCCGAGCACGGCCGGCCCGGCGACCAGGAGCGGTGGGCACGGGAGCGCGAGCGGATCTACCAGCAGGTCATGGATCGTGGCTGGAACGAAAAGCGTGGGGCCTTCATCCAGCACTACGGCACCGAGGTGCTGGACGCCTCTCTCCTGCGCATGGTGCAGGTCGGCTTCGTCACGCCGGACGACCCGATGTGGCTGTCCACGCTCGACGCGATGAACTCCGAACTCGTCTCCGACAGCCTCGTCTACCGCTACAACACGGAGGCCTCGCCGGACGGGCTGCGCGGCTCGGAGGGGACGTTCTCGCTGTGCACGTTCTGGTATGTCGACGCGCTTGCTCGCTCAGGCCGGCTCACCGAGGCACAGTTCATCTTCGAGAAGATGCAGACCTACGCCAACCATCTGGGGCTGTACTCCGAGGAGATCGGGCTCACCGGCGAGCAGCTGGGCAACTTCCCACAGGCGTTCACCCATCTCGCAATGATCAATGCCGCGATCAACCTGGACCGGCGGCTGAACCGTGCCGAGAGCATCTCCCCGGCCGGGCGTGCGTTCACCACGGCCAGCCTCGCCGGGCTGGTCGGCCATGGCAGCTCATGGCCCGGGACATCGAGCGCAGACCAGTGATCGGCGGATCGGTCCACTCATCGATGTGGATACACAGCACCAAAAGTAACTATAAATAATCAATATACATCTCATCGTAACAGACCATGGGCGGTTGATAATTTTTGCATACGGTCCGCCATATTTTTGACACTTAAAGTAATTTTTGTTTCCCTAATGCACGTGCGAACGACCGTGCTATATCCTGCGCAGGAAGTACGTGCATCTGCACGCACACCGAGGCTCCCGCCAAGCGGGAGGAGGTGAGTTCCGCCGGCGGGCTGTTCATGTTCATGTGCCTGTCCAGACGAGCGTGACCGCGTCCGTGCGAGCCACGCCCAGTAATGCGTGCAAGACCGCGAAGCGAGTTCCGACATGCGCACCACCCCGCCACCGGTGCACAACTATGATCTTTTCGCGTCGCTGGCGGCCAACCGAAATCGAGGGAGACCACCATGCAGGAGATCTACAACGGAATATCCGCGACCGCGCTGCCGCAGGTCACGTGGCAGAAGAGCCAGCGGAGCAACTCACAGGGAAACTGCGTGGAGCTGGCCCGCCTCTCAGCGGACTCCATCGCGGTCCGCAACTCCAGGCACCCCGAAGGTCCCGCACTGATCTACACCCGCGCCGAAATCGAAGCGCTCATCCTCGGTGCCAAGGACGGCGACTTTGACAACCTGATCCAGTAGAGACCTCATATGAGCCCGAGACCACTAGGACGCTTCGCGCCCTCTACTGGCGCGAAGAACATCATGGTCCGGGTGCGGTCCAGCTCGTGTCAGGTGTCGCTGAGGATCCGGCTGAGAGCATCGGTGCTGTCAGCCGGAAGCAGGCTGTCGAGACAGAGGCGGTTCATGACGTTCAGGTAGCGGTCAACCTCTTCTCGCCTGTCCAGGTAGACGGCACCGCCGAGCTGTTCCAGGTAAACAACGTCCGGTAGATTTTTTCCAGGGAAACGCAGGACGCTGAATGCACCGCCCTCAGCGGCGTGACCACCGAAATGGAACGGCATGATCTGGAAAGTAAGATTCGGTCGTTCCGTGAGCGCCATCAGGTGCTCAAGCTGAGCGCGCATCACCTCGGGCCCACCTATCGGACGCCGCAAGGCAGCCTCATCCACAACTACCCATAACCTAGGACGATCTGGCTTCATCAGCAGCTTCTGCCGGTTCATCCGCACACTGATCCGACGCTCGATGGTTTCAGCCGGAATCCCCTTGTAACCCTGAGTTATGATGGCACGAGCGTAGTCTTCGGTCTGGAGCAGGCCCGGAATGAACTGGATCTCGTAGGTTCGGATCAGTACCGCGGCCTCCTCCAGCCCGATGTAGAACGGGAACCAGCCCGGCAGGACGTCGCTGTGGCTGTGCCACCACCCAGGCCGGTTGGCTTCGCGAGCCAACGACAACAACGGCGTCCGCTCGGCTTCGTCCAGGACCCCGTAGAGCGTGAGTAGATCAGCAACGTCGCGCTCTTTGAAGCCGACCCGCCCCAGCTCCAGGCGACTGATCTTTGATTCGGATGCCCGGATGCTGTAAGCCGCATCCTCACGACTGATGCCGTTGTCCTCACGAAGCCGACGGAGCTGAGAACCCAGGATGATCCGACACACGGTCGGACCGCCTCCAGCGTCAACGGTCGCCACGGTCGGCCCCCTCGGCATCAGTCGACGCAAGAGTACGTTATCCGATCTTCCGGCGCCGCATCTGCGCTTCCAGACCTCTGCACGTGCACCCGAGCCTTGCATCTGCATGCTATAAACGCCATGATGTGCAGGCACCCTCACTCATGCCGCGAAAGTGAGGATCTGGGAGGCCGTGATGACAACTCACGGCGCATGCTTGCCCTGTCTCGCGGCGCTGACGGCTCGCGGGGGAGGGCTGTCGGCGGGGCAGAGCTTCCGACGAACGGCGGGTGGTGGGCTAGCGGCTGCCCACCACCGGAATTCCAGCGGAATGACTGCGGGAATGCACAGTAGGGACCGATTGGCAAACATGATGGTCGGGCAGCCGTGGTCAGCAATCGTCGGCACCACGGAACATCCCACCATCAGCTGGAACGCGGCTGACCGCTGGACGCCTGCCAGCTCGGATATCGAGCCGGTGTTTGACTGCGTCAACGGTGCAACCGGCCGAGCGCGGGGGGCCAAGGGGATCGCATAGCGATCCCCTTGGAGTACGGTGCAGGATTTCCGCACATGCGCGCCGCTGCTGGCAAGACCCCCGGAGGGGCTGTGGTGACAGGCAATGATGCCAACCGCACGGACACCGACTGTGGAGTCCAGCTACCGATCAACATCCATGTGCTGATGTGGCGCGCGGACGGGTCGGTTCTGCTGGGGCGTTCCGGTGAGCCGGATTCACCCTGGCAACTACCATGGGGCGAGTTACACGGCGGTGAGCCAGCAATAGAGGCTGTGCTCCGGATCGCCGACGACACGGCATCGGTAATGGCCATGGCAGCGCATGTGTGGCTCGCGCATGTGGCACATCATTATTATGCCGATACCGGTGAACGGGTGGGGCTGTTCTTCCGGCTGACGCACTGGCGCGGGATGCCCTCGCCCGGCCAGGACCCGCGAACAAACCAGCTTCAATGGCATCATCTAGACGCTCTGCCGGAGTCGCTTACCGCCCTGGACCGGGAGGCGCTGGTCCGCTGGCAGGACAATGACATGTATTCAGAACTGGGCTGGAATCCCCGGGTGGGTGCTGCCCCGCGGCTGCGCGGCATCGCGGGCTTCCGGGCGTCGTCATAGGACGACGGTCCCATCGGCCATCCCAGTCGCAGTTGGGCGACATGCCAGCCCGGCATGGCCGGGTGCCGTTTTCTGGGCTGGCGGTCAGTGTGCCCGTGCCCCAGTGGTTCCGGTGACCACGGGATGCACCTGGAATGCGTCACAGATAGTCGTCTGTCGATCGATGTGCTGACCGCCCCCCTGATTCGGTGGTGTGATCACGAAACTTGCGTACGGCAGGCATGCGTCCTTTTCACCTGATTTGTCCGCGGCGCGGACTGCCGTCCACTCAACCCCGAAGGACGCGCTGTGCTGTGGCTGGAGGACAACCGTTCCGGGTGGGCTCACCCGGAACAGGCTGCCGCCCTCGGAGCGAGCGGCGGGCCGTTCCTGGCGGCCTTCGCTGTTCAACGCGACCACGGCTGGATAGCCGATCAGCGAACATGGCCGGTCGGAGATATCGGTGAGGATGACGACGAATCCCTGACGTTCGGCGGACGCGGCGGTTGTCATCGGCCCGGCGTCAAGCCGTAACTCGGACTCACCGCACACCGGCGGTGATCCAGGCGCAGGAGTCAGCTGGCCACCGGCTATGGGCGACGGCCGCGGGGAGGAACCCTGGTCGCTGCCAGTCTGCGCCCTGATGCCCGCTTCGGCACCGAGCGGTGCCTGGATCTTCGTCGGGGTAGCGACGGAGGCTGGCGTGGCATCGCCGGAACTGCATGCGCCAGCCGCGGCGCCGAGAAGAAACAGCCCGGCTCCGATCGCGATGAGCCGGGCCACAGCGGTCCGGGGTTTTTGCACCATAAACTGGAAGTCTCGCACTCCCTGGGAACGCCTCGAAAACGCCCACCGTGGCCAGCCCTCCACGGCTCAATGAAGCAAGCACGGCGACCTGCGAGCATGAGGACATGAGCATCGGAATCGATGTAGAAGGTGCCGACCGGACCACCGGAGGGAACACGCATGAGCTGCTCGGGCTGACTGTCGATGTCACAGCCAACAGCGGCAGCCTCATGATCGGCCCACCTCTGCTTAACTCCGGCGGCACGTTGTGGGGCGGTTGTGGGCTGGCTGCGGCGATCGCGGTCAGCGAGAGCATCCTCGATCGAGGCTGCCTGTGGGCGACCGTTCAGTACATCTCCCCCATTGAGACCAACGCGTGTCTCAGTCTTCACCTGGAGGTGGGCCAACACGGGCGGAGCCTGTCCCAAGCAGCTGTCCGCGGCACGATCAACGGCCGGCTCGCCATGCTGGCCACGGGCACCTTCGGAGGCACGACCGGCGACAGCCTGCAGTTCGGTGGCCCGCCCGAGGGCATCTCCTCAGAGCCACTCGACTGCCCGCTGCGGATCCACACCAGCAGCGGCGGTGACATTCAGGAGGCGGGAGGCATGCTCGCTCAGATTGAACAGCGTTGGGCCCGTCCCCCACGGTCAACGCTTGACGGCAATCCGGGTTCAGGTCACTGCGCTCTGTGGGCACGGCTACCTCAACCCATGCTGACCTCGCCAGCCTCGATCGCAATCCTCGCCGATCTGGCGCCAACCGCTGTCATCGACGCGGTGGGCAGGCCTTTCTACACACTCAGCCTGGACAACAGCCTGCGGGTCGGACGCATAGCCCAGACGGACTGGGTGCTGGTCGATGCCCGGGTCGAAGCCATGATCCGCGGTGTGGCCCAGATCACCGCCAGAATATTCGACAAAAATGGACAACTGCTAGCAGTAGCGAGCCAATCAGCCAAGCTGCTCCCGCCTCGAGCATCCTGACCCCCGGCGTACCGGCCAAGCCCACGGCCCCCGCCACCTATCGCGGTATCCGCTGGATGTGCCCCTCGCTCGGCGCATCCCCGCCAAGCCTGGTAGGTTGACGGTGTTGCAGTTGGAGCTTCCTCGAACGTTCAAACGCCCCAGAGTCTGACAGCGGGCGTTTTTCGTTTCTCCGGTCTTTTCCGGCAGTGGGACGATCCCACCGCGGCAACCTAGTATTCGCAGCGGGCGGGCTTGGTCCAGCCCCACGAAGGAGACGACACATGGCTCAGGGCACCGTGAAGTGGTTCAACGGCGAGAAGGGTTTCGGGTTCATCGCCCAGGACGGCGGCGGTCCCGACGTGTTCGTCCACTACTCGGCGATCGACAGTGCCGGCTACCGCAGCCTGGAAGAGAACCAGCGCGTCGAGTTCGAGGTTACGCAAGGTCAGAAGGGCCCGCAGGCGGAGCACGTCCGCCCTGTCTGAGCCCCTCGGTGTGGAGCGCTCGCCGACGTGGGCGCTCCACACCGGCACGTCCAGCAGATCATGAAAACTCGTTCCTGGCACTGACCGAATGCTCGGCGCTGCTCCGGGGCGAAGGAGCGGGGCTGGGGTGCGTGCGGCGCAAGGCAGAGAAGGAAGTCCCCCTGGTGCTGGGTGACGACCGACGACAACGCGGCGAGGTGCGTGCCCCAGCCCCGCGACGCCGCGTCCCCTATTGCCGGTCGCTCTAAGTGGTCGCCGAGATAAACGCTTCAACCATCCGCGAGAGCGGAATCCCACCGAGAGCCCTCGGATCCCACGCCGCCAGAACTACGTGGCAAAAATTACGCTGCGGACAGGATCCGCTGGGGCCCAGCGCCAGACGGATATCGGCTTTCATATCCGGGAAGAGAAGCCTCGGGTTCTCGACAGGCCGATGGTCAGCCCTGTCAGGCAGCAACCTTGTCAATTGGAACGTTCCCACTTTCGTGGACACTTCTTACCATGCCGAGGATCTTGTCCTTCCGTCACATTCGACTCCGGGCTCTTCAGGCGTGCGGCGGCTGATCGTGGAATGGATCCACTGTCGGTTGTAGTAGACATCGTGGGATCGTGGCCGGCCTGACGTTCCTAGCCGACCGACTGAAGATCGACCGGTGTTCGCCCACGGTATGGACCCCTGACCAGTTGCGCGTCTCTGACCAGTTGCGTGCCTTCGTCAGGCACCTCCAAGACGACCGGCTCTATGCCATGTACCTCCTGGCGGTCACCACCGGGATGCGGCGCGGCGCTCTGGTCGGCGTTCGTCGCCCCGACGTCAACCTCAACGCGGCCACCGTCTCACCAAGCCAGCCCCGCATCGTCATCAACGACAAGGCAGTGGACGGCGCACAGAGCGCTGGCCCGTGCACTTCATCCGTGGTCGTCCGCCAGCATCCGTGCTCGTTCATCGGCTTGGCTGTCATCATCGGGCGGCAGGCGGGGCGGAATCAAGCGGTCAAGGCGACACATGCCTTTCCAGCAGATCGTTGAACACCTCTACCGGCTTGCGCCAGCCCAACGTCTCACGAGGCCTGCCATTCAACTCCGCGGCCACTCTATCGAGATCTTCCCGGGAATGCACGGAGAGGTCCGTGCCCTTCGGGAAATACTGCCGAAGAAGGCCGTTGATGCTCTCGTTCGAACCCCGCTGCCACGGCGAATGCGGATCACAAAAATAGACTGGCATCCCGGTTCTCACGGTGAAATCGGCGTGCCGGGCCATCTCCTTACCCTGGTCCCAGGTCACGCTGTTCCGGAAGAACTCAGGCAGGGTTTCCATCTTCTTCGCGAGCAGGTAGGCGACGCGTTCGGCGTTACGGTCGTAGGGAATCCGCACCAACATGACGAACCGCGTGGTACGATCGACCAACATCGCGATCTGGGACTTGTTTCCCTGCCCGATTATCAAGTCCCCTGCCCAGAACCCGGGCACGGCGCGGTCATCGGCTTCCCGCGGCCGTTCGCTGATGTTGACCATGTCGACTTTCTCGTAGACCATCGTTCACCACGCCAGGAAGCCGTGGCAACGCTTCGGGCTTTCTTTCCTTCGGACGTGCCAGGTTCTCCTCGCGGCGTCGCTGCGCCTCGACCGCACGGTATGCCATCGCGCCGCCGTTACGGTCGATCTCCCGAGATATTGTTGAGTGGTGCCGGCCGAGCAGCTGCCCGATATACCGCGCCGACTTGTGCCGGCTCAGTTCCCGGGAGATAGTCGCCCACTCCTCGATCTTCAACAACTCGCGCGAAGCCAGCTACCGTCCAGTCTGTCGACACTGCCGAGATCATCCTATCGGAGTGTCGCTACGACCGTTTGAACTCGCCCGTTGGGCTGGCGCAAGCCGGTAGAAGTGTTCAACGATCTGCTGGAAAGGCATGTGTCGCCTTGACCGCTTGATTCCGCCTACTGCACGCCGTGACCAGATGAAGCCCGCAAGCCTCGCGAAGATTCACGCGGTGTTACGGGCCGCACTCGCCGACGCGGAACGGATGGATCTCGTGAGCCGCAACGTCGCGAAAGCCGTCCGACCGCCGAGCCTGGCAGGCGGGGAACGCCGTACGCTGACCACAGATGATGCCCGTCGTTTCCTGGCGGTGGCCAGAGAGGACCGGCTCGAAGCACTGTTCGTTCTGGCGATCACGATGGGGCTGCGCCGCGGTGAGCTGCTCGGCGCGGTGAGCTGCTCGGCGCGGTGAGCTGCTCGGCCTCAGAGCGCGTTTGAGATCGTCATTCCGGCTCGCCGCGTCCAGGCGCTCCCTGGCCGCGTTGTCGGCCACACCGATACAACTCATCCGGTATCGCTTCGGCCTTCCGCGCACCAGAGGCCGACACCGGCGCGCAACCCGAGAAGGAGCACGAGGACGACACAGCGGAAGACCAGGACGACAGATAGCGCATCTTGGCTACACGGCTGGCCACATAACGATCATTGTTACCCCGGCCAGGTCGAGCAAAGCTCGACACCGGGGGTCCGGGGGTCGCCCCCCCGGGAAGGCATCGCGGCTGGTGGCGAAGGTGGCCGAAGGCCACCGAGCAGCCAAAGCCAGCTTGTGGAGACGCGGGGACTTGAACCCCGAACCCCTGCCTTGCAAAGGCAGTGCTCTGCCAATTGAGCTACGCCCCCGGTAGGCGACACACGACGCCCGTCGGGAAATCCCCCCTCAAGGGTACGGCACGCCGCGGCCAGCCGGGCAACCGGTGGCAGCCGGCGAGGGCGCGGGTTGTGCTCCACGGGAACACCACCCGCGCTTCGTCCCGCAGCCATCTACTGGGGTCAGGGGACACAGGGCGCAAGGCCCAGGGAACGCAGGAGAGATCCGGCAAAATTTCGATCTTCCGGGCAGGAAGGAGCCGGTTCGGGTCCCGGCGAAGCCGGGCTGGACGAGTCACTCCCCTGTATCAGCACGGCCACACCAGCTGTCGTGCCTGGCTCTGGGGACGCCGAGGGCGGCACCGCCGGAGTGGACGCCACGGTCGACACAGTGCTGCCTGAGCCCATCGGCTCGTCGCTGCGCGGACCGAGGCCAGCCGGCGGTGCCGGCGCTTCAACCGGTACAGACACGGACGTCGCGCCGGCCGCCACCATCCTTGGGCCGTCATCCGAGTGGGCTGGCGGCCGCGTGGCCATGGCCGATGCCGTCGCCACCGCGTCCCGTGCATCCTGTCCGGGAAGACCCACGACATCGGGTACGGGTGTTGCCACTCCGGCCGTCCCGTCACCTGATGCGCCAGGACGGGCCACGGTCGCCGTGTGCTGCCCGCCGCCCGACAGGACAGCCGAGACAACGAGCAGAACAATAGCTGCGAATCCTCCTAAACCAGCACCAATGGCAACCTCACGAGGCCGCGGGGTGCCGTCATCCGATCCGCTGGAGCGGACCAGGCGCCGTGATTCGCCAACGCGCACGCTGCTGTTGCTTGTCATCCGTCCCCTTCACGCCCGGAGCCACCTTCCAGGCGCCCGGTTCGATCCCGGGCGTCCCCATCCGACAAGCAGATCTCACAACGCTTTGCCTACAAAGTAGACACAAACAGTGAGGAGACCCAAAGGATGCCAAAGGGAACTCAACCACAACACCACTACCAGTGGGTTAATCTCTCGAAACCGAGAACGGGAGCAGCAGGGCGGAAGCCTCAAGAATCAGAGGGCGCGGGGCCGGACCGGGCTCCGCGCAGGCCATGCAGGCCATGCAGGCCGTCACGACGGGTGGGCACGTCGTCGGCCGTAGATCATAAATGTGATGAAAATCACGAAAATGCCAGTAAAATGTTACATACGGCCAAAATAGACCAATGGAGCGAAAACAGAGCGGCGCTGTGTGCCGTATCGGCGCGAAGGCGTCCACGGGCAGCCCGACACGCTCGCACCGCGATGGGTGGAGGCGTGGCGGGCTGACGTCCGAGCCCCGCCCGAACCGCTGGGGCTCAGTTCAGGTTGATGGCGGTGGTCGCCTCATGCCAGAGGTCAACCTCGTCCTTGCCCCTGCGACGGCGCACGACGGTCGCCACCGCTCCAGCTCCGGCAACGACAACGAGAAGCACAAGCTTGCGAATCATGTAGGCCAACCTACCCGCGCCCGGCGATCCTTGCCCGCCGTGTCCCAGACGACCTGTTGTGGGAGGCCGCGGGCGCTCGCGAGGGCCGGATTCACAACAATCTCCGGGAGATCATCAACGCTGGTACGTAGCCCGCAGGACACCGCGAGCAAGAGTGTGGAACGCCAGGTTGAACCCGACAACCGCGGACGAGACAGAGTCGGGGAGCCCGAGCGACGGGACGTCGACCGCATGGGCCGCAAAAATGTAACGATGCGGACGATCACCCTCCGGAGGCGCGGCGCCACCGAAATCGGCCGTACCGTAGTCGTTCCGTACGTGGAACGACCCCGAGGGCAGCTCCCGAAGATCACCACTTGCCACGCCGTGAGGCAGTTCGGTGACCGAGAGCGGGATGTCGACCAGCGTCCAGTGCCAGAAACCGCTGCCCGTCGGTGCGTCCGGGTCGAAACAGGTGACAACGAAGCTCCGCGTCCCCGCGGGGAAGCCCGTCCACGCAAGGTGCGGCGAGAGGTTCTCCCCACCTGCGCTGGTGTGGACCGCCGATGGAGCAAGTGTGCCTCCATCGGAGAAGTCGTCACTACTGAGCGTGAAAGACGGTACGCGGGGGAGAACATCGAACGGGTCCGGGGGCGTGCCGCGGTCAAGTGAGGACATCAGCCAACCTCGTTTTCTGTCAGATGACTTCCGTTATGACATGACTCTTGCATGCCCGGTACAGCGTTTCACACAGCCCTGTCTCCCACACCGCCCGGACATGGGGCGCCCACTGGAGCCGGCACGCCCCATACGCTGGACGGAACCCAGGCGCACAAGCACCGCACTCGCCTGTCAGGTAAGTTGGGTAATATTAATTCAGCAGCCCGGCAACAGGGGACGCGGTATCGCGGGGTTATCACGAGGTTGGGGCACGCACCTCGCGTCCGGTGGCTCCTTCCGCCGTCTCGCGACACACGCGCCCCAGTCCCACTTCTTGATCCACATCATTATCGCCGGGCGCTCTCAAGCCATCCAGGACCTATTGACGACACGGCACCTCCGGACGTTTTCAGTCGATCATAAATAGCTGCCTGAACAGGATCTTGCAAACACTGTGACGAACCGCCCGGTCACCCGAAGAAAAACCTTGCGATCGTTGCGGGTTTTTGGCTGCCAAACGGGACACACGGGCCTCCGACCAACTAATCTGAGAAGTGCCCGGTGGGGCGACTACCAACTCCCCCCGTGTTGGCGGTCTCCCACCGGGCGCTTCATCTTCCGCCCCGGGACGAGCGGGCCAAACGCTGTCAGTCCTGATCAGGTATCGGGCGCGACTGCGACGAATGCCGCGGACCGCCTGAGTCCTTGGCCGGCCGCGTTGCCCGGCGATGCGCCCGCAACAGCTCGAAGGCGATCGGGATGACCGATAGCAGCACGATCCCGATGAAAATCGTCTCGACGTGGTTGGCCACAAAGTCGACCTTGCCCAGGAAATATCCGATCACCGTTACAACGCTGCCCCACAGCAGCCCGCCAGCGACGTTGAAGATGCTGAAGAGCCGGTAGTTCATGCCACTGACACCCGCGATGATCGGGGTGAACGTCCGCACGATGGGAACGAAACGGGCAAGAATCACTGAAACAGGGCCATATCTCTCGAAAAATTCACGGGCCTTGCCCACGTTCTCCTGTTTGAACAGCCTCGAGTCGGGCCGCCGGAACAAGGTGGGACCGACCTTACGCCCGAACAGGAAACCTGTCTGGTCACCGAGGATCGCGGCAATCGAGATCAGAAAACAGGCAAGCCACAGCGGAGTGGACAACGTGTGGTTGGACACAAGCAGACCGACCGTGAACAACAACGAGTCACCGGGCAGGAAAAAACCGACAAGCAAGCCGGACTCGGCAAAAACGATCAAAAGCACAACGATCAGACCCGCTTTGGCCAGATGCTGCGCATCCAGGATGCTCGGGCCGAGCGCGAGGGTGGTCGAGGCGACCGTTGATGCTGAAACAGACACTATGACGGGCCTCCGGAGCGACTCGGGACACAAAGGCAGGCTTGCGGCCGATTCGGTTCCCGCCTCGACCGGGCGCTCTTCGCGGACGACAAGGAGCGTATCCACCGGCGCCGGCACGGCTGCCCGCGGCCCGCTGCGGGGTCTCCCCGTCCGCCTGACAGGATGCGCAGGTGTCCGCTCTACTCGTCCTGGTTGTCGGTTTGGTGGCGGGTATCGTGGCAGGGGTCACGGCGCGGCGGCACGGCCGCGTCGACGACGGCGCCCATCAGATGGTCAATTTCTGGGTACTCGACGTAGCCTTGCCCGCCCTGGCACTCCACGTATTACACAGTGTAATATTTCCTGCCAATCTGTTACTCATCGTCGCTGCCCCGTATCTGCTGTTCGCCTTCGGCACAACACTTTTCCTCTCGCTCGGACGCGTCCTGCACCTGCGCCGGGACGTCGTGGGCGCGCTGATCGTGACCGCCGCCGTGGCGAACACGTCTTTTGTCGGGATACCGATGGTCACGGCCTTCTTTGGAGCGGAATCGGTTCCGGTCGCGCTTCTCGTCGATCAGCTCGGCTCGTTCATCATCGTCGGGACGGCGGTCATCGCGGTGGCGGCCACAGCGTCGGGAGCCGGTGTCACCCGGGCGGAGATCGCCCGCCGACTACTCACGGCACCCGCGCTGATCGCATTACTGACAGGGCTGGTACTGCGTCCGGTCGCCTTCCCCGGCTGGCTGACGGCGACGTTGACCACCCTCGGCTCAACCCTCACGCCTCTGGCGCTGTTCTCGATCGGTCTGCAACTGCGTATCGGCGCGGTGCGTGCCTGGCGTCGGGAGCTCGCGATCGGTCTGCTGGTCAAGCTCGTTATCGGCCCCGCCCTGGTGTTCGGGGTCTATGCCCTGGCCGGCTCCCTTGGCGACCATGGGGTCCAAGTCGCGCTGTTCGAAACCGCGATGCCACCGATGGTTGCTGGAGCAATGATCGCCATGCGGTACGGCCTGGCTACTCCGCTGCCCAGCCTGATGGTCGGCGTCGGGGTTCCGGTATCGCTCCTCACACTGCCCATCTGGTCATGGATCTTACAGGGCTGATTCGCTGTTGGCTGCGGATGCGGGCTCGGCTGCCTTCGGGCTGGCGCCCGCAGTAGGTTACTTTCTCTACCGGCGCACTGGCACCGTCCGATCTGGAACCCTGACTACCAGCATAAGAGCGCCCGGCAATAGGGGTGTGGGTCAAAGAGTGGGGCTGGCGTGCGTGCATCGCGAGGCGGCGGAGGCAGGCACCGGAGGTGTTGGGTGGCGACCGACGAGCCGGGGTACCCGTGCATCGCGCGGCGATGGACGGGGAGTGATGGACGGGGAGCGATGACGCGAGGTGGCTGCCCCAGCCCCGCGATGCCGCGTCCCCTATTGCCGGGCTCTAACATGCCGCGCTCCCGCCAGGAACCGGCCCTGCACCGGCTCCTGGCGGCATTCCGGGACACATCCGGATACGGCGTGCTGTGCGACACATCGTTGAACTTTCCCGGCTATGGATTCATCAACCGGATGTCCGAGCTCATCGGCTACTGCGAGACACAGCGCATCTCAGAGCGCGTTTGAGATCGTCATTCCGGCTCGCCGTGTCCAGGCGCCCCCTGGCCGCGTTATCGGCCACACCGAGACAACTCATCCGGTATCGCTTCGGCCTTCCGTCTTGCCAGGGGGTGCCTGGACACGGCTCACTGATCGAAAGCCCGATCTCACACACGCTCTCAGACGTGATTGTCAGTGACAGCTGGTACCAGCCGCTCTGGTAGGCAGCGGTAACCGTCACCACAAGGACACCGAGGATGTATCGAGAGGTCTGTGCCTGATCGTCTCGCACCGCGCTCCGGGTCCCGGGTTCCTTCCGCCAGCCCTCACGTTGTTGCCGGGTGGACGCGGGCGAGCCGGCGGGCAGCGGTGACAGCCTGGTCGCCAAAACGCTCGTAGTAGCGGGAAAGCAGGGTGAGGTCCACAGCGCTCTGCACCCCATGCGGCCACGCCGGATCGGTCAGGGTTGCCAGCAGCCGCCGGTGGATCTGGTCGATCTGGTCGTCGGCGGCCTCCACCTGCCGCGCCGCTTCACGATCATCATTGCGGATCGCGGCGGCGAGCTGCTCAGCCAGGTCGCCACACAGCCGACCGAGACGGGTGATGACGGGACGCAACGGAGCCGGAACCACCGATGCCGGTCGTCGCAGGTCGGCGGTGGTGGCGATGTGATCGGCAAGCTCCCCCATCCGTTCCACCGCGGTCGCGATACGCAGACAGGCGACAACAAGCTGAAGGTCCCCGGCCACTGGGTTCTGGCAGGCCAGCAGCACGACCAGCTCGTCGTCCAGTTCCTGGCTGTCGGCATGCAGCCGCGCCAAGGCGGCGTGTACAGCGATGGTGTCAGCCTGGCCCGCATCGGGACCGGCCACCGCGGCGGTGGCGGCTATGACGATCTGGCTCGCCTCGCCGGCAAGCCCGCCCAGAGTGGCTCGGACCCGATCCAACTCGGCGGTGTATTCAAACCGATGCGGTCCCGGAACATCCATCCTCCGATAATGCTCCCATCTCGGCGTCCCGGCTCGTCGAGAACGGGCACAAAATGGACGTTACACGCCCTTTTCCGGCTTTCAGCCGCCCGTCCGGTCAGCCATGAAGCCCGCCCGGATCGGCCGCGGGGCGTCCCCTGGGCGCCAGCGGCGAGTTCCTGACCCGGAAGACCCGCGCGACATTCCGCGGCAGCCACCAGTTCCAGCGCCCGAAGAGCTTCATCGCGCTCGGGACGAGCAGCGCCCGGATGATGGTCACATCAAGAATGATCGCCGCCGCGAGCCCGAACCCGAACTGTTGCAGACCGACGATGGACCCGGCGACGAAACCCATGAAGGCCGCGAACATGACGAGTCCGGCCGCGGTCACGATGCGACCGGTCCTCGCCAGCCCGAGTACCACCGCGGTCTCGTTGTCATGGCCGGCGTCCCACTCCTCGCGCATGCGGCTCACCAGGAAGACCTCGTAGTCCATGGAGAGGCCGAACACCATCGCGAAGATGAAGACCGGGATCCAGCCCTCGATCTGGTCGAAGGAGATGAGCCCGAGCGCGCTGCCCACGCCCCACTTGAAGAAAACCACGAGCAGGCCGTAGGCAGCAGTGATCGAAAGCAGGTTCAGAATAATCGCCTTCAGTGGCAGGACGATTGACCGGAAGGCCCGCAGCAACAGGAAGTACGTCAGGAGGAGCACTCCGAGTACGAGCCAGGGGAAGGCGCTGTAGGTGAGATCGAGGAAGTCCACCCCGCTCGGCGGGCCACCGCCGGCATAGACGCTGACACCGGTGGGGAATCCGGCGGCCGTGACGATGTCATGACGAAGGCGGTCGGCGAAGTCGAGCGATGCGGGTACCCCGTACTCGCTCTTCCCGATCACCTGTAGTTGCAGGTAGCGCCGGGACGGGTCGACGAA
This sequence comes from Protofrankia sp. CiT1, assembly GCF_917627385.1. Taxonomy (GTDB): domain Bacteria; phylum Actinomycetota; class Actinomycetes; order Frankiales; family Frankiaceae; genus Protofrankia. The sequence goes on from NZ_CAKJTL010000009.1 coordinate 46,589, forward strand.
CTGGCCGCCGGACTGGCCGCCGGACTGGCCACCGGACGAAGCGGCGGACGGGTCGAAGACGACCGCGGCGACCTCCGGGTCGGCGTGCAGGCCATCCTGGAACCGGCTGAGCGCGGCGCGCAGCTGTGGATCATCCGCTCCACCGGGCTGGTGGGTATCAATAACGACTGCCGTCGGTGCCAGTGCGCCCCCGCCGACCGCCCCGGAGAGAATGTCGAGGCCCTGGACGCTCTCGAGATTGCGCGGGATGCCCTTGTTCGAGCCCGGCCCGAGCTCAAGGGCGGTGACGGGCAGCGCAAGCGTGCCGAGCAAAGCTGTGGTGCCAGCCGCGATGGCCACCGGATGGCGCATGATCGCCCGTGCGAAACGCGCCCAGAAGTTCTCCTCCGCCTCCCGCCGCTCGGTGATGGAGTGCGGTAGGAGCCGCACCCGATCGAGCTTCGCGGCCAGGAAGTACAGCAGCACGGGTAGCAGCGTGAGCGCGCAGATGACCGAGACGACCGGGATGAACAGGCCCCCGAGGCCGAAACCACGCATGAACGGCACCGGCATGGCCAGCATGAGCGCGAGACCGATGGCGACTGCCGTGCCGCTGAACACGACCGCGCGGCCGGCTGTCCGCATCGTGGCGACGATCGCGTCCGGTCTTTCCCTGCCGCGCCGCAGCTCCTCCCGGTAACGGTAAATGATCAGCAACGAGTAGTCGACGGCGATGCCCAGGCCGATCAGCGTGACCAGGTTCTGCAGGTAGGTCGACAGCTCCATGTAGTGCGCGAAGATCCAAATGATCGCCAGGGTCGTGGGGATCGCCGCCGCCGCAAAGATCAGAGGGAGGAGAAAGGCGAGCGTCCCGAAGACGAACGCGAGGATGACGAGCGCGATCGGAATGGCGATGTAGAGCTCGCCGATCTGGAGGTCACGTTTGAACACTGGATCAAGATCATGCTCGATCGCGGCCTGGCCGGTGACGTAGAGCTGTGCACCCGGCACGGTGCCGGCCGCGGCACGCATCGTGCCGGTGTAGCCCTTCGCGTCGGCCGGCTCGAGATTTGACACGATGCGGGCACTGACAACGGAGTCGGACAGCGGTTGCACCGATGCGACCACCCCGCTGGGAAGAACACCGGCCGCGCGGTGAGCCGCCTGGTCGACCGCGGGCACGAGCTGGCTGGCAGACCCCGGCGCGGTACGTACGACAAGCATGAAGGAACCGGTCGTCCGCTGGCCGAAACGGTCCTCAAGAATCTTCTCCGCCCGCTGGGTGTCGGTACCGGGAAGCGTGAAGCGGTTCGTCAGGAGGCCGCTCAGCCCGGACGCGGCCGCGCTCGACATGACGAACACAACCGCCCAGACCGCTACGACAGCCCATCGATAACGGATCATCGCGCGCGTCCAGCGTTCCATCGCAGCTACCTCGTTACCAGCGCCTGCCTGGTGGCTCCCCGGTTGTCACCCGAGTGTGAACGCCGGCGGGCCGGCTCGCTCGGTGACCGTCCGCGGCACACGTCCCTTAGTGG
>NZ_CAKJTL010000009.1:48162-52827 GCF_917627385.1 Protofrankia sp. CiT1
TTAGCGCAACGCAACGATGACAGCCGCGACCGAGAGCAGGCTGCCCCTCCATAATGGGCAGTGCCAGATGATCAAAATAATTGTAAAAAACACAGAATGATGCTGGATGAGTGCCCGGCGCCAGGGGAGCAACGTGGAACCGCGACCGTCGTTTCAGAATCTCTTATTTCGGCATCGGTACCCACCGAAGGCAGCCGTCGCGGGAATCACCCTGTTCACCCTGGCGGCGTGCGGCGGCGCAGGCGCAGGCCGGCAGGCCGCCGCTCGGGTCAGCCCGTCGGCCGGTGATTCGGCCAGTGCCGTACCCACCGCCACAGTCCGCCCCGTCGCGGTCATCCTGCATGCGTATGACTACCTGCTTACCGAAGGTCCTGAAACACGCGGCTTCGTCCGCGGCATATCTCCCAGCAGCTCTCCTGGCAGCCTGTCAACCCCGCAGATCTCCGAAACCAAGCTCGCGGCCTGCCTCGGCGTACCGGTCAGCCAGGTCCATAGCCATGCGACCGACCTGGCTGACGGCGCCTACTTCACGAGTAACGACGGGCTGACCACCATCGGCTCGGAGGCGGAGATCACCTCAGCGGTCGATGTAGCCCGCGACATGGACATCCTCTCCCGTCCACAGGCAGCGGCATGCCTTGGCCAAGCCTTCTTCCCGATGGTCCGGGAAGGGATATCGGCAGCCGGCGGGACCGCCACGCTCGACTCGGCACGCGCGCTGACCCCGCCTGCCGGTAGCGCGGGCGGGGTGCGCATGGTCATGACGGTGACCGGCGGTGGTAAACGTGTCCCAGTAACGCTCGACCTCATCTGCGTCATGTCCGGCCGCGTCGAAAGCAACATCGTGATCAGTCAGGTAGACGGCACGCCAGACCCGACAGTCGAACAGGACGCTGTCCGCCAGGTCGCCGGGAAAATCGCCCGACAGGCAGGGGTTCCCGCGTAAGAGCGCCCGAGGATAGGACTGTCCGGCTCGCGGCAACACCCAGCACAACGTACCCGCCGGCCACTAACGCGCCGTTAATGTAACGCTACGATGCGCGATGGAAGTAGCGGCGGAAGTGGATTACCGAGACAGTCGGTCGTGCTCGGCTGCTGGCCGCTGATGACGTACTTGCACGGATATCCGTCAACGGCCTCCACATCCTGTTTGGATGCGCTCTTCGGGTCTGGAGACGCCGGCAGGTCCTTCTCATCGAGCTTGATCCGAATAACCGCCAGCCGTTTGGACTCCGCTACCTGGGATGTGCCGAAATCGACGCAGCCGGTCGCCCCCGGCCACGCGGTGGCCGTCGAGCTGGCTGTGTCGGCGCACTTCTCGTCCCCAGGGAAAGGCCCTCTCAGCAGCCCCCCGATGTCCTTCATGGTGGCGTCGCGCCGCTTCTTGACGATGTCGACGAACAGTTTCGCCGCATCATAGGCGAGACCGATACGTTCGTCCGGCCACAATGTCTCGGGAACCGGCATCCCGGTCGCCTTGTACATGTCGTCGAGTCTGGTGCAAAAATCCCGCAGAGACGGGCTCACGAACGCTCCGGCACTGGCGGGAATCTGCCCCTGGAAACAGGCCTTGCCGGCGAGCAGCACGGACGCGCCTTTGGAGACGAACCGGAACACAGCCGTACTGGAATAACCCGCGGCCTGGACCACATAGCGCGACACCGAATCATCGCCGAGAACCAACTGGCCTGGGCCCAGGCAGGGCAGCATATTGTCCACGAACGCGGGAAAGTCGTCATAGCGGCCGGCGTAGAAAATCAGATCATCATTGGGATGCTGCGTCGCGCACTGCGCCCGGAACCAGTCGGCCGTGTTCCCGCCCGGCGCCCAGCCATGTGCGTCGTAGGCGAATCCGGTGGCGGGATCCGCCTGGGCCGCCCTGCGGACTTCATCCTGGATGTCGGCCACCAGGCTGGACAGGTAATAGTCGTCCGCCGGCGGCAGCCCCTGGCCGGTTGGGTCGTCGGACCCCTCCGGGTAGTACACGCTGATCCGCTTCTTCGCGTTCTTCCGCGCGTAGCTGGTGGCCAGCAGAGCCTGCCGCCGGTTGGACGGCACCATCTGGAAGTACGACAGTGGTGAGAAGCTCGGCATGCCATCCCCGGACAGGGTGGTGGCGACCACGGGCACGCCGACTCCTCCGAGGGTGGTGATGGCCCGGCCAGTCTCCGGATTGCTGCGGTCCATGCCGATGACGCCGAGCAGGTTCTCCTCGGGACGGGAGGCCAGCGACAGAAGGTGATCATTTGCCACCTCGTCGGCGTATGTCATGCCGTTGCCGCCGTTGGCGATGACGACACGCAGTGCCACTCTTGCCGGGTTCTCCGACGTGCTCGCACAGCCGCCGGGGGAGCCTTTCACCTGGTTCAGCGCCCGCTGCCAGGTCAGCAGCCCCTCAAGTTCCGCGACCTGCGCGGCTGTCCAGGAGCCATCGGTCTCCCCGGTGAGACCGGCGAAGTAGACCAACGTCACGAGCCGGTACCCGAGCTCCGCGGCCGTACGGTCGTGAAGGATCTTCGCGCACCGGTTCTGCTCGTAGATCTTTTCTTGCACGCTGCGCAGTTCAACGGCATGCGGCGACGTACCGCCGCTGGTGAACGTGTAACCGCCGTCACTGTAGCCGACGCACTGGCCGCCGACCCAGGACAGCGAGGCCGAGCCATCCGCCCGCGACCGGCAGTCAGCCGGGGTGCTGTCCCCGTTTACCTGAGCGATCGTTACACCGACCAGCGCGGCTGTGAGGATGAGCGCGAGCGGGCCGAGCACCCGCCGCCTCGCCCACGATTTCCAGCGGGGCGGCTCCGGGGGTGAGGACCCACCGGACGGGGGCGCTCCTGGGGGCAAGGAGTTACCCGATGGGGGCACGGTCGGCGGGAGTGACATCTGAGTGGCCAGCGATGGCTGGTCCGCGGCGGCGCGGATGTCGTCGTCAAGCCGGAGCGCGATGCCGGAGCGGGTGGTCCACCTCGGGCCGTAGGCCTCGGCCGCGGCACGGGCAAGGTCAAGGGCGAAGGCATGCGCGGACGGCTGGCGTTCCGCCGGGTTTTTGGCCAGCATCCGCATGACGACGTCCGCCAGCGGTGCGGGCACCCCGGCCGGCGGCGGCGGGACGGTGTCGAGGTGGCGCTGCGCCAGCACATGTAATGGCAGTTTCCGGTCGAACGGCGGCGCCCCGGCGAACAACTGGTAGAGCACGATCCCGAGGGCGTACAGGTCGGTGGCCGGGGTCAACCGGCCGCCCGTGATCTGTTCGGGAGCCATGTAGGCCGCGGTCCCCACAACTCTGCTGGCAGTGGCCCCTGACCCGTCCACGATTTTCGCGATCCCGAAATCAGTGACCTTCAGCAGGCCGGTGACGTCGAACAATATGTTGTCCGGCTTGATGTCACGGTGCAGTACTTTCTGGCTGTGGGCGTAAGCCAGTGCCGCGGCCACCGCCAGGCCCACCGCGCAGGCGTCCTGCGGTGACATGTCCGCTGTCTGGCGGTGGGTCAGCGTCCCGCCGGCCAGCAGCTCCATGACGATCAGATGGAGATCGTCGGTTTCGACATAGTCGTAGACCTGAACGACATGAGGATGGTTCATCGCGGCGAGCAGCTGTGCCTCAGCGGCAAAATCTGCCGTTGCTCGGTCACGGGCCGCATCAAGGACCTTAATGGCCACGGGGCGGTTCAACCCGCGGTGCCGGCCGGCCAGCACCAGCCCGGAGCCGCCCGCGCCAAGCGTGGCGCCGAGGTCGTAGCCGGGGAGCGCATCGGCTACCTGAGCCTTGTCGACAATCATGATGAGAGGACTGCCACGCGTCGGAATCCGTGATTCATTGTCGCGAACCCACCCATCCCCCCGACACGATCCGTCAGCTTGGAGACTCCGGCAATAGGCCTGTCCGGCTCGCGCCGCCCAGGCGGCGCCTCGCGTCGTTGTCGTCGGTCAACGCCCAGCCCAGGGCGCCTCCCTCCGCCGCCTCGCGATCCATCCACCCGGACGCCGCTCCCTGATCGAACGCCCTATTGCCGGAGCCTCTACGTGGCATCCGGTACAGCATCGTTACATGACCCTAGCGCGACAGCCACTACCGGCCACCGGTTGGGAGCCTTGCCGGCCGGGAAACGGTTCCTGACCACGGTGCCCACGCATGGATGGCGCTGGCCATCGGCCACGCCCACCAACCACATTCAGTAGCCACGCTTGCCATCAGTGTTCAGCGTTCAGCGCCGCCGTCACGCCTGTACGCGACGCCACCGTTGTCAGTGGCGCGTCGAGTCGCTCCGGGGTTCGCGATCCATCGATCGGGCGCAAGACCACCGAGCCAGCGGTCGATCTCGGTCCGTCGCCAGACCCTCGTCCCGCCCCAGGTCGCCGTGCGGTTGACCACCGCCACTGGAACGGGCGCGCGAGGGTCGGTCCGCAACCGGTGGTCGACAGCCTGCCGGGTCACCCCGAGAGCAGCGGCGATGTCGGACGACCCCACGAACATCGGCAGCTCGGCCACGAACGCTGACGATAGCCCGCCTGTGCCCGTCAGAGACCATGATCGGACCACTCGTGGGCAAGCACCCGCCGCGCGGACGCGCTGCGCACGGATCAGGCCGCCTGCCTCCAGGACGGCTGTCCATCGGACGGTCCGACCAGCTGACCAGCACGAGGGGCACGAGGGGCACGAGG
>NZ_CAKJTL010000010.1 GCF_917627385.1 Protofrankia sp. CiT1
TCGCTCTTAGCGGTCGGCGCTGGGGTGCGTGCATCGCGAAACGCGTGCCCCAGCCCCGCAATCCCGCGTCCCCTGTCGCCGGATGCCTCTTAGAGCGTGTTTGAGATCGTCATTCCGGCTCACCGCGCCCAGGTGCCCCCTGGCCGCGTTGTCGGCCAAACCGATACAACTCATCCGGTATCGCTTCGGCCTTCCGCCTTGCCAGGGGGCGCCTGGACGCGGCTCACTGATCGAAAGCCCGATCTCAAACACGCTCTTAGCAGCCGCCGAAGGAACTATAGTTGAGCATCCATCGGGCATGCCCTGGCTTGCTTGGGGTTTTCGGGTAGGTGAGCAGAGTACTGATTGAACTCCTGTTGGCCACCGGCGACTCAGCACCGCCACCGGGCAACTACCGGATCGGAGGAGGCATCGTTGCGGGCCGTGGGGTCATGGTTCGGGTTCGGGTTCGTGGCCGAGCGCGTGTAATGCATGGGAGTGCCCGGCAATAGGAGTGTGGATCAAAAAACAGGGCCGGGGCGCGTGCATCGCGAGGTGGCGCGGGGAGTCACCGGAGGTGGTGGGTGTTGACCGACAAGCCGGGATACCCATGCGTCGCGCGGTGATGGATAGGGGAGCGATGATACGAGGCACCACGCGGGCGGTACGAGCCGGACAGTCCTGTTGCCGGGCGCTCTTAGCGGCAATAACCGTATGCCATGAGGGCGCGGATAGGCAGTGAGCGGGATGGGCGCGTCCGAACGAATCGATCTTGTTATGCTCCGTGTCTGGTGAGGGTCGGGGCGAGGTCGAGTGGCTGTCACGGGTCGTGACGGTCGTTTCACCGCGGCGAAGGCGTGGTCGATTGTTCGAGAGATATGCACGGTGCTTGGCCTGGATGGCCAGGATGCCGAGGTAATAAAAATTACCGCTAACGCGGTGTTCCGGTTGCCGCGCTCCGGAGTGATTATCCGGATTTCCGGATCCCCGGCGATGGCCTACCGTGCGTACAAAGTCGTTCAGGTAGCTCGTTGGCTGGCCCGGCATGACGTGCCGGCGGTGCGCCTTGCACCTGGTCTGCCGGCACCGCTGCACCTCGACGGCACCGTGGCCACCCTGTGGATCGATGCTCTGGCCGGGCCGCGACCAGCCGAACCGCGTGCTCAGAGCCTCCTGGAACGGCAGCCTCCGGCAGGCGCCCGAGGGCTGGTGGCACGTGCGCGCAGGTCCGCCTCGGACGAGCCTGTGCGCAACAGCGGACCACCAACCGCCTCCGACCTCGCGGTGGTCCTCCGACTGATCCACGCGTTGCCGCTGCCCATCGTCGCATTGCCGAACTGGGATCCGCTCGACGACGTCCGCCGGCGCCTCGCCGACGCGGAGGGGCTCGCTGACATTGACCGTATCTTCCTGCAGCGCATGGCCGACCGGCTCGAAGCGGCTCTTGAAGATGTCACGTACGAGCTGCCGGCGGGGATCGTCCACGGTGACGCTCATCTCGGGAACCTGATCAGAAGCCCCGATGGCCGGGTGCTCGCCTGTGATTTCGATGCCACCTGTTACGGGCCGACCGAGTGGGACCTGGTTCCCTTGGCTGTCGGGCGGTTGCGTTTCGGTTACCCACCGGAACGATACGCGCTGCTCGCGTCCGAATACGGTTTCGACGTGACGCACTGGTCTGGATTCGAGGTGCTGCGGGCCGTACGGGAACTGAAGCTGGTGACGAGTGTTGTGCCGATCCTCAGCAGCAATCCGCGGGTGGCGGCGCAGTTCGCCGTCCGGCTGGCAAGCCTGCGTTATGCGGACGAAAGCGTCCGCTGGTTACCGTATTCCTGACTTTTATCAGCTTTCTGATAGTTCATCGGAGCCGGACTCGCCATCGTCCCCAGTGACTGGACAGGGCCCGTGGTTTTGTCTGAGGGTGAATTTGCTGGGATCCGCGTGGTTGCTCTGGCGGCTCCTGTTGCCAGTCTAGCGGATTGCTGTTGGCGGCGGTGTCCAAAGAGTGTGGCGATTGTGCCTGGCCGCCGGGTCGTTGCGCTGGCTGGCCTTGTAGCGGTGGTTCGCTGCCGTCGACCGCGCCATCCACAGGACGTTTTCGGCAGATGCGTTGGGTGAATAACGCGGTCATGCTGGCTGCCCATGCCACCGCGAGTAGGTAGCCGGCGATGACGTCCGACAGATAGTGCACGGCGAGGATGAGACGTGCGCACCCGACCGCCACGACGGCCAGCGCGGTCACGGCGGTCACGGCGACCGGAGGCCGTTGCCCGCGGACGGCAGCCAGCACCGCGAGCCCCACCATCGCCGCGACCGTCACCCCGATGACGTGCCCGGACGGAAAGCTCATCCCGTGGGCCGGGGCGAACGCCTCGGCGACGGGCGGGCGCGCTCGGGCGATGATGATTTTGGTTGCGGTGCTGAGGAGGCCACCGATCCCGATGGTGATCCCGATGAACAGCGCCGACCAGCGGACGCCGGCCGGATCGAGCCGGCCGAGACCGCGCGGGCGGCCGCCCCACGACGGGCTGGCCCGCAACCACAACACCGCCACCACGACCAGGGCAGCCAGCCGGAGGATGAACGGAGCGAACAGCATGCTCAGGACTTCGGCGGCGTCGACCGGCCAGCTCCGGGTGGCGACAATCCTGCTGAGATCCTCGATCGTGTCGGCGTCTGCGTTGGCGAGCGGCATCCAGTGGATCTTCACCATGGCTGTGAGGACGACGAACAGCACCGCGCACGTTCCCGCGGCCCACCGTGCTCCCATGACGTCCCAGTCTCTTCCCGCTCGCCGGCCGGGAAAAGCCCTGCCCGCGGCTCGCCGGCCTGCTGCCGGCCTGCTTCCAGACCGTGGGCCGGCCAGCTCAGCAGCCACCGCACACAAACCGGCAGGCACCCGATCTGCCGGGCCTTAGAGCGCCCGGCAATAGGGGTGTGGATCAAGGAGTGGGGCTGGGGTGCGTGCATCGCAAGGCGGCGGAGGGAGTCACCCTGGTGCTGGGTGGCGACCGACGAGCCGGGGTACCCGTGCATCGCGCAGCGATGGACGGGGAGCGATGCGGCGAGGTGCGTGCCCCAGCCCCGCGACGCCGCGTCCCCTATTGCCGGAGCCTCTCTTATCCGCAGCTCCTCCGCAATTCATCCGCATTGACTGTTCCGTGCGCTCCGACCGTGACCGGCCGGAGCCGCCGGCGGCCTGGTCGCTGGTTATCACCGGATATATCGGTGGCTTCCCGCTGGCGGTGGCAACTTCTGCGGACCGGATGACACATGACTGTTCTCTCGTTATTGTTTCTTTTTTGTCGCATAGCCCTTTTTCGCGGCAAGAAGAGTTTCCTGAATTACACAAGCGAAGTTAGCTGGTGGGGTTGACTGGGTGAGCGCCTGGTGGAGTAGGGTCACTTCTTGTTCGGTCAGTCCCGACGAGAGGAAAACGTGATGGCACAGCAGCAGCAGCAGCAGCAGATTGAACAGCAGCTGCGGCAGAACTGGCAGCAGATCCGGTACCGGCTGCTCGATGAATTCGGACAGGTCGGCACCGCGGACCTCGACGCGGCTCGTGACGTCAACGATCTCGTTCAGCGGATCGCGGACAAGACTCACCACAGCGAGCGTTACGTGGAGACCCGGCTGCAGGAGCTCGTCGGTGTCGGCGCTTCTGTCGGCGGCCAGTTCGGTGGCCAGCAGCAGGGTGCTGGCCAGGGCTTCGGCCAGCAGCAGGGCCAGCAGGGCCAGCAGCAGGGCCAGCCGTTCGGGCGTTGATCGTGTTCGGGTAACGGTGGCACACCGCTACCCGTCCTGACACCGGTGATATGCGGAAAGTGCTGGCTGTATGATCACCGGCCGGCTTTCCCGGATCCTTCGGATACGCGGGAAATGTTACGGCCGCGCATCCCTGGGCCTGCCGGATGCCACGATTTCCCGAACTGTTCGCTGTATTAGTTTTCGGACCAGTCAGGTGGTCTCGCCGCCAAGTAACAAGAGACCACCTGACTGGTTCGGCTCCCGGCATGCCGTCCGGTGACCTTAAGATCACCCTGTCAGGCTCACGAGGAGTGTCCGATACTCAAGCAGGGCGTCGATCAGCCCCGTGACGATGGGATTGCGGGGCATCTGGCCCAGTTCGGTAAGGATTGAATCCGTTTGTTCCAGCGTGGGCTGGGCGTCGACAGCCGCGACGAGTGTGACCAGTCTGCTCATGGGTGGCCTTCCAGCGACTCACAGCCGTGAAGCGACTTCCATTCGATCAGCACTTCGTATGGCTGGCTCGTCTCAGCTGATACATCTGCCGAAAAGGCGTCGCCCGGCGGGTTTACCATCAATTTTCACTCCATGCCCTTCAAGAAGGAGCCCGGCTCCTTTGTCGGGCGGTGGTACAACTGACGTTACCGTAAAAAACGGTAGGGTCTCGGTGTTCCCGCCGGGTTGAATGGTCGTTACGGTGAGGTAACAAACTTTGCGCCCTGTAGTTGGGCTCCCGCCGTTCGGATGACCATCCGCAGGTTAATTGCACCGTATGCGCATGATGTGCCGCCGACGCATACCCATTGCTTCCCGTGATGTATTCCCAGGGTATCAGGTCACCGTCGCTGCGCATCCACCCTCGCCGCGCATCCGCTCCCGCCGCGCATTCACTGTGGTGTATTCACCGCGGCACATTCGGGTGGCCGATCGATTCCTGAGCGGCGTACCGGTCGCTGACCGGGGACTGTTGGTGGCGCTGCCGAGACAGGCGGTGTCTGGTCAAGTCGTGTCGGGCGCGACAACGAGGGGCGAGCGCGAAGGTTTCGTTCCTTGGCCGGTAGCCTCAGGCGTGTGGTCAGTGCGGGTCCGTCTGCGGGTACCGGTCGCCGGGCAGGGCATGGCTGAGCCCGCCGCAAGCCACCGTGGGCACGATGCGCTGGTGGCGCCGGGTGCCGGCGAGGCGGTTGATGCCGCTCTGAGCCGTGAGCTGGAGCTTCTCGCCCATCGCGCCTGGCCCCCGCTGTGTGAGCGCCGGGTCGGCGGCTGGGTGTTGCGGGAGTCTGCCGGTTCCTCCCGGCGCGGCAACTCGGTGTGGGCCCGCGGAGACGTCCCTGATCTTTCTCTCGCGCTTGACGAGGTCCGCGCGTTCTACGCCGCGGCAGGGCTGCCGGCGACCGTCCAGATCACCCCGGTGTCGTTGCCGGCCGGTATCCACCAGGCACTGGACGCGCTCGGGTTCGATGACACCGGTCCGACCGATGTCTGCGCGGCCGACCTGGCGGACCTTGCTGGCCGGCTGGCCGGTGGCACCGTCGCGGAGGCCAGCGTTGACGTGCCGTCGGGAGCGTCGGCGGCTGCTGCCGCCGGCTCCGGCCGCGCCGGTGGTACCAGAACGCTCATGTTCGACGACATCGACGGCAGCTGGCTGGATATCGCTGGGCGGGTACTTTCGACCTTTGCGGACCAGCGTGCCGGCACCCTCAAGGTGCTGACGAATCTCACGATAGCAACAAAGTACGTGCTGTGCGTGATGGACGGCGTGCCGGTCGCGGTTGGCCGGGGGGTCATAGACGGCGACTGGCTCGGCGTCTACAGCATGGCGACGATACCGGCCGCGCGCGGCCGGGGAGCCGCCCGCGCCGTCCTCGCCGGGCTGGTCACATGGGCCACCGACGCTGGTGCCTCCCGCGCCTATCTGCAGGTGGAACAGACCAGCACAGCGGCCCGCCACCTGTATGCCGCACTCGGCTTTCAGCCCGTCTATCGATACTCCTACCGGCGGTACTGCTACCGGCGGTCTCATCACGCCGGCAGTCCAGCCGCGTCCCTACGCTGATCATTGGGGAGTCATGACGCCCGAGCAGGCCAGCCGCAGTCTCCTGGAGCCGATGGGCAGGACTCGCGTGATGGGTGTGGTCAACGCGACCCCGGATTCGTTCTCCGACGGCGGTACCTTCGCGACCGCCGCTGATGCCGTCCGGGCCGGCTTGGCGATGGCGGCCGACGGCGCCGACATCATCGACGTCGGTGGTGAGTCGACCCGACCGGGGGCCGCCCGGGTTGATCCGGACGAGGAACTGCGCAGGGTGCTGCCGGTGGTGACGGAGCTGGCCGCGGCCGGGGTTGCCGTCAGCGTGGACACGACCCGCCGGACGGTCGCCGAGGCCGCGTTGGCCGCCGGCGCTGTGATCATAAATGACGTATCGGGCGCGGCCGACCGGGACCTGCTGGCTCTCGCCGCCGAGCGGGGTGTTCCCTATGTGCTGATGCATGCCAGGGGCACGAGCGCGAACATGTTCACCCGGGCGGTCTACGGTGACGTCGTGTCCGAGGTCGCGGCCGAGCTGCACGACCGTCTTGAGGCCGTGCTCGCCGCGGGTATCGCGCCGAGCAGGGTGATTATCGACCCGGGGATCGGCTTCGCGAAGAAGGCCAGACACAACTGGGCGCTGCTGGCACACATCGACGCCTTCAGCGCGCTGAATTATCCCCTGCTGGTCGGTACATCGCGTAAGTCGTTCCTGGGCAGCCTGCTGGCGGGCTCCGACGGCCGGGCCCGGCCAGCCGATGATCGCGACGATGCGACCCAGGCGACAACGGCGCTGCTGGCGGTCGCCGGGGTGTGGGCGGTACGGGTGCACGCGGTCCGGGCGGCGGCGGACGCCGTCCGGGTGGCGCAGGCATGGCGGAGCGCCCGCGGCGAGCAGCCGTGGGATGCGCGTATGGGGCCGGCTCGGGCGCTGATCGCCGCCAGCGGTTCCGCCCCGGCCATGCCCCGATGCCCACCGGCGGGCGCGGCATGACCGCCTGGCCACCGGCGGGCGGATCGCCTGGAGCCGATGCCCCGTCGGCGGCCGCGCCGGACCGGATCGTCCTTACCGGCCTGCGGGTCCACGGCCACCATGGTGTCCTGCCAGCCGAACGCGAGTTGGGCCAGGAATTCGTCGTGGACGCCGTGCTGTGGGTGGACACCCGGCAAGCCGCCGCGAACGACGACCTCGCCGCCACGGTCGACTACGCGGCGTTGGCCCAGACGTTGGCTGGGATCATCGCGGGTGAACCGGTGGATCTGATCGAGACACTCGCGCACCGGCTGGCCGTCGCCTGCCTGGGCGACGGCCGCGTTGCGCGCGCCCAGGTGACGGTACACAAACCGGCGGCACCGATCCCACTACCGTTCACCGATGTCGCGGTCAGCGTCACCCGGGACCGGCCAGCGTGAGCGGGACGGGTCATCAGCCGGGATCGCGAAAGTCGCAGGCGTCGTCGTTGGCAACGCCGCGGCCAGGGCCGGAGCGGCCGACCGCGGTGCTTGCGCTGGGCTCGAATCTCGGTGATCGTCTTGCGCGGCTTCGTGCCGCCGTCCGGACGCTCGGTGCGGTGGCGGTGTCGCGGGTGTATGAGACCGCGCCCGTCGGCGGACCCACCCAGGACGATTATCTCAATGCGGTTGTGCTGGTCCCGGCGGCGCCGGCACGTGCTCTGCTGTTGGCGGCACGGTCAGCCGAGCAGGCGGCGTCACGGCTGCGGACGGTACGATGGGGCCCACGGACCCTGGATGTTGATGTGATCGCCTGTGGCAGGCTGCTGAGCGACGATCCGGAGATCCTCATCCCGCATCCGCGTGCCCATCTGCGCGCGTTCGTCTGTGTTCCCTGGCTGGATGTCGAGCCGGACGCGGTGCTACCTGGTCATGGCCGGGTGGCCGACCTGGTGGCCGGGCTGGATACCGCTGGGATCCAGCAGACATCATGGAGCTTGCGCCAGTGAAACCGAGCCGGGCGCGGGATCTGTTCGCGGCGGCCGTGGTGCTTGGCGCGCTCACCTATGTTTTCCTGGTTTTCAATTATCAGGACCTGCCGCGCTTTCCACCCACGGCGCCGTTGTCTCTGCTGATCATTGGGCTGGTGGAGCTACAGACCGCGTCGATCACCCGGCGCCGGTTGCAGGGGCGGCCGGGAACGAGGCCGATCCTGCCGCTGACCGTCGCCCGGCTGGCGGCCATGGCCAAGGCCGGCAGCCTTGCCGGGGCGGCGCTGGCGGGAGCGTGGGCTGCGGTGCTCGGTTATGTGTTGCCGCGTTCGGATGAGTTCCGCACCGCCGGCGCCGATGCGATCACCGCTGGGCTGGGGATCGGTGCCGCGGCGGTGCTCCTGGCCGGCGGGCTGCTGCTTGAGCGTGTGTGCCGAGTGCCGAAATCCTGAGCGGTGGCCTGCCGGGTGCGCTGGCCAAAGGTCACGCGATCATGTTTTTTGCGCGGTCGGCGGCAGGATCGCAAGGCGGCGGATGGATGCGCCGGAGGCGGTGGGCGCCGGCCGACGAGCCGGGCTACCCGTCCATCGCGTGGTGATGGACGGGTAGCGATGACGCGAGGTGCCACCCGGACGAGCCCTATTGCCGGGCGCTCTTACTCTGGTAATTGTCAACTGGGCGCGCGCAACGCCAGCGCAACGCCGTGATACACCGATGGGGACGTTTGATTGGGTGCGGACCGCGATGGGAGGTCAGCCGGTGGCAGACGGCGCACGACGCTCTGACGCGGCACGACGGTCTGACGCGGTGAATCAACGCCGGCCCGGGGCCGTGGACGGTACGCCGGAATCGGTGGCGCATCCCGACGGAAACGAGCCCCCGGCAAGCGCGGCCCCGCGGCGCCGGGATGCTCATCCCCCTGGCCCGTGGCGCGACCAGGGCCCGCCGCAGGACACTGGCCGATATCAGGACCCTGGCTCTTATCGGGACGCTGGTTCCCAGCAGCGGCCCGACGCAACCCGCGCCTCGGACGCCTATCGGCCAGCCGCTGGATATCCGCCCGCTGACGGCTATCTGCCGCCAGGACAACAGGCCGCGGCCCCACACCGCCCGACGGGCCAACGTGCGGTCGCTCCTCACGTGGCCGACGGCATGGCGACACGGGCCGGCTACCCTCGCAACGAGCGGGCCGCCGGCCGTGGCAATGACGCGGGTTATGGCAATGACGCGGGGTACGGCAACGGTTACGAAAATAGCGCGGATTATGGCAACGAGGCGGGTTATGGCAACGAGGCGGGTTATGGCAATGACGCGGGCCGTCGTGCCGAGCCGGCACCCCACGGCTACGGGCCGGTCACGTCTGGGTATCCGCCGGCCGGCCGGCCCTCCGCTGACCTCTACGACGAGGAGACCCGTTACGCCCCGCAGGCCGCGCCGTCCGGGCCGCCACCGGTTGATCCCGGTATCCGTGATGGCGAGCGGGCCCACCGTTCCGCGGCAGCACGGTCGCGGCCGGCTACTCCCGCTTCTGGTCCTAGTCCTGGTCCTGGTCCGCGCCAGACCGCGGTGTCCCGCCCCCGGCCGACGGACCGGCAGCCCCATGAGCGGCCGTACCCACCGGATACCAGGGCTTTCCCATCCGGTGGTCCCGCTGCTGGGCAGCCGCTGGACCCCGGGCCGGGGTACCCCGAAGGCAGCGGTGGAGGGGGCTGGCGCGACAGCGCCGCGCGGGCCGCGTCACCTGTTGCCGATGCCCACACCGCGGGCGGGTTTCCCCCGGCCCAGCAGCCATACCAGGATGATGCCAGGGGGCAGGCGGGACCGGCAGCGCCGCGCCGCGCGGCTCAGCCCCCAGGGCGCGGATCGGGATGGGACCCAGGGACGCAGGAGGCGGCCGCCAGCACGAGTATCCGGCGCCCGCGCGAGTCCACTGGGCGGCCGGCGGGTGTCGCCCCACCGCGTACCACCCGGGTACGCGCGGACGCGGCTGCCTCCGACACCCGGCGTCCCAGCGCTGATCGGGCTGATCGGGCTGATCGCCCTGTCCGGACGGACCGGTCCACGAACTCGGCCGCACACGGCCAGGCAGGCAACGGCCGGTCCGAACGCGTGCGTGGCCGGCGCCGGGATGACCGTGGCAATCCGTCATTCTCGGATGAGGACACCGGTTCGCACCGGGCACAGCCCCGCAAGAGCGCCACGGGCACGCCGATGCTGCGGCGGCTGCTGTATGCGGTGGTGATCCTTGGGCTCGCCTTCGCGCTCGGGGGCGGCGCGGGGTTTGTCTGGCAGAAGATCAGTCCTGGTAAGGCCAGCGTGCAGGCCGGGCCGACCGCCGCGCCGACAGGCACGGCCCAGGCGGCGGCATCCGCGAGCCCCGCCGCCAGCCCGGCTGGCACAACAGCCCCGGCGGTGGTACCGGCTGACTGGGTTGCGGTCACCGACACGAAGCAGCGGGCGACATTTTCCCACCCGCCTGCCTGGAGCCAACGCCGGGACAACACCGGGGTCTTCTTTGTCGAGCCCGCGGTGGGGACGGCTGCGGCCGGCCCGCGGATGGTCGGAGTCGCGCGTGTCACGGGCACGGATCAACGGGCGGCGCTCAAGGTTGTTCAGGACTCCGAGTTCGCCACCCAGCCGGGGCTCACTCAGGACAGGTCCGGGCCGATCACGGACCCGACCGGAGCGCAGAGCCAGGAGCTGGCCGGCTCCTACCTGCGCGACGGCCAGCGGGTCACCTACGTGATGCGGACGCTGCTGGCCGGGGACGCGGTCTACGTCCTGATCTCGCGGTCGTCAGCTACGCAGGCGGACACCGCGACAACCCTGGTGGAGAACGTACGGGCCTCTTTCCGCGTGTCCTGATCTTCATGTCCTGATCTCCTCGGCCTGGCCGAGGCTCGCTGGCTTCAGAGGTCGGGCCCGGCGCGTTGCGACCGCATCGGCGCGAGGATCCGCCAGATCACCTCCGTGGTGCTGAACCGCGCTGGGCCGCTGCTGGGGGGCCAGCCATGGGCGACGCCGGGAAGCAGGAACTCCACGACCCGATCGCCGGACGAGCAGCTCGTCTCCTTCTTCGTCACCGGGAAACCGCTCCCGGCTGGGGATACGGCTGTCGCCTGGCTGGTTGTGGCCGCTTCGGCTGCCGGTTGGCCGTGACTGTCGTAACCGGGTGTTCCCATGCTGGTCGCCTTCGGCGGGCTGCCGGACGCGCTCTCGACGGGCAACCCGTCGCTGTCGGCACTGCCGCTGTCTTCCGGCAGCGACGGGGGAGGGCAGCCGGCGCTGGCCCGGAAGGGAGCAAGGCTGTTCTCGACCGAGGTCAGTGATGTCCCGAGCGTTGCCGACCAGTCGGCACCAGCGTACGGAACGCGCTCATCAAGCTGTCCATGCACGGCCACCACGCTGACCGGGGCCGCCGGCGCGCAGTCCGGGGTCTGCAGGCTGGCCGCCACCACGGCGATACCGGCGATTTCGGGCGCGTTCTCGCACGCGTAGCGGTAGGCGAGCATCCCGCCGTTGGAGAAGCCGACCAGGATCACCCGCCGCCGGTCGATGGGATAGTGTTGTTCGAGATGTGAGATGAGCGCTCGCAGCCATCCGACGTCGTCGACATGCTCGGCCGCGGACCGCCCGCAACAGGTGCCGGCATCCCACGAGGCGTTCAGGCCATCGGGATAGGCCACGGCGACGCCCGCGCTGGTGGCGAGGGTGTCGATGCCCCACTCGGTCTGGGGTTCCTGACCCTCGTGCAGAAGGCTGTGCAGCGCGATGACGAGCGGAAAGGGCCGGGGAGACGTGGCCGGCGGCAGCGTGATGCGCAGCCGCGGCGCTCGCCCTGAGCGTTCGTAGGCGTCCGGTCCGGCAGTCGGGCTGGGCGCGCCGGCCACCGGCGTCATCGCTGCCGGGTGAGACCTGCCCACAGCGGCGCACCCGGCCAGCCAGCAGGTCAGGACAAGTACCAGCCCGGTGAACCGGGCCAGCGCGGTACGGCGACGCGTGGACTGCACCACACTGATTTTGTCCCGTCCATGGCCTGGCCCTGTCAGCGGTATCGGCGTTGATCTCCGCGCGGACGGCGGGTGCCGCGGCTCTCACCGTCCGCGCCGGTGTGGGGGCCGCTGGGGCCAGCGGCCGTGGCGGCTCCGGGCAGGCTCGGAAAGGCGCCTGGCTCCGTTCCGGCGGCGGGGGTACCCAGGCCTGTGCCGGATTTCGAGGCGGGCGGGGCCGTACCCGGACCTGTCGCCGTGTCCGGAAGGATGTCCACGGCCGATACCGGCCCGGCCGGCCGCAGCCCGGTTCCGGGCACGCCGCTCGGTCGTTGCGATTCCGCCAGACGACCGGGCTGGTGCCCCCGGTCGTCTGGCTGTACCACGCCGAGGCGGGGGCGGCCGGTCGAGCTGGTTCGGTCCATCAACGTGGTCACATCAGCAATATCGATCACGTCGGCAACGTCAATCATGTCGGCCGCGTCCGAGGTGGGCGTGTCCTCAGAGCCGGCTGGCCGTCTGGTGTTCGCGGCGGCGCGGCGATACCGCACAAACGCCTCCTGAGCGCGGTTCTCCAGGTCGTTGACCAGTTCGAGCTGCTCGCGGACACGGCGTTCACCGGCTGGTCCGGCGGCGAGAAGGTCCGACAGGCAGTGGTCGACCGCGCGACGGGCCTGCAGCCAGACGAGGAGCAGCCGGGAGCGCTCCAGGTCTGATGGCATGTCCACCGAGATGTCTCCCCCGTTTCCCGCGCCCCGCGCAGGTGGCCTGCGGCCGCGGACGACCTGGGGAACCAGGCCGTCCGGCAGGCCGCACCCAGCGCACCGCGTAGCGGAGCGACAGGACCGGCGCCGCCGTTGGTCGCGACACTTTGTCGTACCAGAGTGCCTCACCCGCATCCCTCGTGTGCGTCAGTTCGCCGAAGGAGTATGGGTGCGTCGTGGTGGTCTCTGTTGTTTTGGGCAGTCCTTGGGACGATGATGCTGTGCTCATCGTTGCCGAGTGTAAGCATCGTTCCAGGTGTGCTTGGTGTGTTATGCCGTTACGGCGTCATACCGTCACGATGCTTGTCCGGGCTCGGGGTCCGCACGCGACTCGCCGGTGGCCGCGGATGTCTCCCGATCGTGCGCGGAGATCGGGTCCGTCGCCCACCCATCCTTGCTGTGCCCTGCCGCCACCAGGTCGCCGACGAGATCGCTCACCGGCACGACCACCGGCTCCTCGGCGGCGGCACGGGCCCGATTCTCCCGCCAGACAGACCTTGCGGTCGTCAGTTCCGGCCCCCCGTAGCGCAAGAGCTCCTCCCAGCGGCGTTGCATCGGACGGACAAGACCGCCACCCACCCCGACGACTGTCACTCCGGCGATGGTCGCGAGCAGTGCGTAGAGTATCGGATTTGTTACCGAAGTGGCAAGCCCGAGTTCGTCCAGGGCGGCTTTGCCAAACCCGATCATGATGAGCGCGGTGATACTGGTCGCCGCGGTAGCCGCGTAGGGAAGCCCGGTCAGCGCTTCGCGGACGAACACCCGGGCGGCCGAGGCGAGAGTGCCGCCGAGCATGAGCACAGAGCAGGCGAGAACCGCGTGTGCGAGCAGGATGACGAGGTCGTGGACGAGGTCGCTGACCGGGTTGGTGCCGAACGGGCCGAGAGCCAGTTGGAAGAGCGCCAACAGCGCAATGGCGAGCAGCAGCCGCATCAGGCCGATGCGCAGGTCGTGGGCGGGCCGGCGGAGTGCGCGGGTGAGCCCGCCCCGTTCGAGCAGATTGTCGGTGCCAGCGCGGTCGAGGAAGCGGTTGATGATCCTGATGAGTGTGCGGGCGGCCAGGCCGCCGACAGACATGATGAATGCGAATGCTAAAATTTTCGGCACAATTTGGGCGAAGTACTGGGCAAAGTATGACCATGCGCCTGATATGCTATCGTCCCACCCGACAGCCTGCGGTGCCAATAGTCTTCACTCCCATCGCGACAGTCGCGCACCAGGTCGGTTGCGTACTGGTCGGTTGTCCGGCATGGGCGTGTCCGGAAGGCATGGATGGGTCGCGCTGGGCGCCGTTCGCCGCATTGCCCATCGCTCGTCACCGACTGCCCGTTGCCCACCGTACGCACGGAAACAGCACACATCATGGGTAACGATCACACCATGTTGCCACACGGAAGCGGAAAGTAGCGTTCGTGTAGTCCGTCCATGGATGTGCTTTGCGTGTCGCATGGATGCGGAGGGTTGCTGGGATGATCGCCAGCTTGCCGAAGTACGTATATGTCACAATATGACTACTGACTGGCGACCTTTCGGGCGATCTGCCGTGCGACACGGTTCACCACGGTCTGCTCGGGGTCGTCGAACACGCGGCCGACGACAAAGGAGCTCTGGACCTGGCCGGAGAACATGAACATCAGGTCGAAGGTCATCGGTACCGGTGGTCCGTCCAGCGTCATGGTTGCCTTGACCCTGGTCGCGGCGGTGATACCGGGGGGAGGCTTGTGGGCGGATGCCGACACGACCGCGAAGGTGCTGCCAGCGGGCAGATCGGCCGCTTTGGCATACTCGCGCTTGAGCAGCTGGCCGACGCAGGACGGAAAAGAGGCCTCAGCGGCGACTCGGACGGCAGCTGTGATCACTTCGGCTGGATAGACCGCCGCGACCGATCCCATGAACATCTGGCTGTCGCTGGTGGCGAAGTACGGTCCCTTTGCCGAGTCCAGCGGCTCTACTTTCGACCCGGCTGTGGGTTCGCCCATGCACGAGGCGAAACTGGTCATCGCGGCTACCGACAGGGCACCACGGTTGTCTAGCGACGTGCTGGCGCCGAAGCCCGTCGTCTCTGGACCCTCGGTAAGCACGTAGTCGTCGGCGTGCAGCGATGTGCGGGCGGCGGCCTGCTGCGTCGGGGGGACTGGTTCGGTTCCCGCGGCAACCGGATTCGGGCTCTTCCCGTTTCCGCAGGAATTGGCTGTGAGCCCCAACAGGACGCAGACCAGACCGAGCCCGAGAGTCCGGAGCTGAATCCGGACCCGACCGCTATGTGCCGGCAGCGATGTCCGCACGACCTGTCTACCCCCTGGATGCCGCGGCGTGTTCGGTTCGGTCGTTGCCGGTCTCCGACAGCGCGAAAATGAAGATCATTTTGCTGATGGCCATGCGGGTCCGCTGGTTGGTCCCAGTATGCACGGATTACGTTGAGTAACGAACCCCTCATACCCGCGGTGTCGGCAAGGAGCGCCCGCCGAACCGCGGCGCAGGCGCCGGGCGCAGGCGCCGGGCGCTCGTCAGATAACGGGTCTGCCGGCCGTGGCTCGGGCTGGCCGGCGCCTAGGGCGTGATGGCAGTTCGCGACCAGGGTGTCGACAGGTCGCGAACTGCCATCCGCAGGGGCACCGGGGGACTCAGGCTGCGATCTCCACCGGGGTGCCCAGCGGCAGCATTTTCGCGAGCCTGGTGATGACATCGTTGCGGACCCGGATGCAGCCGTGGCTGATGTCCTGCCCGATCAGGTTGGGCTGGTTTGTTCCATGGATACCGATCACCGGGTCCTGCCCGTCGAAGGAATCCAGGGTGGTGGAGAACCCGCTGAGCCCGAAAGCATACGGGCCATAGGGTCCGGCCGGGTTGCGCGGCTGTAGCAGTTCGGTCAGATAGAAGCGACCGCCGGGCGTGGGGGTGTCCGTTGTGCCGACGGAGATCGGCTCGTCGAGGACAACCGCGGTCTTGTCGTAGACCCGCAGGCGATGGTCCTTACGGGCGACCACGATGTGGTACCCGGTGAGGCTGGCCTTCACCTGGGACACTTTCACCCAGCCCGTGCTGCCGTTGGGCTCCACCGGCAGCAGTACGTGCCACCAGTTCGGGAGTTTCGCCACCACGAGGAAGACTCGCGGGACGCCCTCCGGGTTCGGGCTGCGCAGCTGGGATGCCGCGGTTTTTGCCGTGGGGGTCTTGTAGACGTCGACCACCCCACCGGTCGCGGTCACGATCGTGTTCATCCCGTCGGTGTTGACGGAGGTCACGGCCGCGAGCTGGCTGCGGACCGGATCTGGGATGGCGGTCGCGGACGCCTGTGACTGGGTCTTCGAGCCCCCGCCACCGCAGCCGGTGAAGACAACCATGCCGGCGAGGACGGCCAGCAGGATCTTCATGCGCGGGCTGGCCGGTGCATGGCCGGCGGAAATCGACACGGCGGATGCCGCCGGCCCGAATCCGGGCCGGCGGCATCCGATCACAGCTGGCTTGCTCATCCCGTGTAGTGAACCTTGTCGGTGACGACAGCCGTTGCCGGGGTCGCGACCGGCGCACTCGTCGTCGACACCGGGACGGTGGTGGTGCCACCGCCGCCACCACCAGCGCCCCCACCGCCGCCACCACCCGCACCCGCACCGTTCGTTGAGGCTGCGGTGGGG
>NZ_CAKJTL010000011.1:0-3126 GCF_917627385.1 Protofrankia sp. CiT1
GCCACCACCCGCACCCGCACCGTTCGTTGAGGCTGCGGTGGGGGAAGCCGTCGTCGTGGTGGCGCAGTCGGCGATAGCGAAGGCCGGGATCGCCAGCACGACATCCTGGGTCGTCACGTCAAAGGCACCCGCGATCACGACATCCGCCGACGAGTTCAGGGAAACGGTCTTGCCAGCGCCGATCTCACCGAAGTTGTAGTTGACGTCAGTGTCGATCCACGCAAAGCCATACGCTCTCGCCGAGGTGTTCTTGAGCGTCCACACGGGACCATGCGGCCCACAGGTGAAGCTGAGCGTCAGCGGCTGTGGCACCAGATTGTCCAGCGATAGATCAGTCGGTAGCCAGGGAGCGAGATCGATCAGCTGTCTGTCCAGGTCGGACAGGGATATTCCGGGCAGTGAGGGAAGCCCGGACGGAAGGGATCCGCCAGCCGGCCGGTGGGTCACCGGCGGTGTGGACGGCTGCGGGTCGATGCCGTGCACCGGCAGCGCGGGCGTCGTGTGCACCGCTGACGGGGTGGTGACCGGTGCGGTGGCGCCCACCAGGTCCGGCACCACCGGCTCGACCGCCCCGGCCGACGGGGTGGCCGTGGCCGTTGGAGCGGCGCCGTCTGTCGCCCAGGCGGCCGGGGCGGCCAGCCCGACTGTTATCGAGCCGATTACGCAGGCCAGAGCCAGTCGCGTCCTGCCCAAACGCATTGTGTTTGTCCCCTCAGACGTCAGGCGGGCTGGATACAGGACCTGTGGCCACCGTCACAGCCGCGTTTCCGGGGAACCATACCAACCCCCTTTTCGGCGTTTGCGAGCGGGTGGTATGTACCGAAGAGGCATGCGGGAAGGTGGGGCTAACGTTTTGGCGCCGTAGGTTGTCGGGCTTGTTTCGTTGGTTGCGTTACATGATCTCTGGTAGTTGAAAAATCACAGGCTACGGCCTATTCGCTGACGTTCAGCGCATACCTTCCGGAGATCGTCAGAGTGGGTCCTCGCCTGGCTCCCGCGTCACCTCGCGGCTCTCGGCGGCGGTGATGGCGGCCTGGGAGTCATAGCGGCTAAACGACGGAACGGCCGCCGCGAGTAACACGGCTCCGGCAACACATGCCAGCCCGCCACTGACCACCGAGAATGTCGGTGAGAACACGGTTGCCGCTGTCCCCGCCTCAAGGTCCCCCAGGCGTGGGCCACCCGCGACGACCACGATGAACACGCCCTGGAGACGCCCGCGCATCGCGTCCGGTGTGGCGACATTGAGTATCGCGTTCCGGAACACCGCGCTGATCATGTCAGCCGCGCCGGCGATGGCGAGCAGCAGCACACCGGCGATGAGGTTGTGGACAAGGCCGAACATCGCGATCGTGACGCCCCAAATGATCACTGCGATGACGACGGCGAGTCCCTGCCGCCGGACGCGTCCGAACCAGCCCCCGGCCACCGCCCCGGCGAGCGCGCCCGCGGCAACGGCGGAGTAGAGCAGCCCGGCGGTTCGCGCGCCGCCGCCGAACTGTGTTCCGGCGAGTTCCGGGAACAGCGCCCGCGGCATCCCGAAAACCATCGCGATGATGTCTATGGCGAAGGTCATGACCACTATCGGCTGGCCGCGCAGGAAGCGCAGCCCGTCGACGACGCTCGCGACACCGGCCCGGGTGCCGCCGTCGGTCGGTGGCATCGGTGGCAGCCGGGCCAGCGCGTAGAGGGCCGCCCCGAAGGTCACGGCGTCGATACCGTAGGCAACGGGATACCCCGACACCGTGATCGTCACCCCGGCGAGCAGCGGCCCGGTGGTCAGCGCGATGTTCCAACCGATCTGTTGGAGCGCGGTGGCGGCGGGCAGCGCCCGCAGCGGTACCAGGCTCGGCATCATCGACCGCCGGGCCGGCTGGTCGACAGATACCAGCGCGGACTGGACAGCCACGAGCGTGAACAGCGGCCAGACCGTGCGCGGGCCGACCAGCGCGAGGACGAACAGCCCAGCCGACACCGCGGCCAGCCCGCACGAGGTGATCAGCGCGAGGCGCCGGCGGTCGACGGCATCCGAGATCGCTCCGCCGAACATCCCAAACATGATCAGTGGAACCAGGGTGATCAGACCGGTCAGCCCGACCGCGAACGAGGACCCGGTGATGTCGTAGACCTGTAGCGGCACCGCGGTCGTGGTAATCATTGAGCCGACCGCGGACACGGTTTCGCCGGCCCATACGCGCCGGTAGGCCGGGTAGGACCGCAGCGGCCCGAGGTCGGTCAGCACGGTGTGGGCGATCCGCCGGCCGGGCACCCGTGCCCGGCTCAGGGCCGTCGCGCGGTTACTTGCCGCAAAGCCGATCCTTCTCATGGTGACAGGCGTTCGATGACCCAGCACTCATCGCGGGACAGGTGGCGCTCCTTGTCTGTGCTGGTCCTGTCTGTGCTGGTCCGGCGGTAGCGGAGCCGGTCATGAAGCCGGTCCTGGCGGCCCTGCCAGAACTCGACGCTGTCTGGGACGAGCCGTAGCCCGCCCCAGAACGGGGGCACCGGGACCGGTGCGGGCTCAGGCCAGCGGGCGTCGAGCTCCGCCCGGCGTCGCTCAAGCACCTCCCGGGAGGTGATTGTCTCGGACTGGCGGCTCGTCCATGCTCCGAGCTGGGCGCCGCGCGGGCGGGCGTGGAAGTAGGCCGCCGTCTCCTCGGCCGACACACGCTCCAGCGAGCCGGTGACGACGACCTGCCGTTCCAGGGCATGCCAGGGAAACACCAACGAGCCGTACGGGTTTGCCGCGGCGTCGTGTCCTTTTCGGGATGTGTAGTTGGTGAACAGCGTGAAGCCGCGTTCGTCGAACGCCTTGAGCAGGACGGTGCGGGCGCTGGGCCGGCCGCGGGCGTCCGCGGTGGCGAACACCATCGCGTTCGGTTCGGCCAGCGCTGATCCCGGTTCGGCGGCCACGGCGGAGGTCTCGGTGAACCAGCGGGTGAACTGACCGACCCAGGTAGGGGCGAGATCGGCCTCGGACAACCCGCCGGTGGTGTAATCACGCCGCTGGACTGCCGGGTTCGGCGCGGCCCGCGGCTGAGCGTGGTTCGGGTGCTGCGGCACCTGACCAATCCTGGCAGCTGCCTACCAGTAGCTGAGCGGGAAACATTAGAGCGACCGGCAATA
>NZ_CAKJTL010000011.1:3707-20394 GCF_917627385.1 Protofrankia sp. CiT1
TCGCCACCCAGCACCAGGGTGACTCCCTCCGCCGCCTCGCGATGCACGCACCCCAGCCCCGCTCCTTGATCCACGCCCCTATTGCCGGGCGCTCTTATAGTGAGCACACGGTGTCACGTTCTGGCGGAGCCAGAATCGGTGAGGCGTCGCTCGCTTTTTGTGATTTGTATCACTCTTTATCGCGCTGCTTGGATGTCGCTGACGGGTCGGTGGCCCATTTCCGCGGGTCATCACGTGGCGTGGTGCCGGGGACGCCCAGCCGGTGGGTAGGGTTCAGGCACGCCGGACGCTGCTGGACGGTGCGGGGTCTGCGCGAATGTGGCACTGCCCCCGACAACAGGGCAGGATGCAGGCAGGCAATTCAGTGAGTTTGACGAGGTAGGAAGATCATATCAGTTACGGCTGGCGTTCGGTGCTCGGGAGCGGCCCGGCGTACCACCTAACGGCACCGGCCGGGGACAGGAAGCGGAGCCCGGACTTCGATGGCCGACAGGACAAGCGACTTCAAGCCCGGTCTCGAAGGCGTGATCGCCTTTGAGACCGAGATCGCGGAGCCGGACAAGGAAGGCAGCGCGCTGCGGTATCGCGGTGTCGATATCGAGGATCTCGTGGGAAAGGTCGACTACGGCCATGTGTGGGGGCTGCTCGTCGACGGGTCCTTCGAGCCGGGTCTGCCACCGGCGGAGCCCTTTCCGTTGCCGGTGCATTCCGGTGACATCCGGGTGGACGTGCAGAGCGCGCTGGCGACGCTCGCCCCCTACTGGGGCTTCGGCCAGCTCATCGACATCTCCGATGCCGAGGCCAGGAACAACCTGGCGCGGGCGTCGGTGGTAGCGCTGTCCTTCGTCGCGCAGGCGGCCCGCGGTCTCGGTCAGCCCGCCGTCGCGCAGAAGGAGGTCGACAAAGCCCGCACAATCACCGAGCGTTTCATGATCCGGTGGCGGGGGGAGCCGGACCCCAAGCATGTCCAGGCGGTGGACGCCTATTGGGTGTCCGCGGCTGAGCACGGTATGAACGCCTCCACCTTCACCGCCCGAGTGGTGGCCTCCACCGGCGCGGACGCGGCGGCCGCGCTGTCGTCGGCGGTCGGGGCATTGTCCGGCCCCCTGCACGGGGGAGCGCCGTCCCGGGTGCTCGCGATGTTGGATGACGTTGAGCGCACCGGTGACCCGGTCGGCTATGTCCGTCGTGCGCTGGACCGCAAGGAACGGCTGATGGGCTTCGGCCACCGGGTGTACCGCGCGGAGGACCCTCGCGCCCGGGTGCTGCGGCGGACCGCCCGTGACCTCGGCTCACATCGTTACGAAGTGGCTGAGGCGCTGGAGGCCGCGGCCATCGAGGAGCTCACGAACCGTTACCCGGACCGCCCGCTCCGGACGAACGTCGAGTTCTGGTCGGCGGTCGTGCTGGACTACGCCGAGGTACCGCCGCATATGTTCACGTCCATGTTCACCTGTGCCCGTACCGCCGGCTGGAGTGCCCACATCCTCGAGCAGAAGCGCACCGGACGCCTCATCCGCCCGTCCGCGCGTTACATCGGTCCGGCTCCCCGGCCGCTGGGGGACGTTCATGCCTGACGGCATCGTCATCCCCGGGCAGTTGCGTCCGGTTGACGGGCGTTTCGGCTGCGGACCGTCCAAGGTCCGTCCCGAAGCGGTCGCTCAGCTCGCCGCGACCGGAACGTCGCTGCTTGGCACTTCGCACCGGCAGCAGCCCGTGCGCAGTCTGGTCGGTCGCGTCCGTGCGGGCCTCGCTGACCTGTTCTCGCTGCCCGACGGCTACGAGGTCGTGCTCGGCGTCGGTGGTTCCACCGCCTTCTGGGACGCGGCCGCGTTCAACCTGGTGCGGGAACGCTCGCAGCACCTGGTGTTCGGAGAGTTCGGCGGCAAGTTCGCCGACACCGCGAAGGGCGCGCCGTTCCTCGCCGAGCCGTCGATCATCACCTCGGCGCCCGGCAGCCATCCGGACTGGGTGCCCGAACCGGGTGTCGACGTGTACGCCACCCCGCACAACGAGACATCCACAGGCGCGGCGAAGCCGGTCCGCCGGCCGGTCGGAGCGGACACGGGCGCGCTGCACCTGGTTGACGCGACCTCTGGCGCCGGTGGGCTGCCCGTTGATGTCCGCGAGGCCGATGCCTACTACTTCGCGCCGCAGAAGAGCTTCGCGTCTGACGGCGGGCTGTGGGTGGCGTTGCTCTCACCGGCCGCGATCGAACGGCTGGCCGAGATCGCCGCCTCCGGCCGGTGGATCCCGCCGTTCCTGGACCTCACGACCGCCCGGGACAACAGCTCCAAGGACCAGACCTACAACACCCCCGCGGTCGCCACCCTCTTCCTTTTCGCGGACCAGGTCGAGTGGATGCTCGCCCATGGTGGCCTGGACTGGTGTGTGCGGCGGACGGCGGAGTCGTCGTCCATTCTCTACACCTGGGCGGACAAGACGTCCTATACGACACCGTTCGTCACCGATCCAGCGCAGCGTTCACAGGTCGTGGTCACCATCGACTTTGACGGTGTGGACGCGGCGGTCGTCGCGAGCACGCTACGCGCGAACGGCATTGTGGATGTTGAGCCGTATCGCAAGCTCGGCCGCAATCAGCTGCGGATCGCCTGTTTCCCGGCAGTCGAGCCGGCTGATATCCACGCGCTGACCGCTGCCATCGACTATGTGGTCGAACGCCTGTAACCGTTCCGGATTTCCCAGATTGTGGTCTTTCGAGGGCTGGTTGACGCGAAAGGCCTTGTTTCGCGCGCGCTCCGAGAGATGACCGTTGGAGAGCGCCCGGCAATAGGTGCGTTCGGGCCGGGAGCCGCGTCCAGCTGCTTGCTGGTAAGGCCGCGGGCCACACCGATACCGGATGAGTGGGTATCGGTGTGGCCGAGAACGCGGCCAGGGGCCGCTTGGGCGTGGCGAGCCGGACAGCCGGCTTTCGAACACGCCCTAACGGCGAGGGCGTGTCGGAGCGGCCTGGGCCGCGAGGGCCGCGATCGAGTCGGATTCGCCGCCGATGTCGGGGGAACGGTCCTCGATCAGTGAGTACGGACGCTTGTCATAGCCGATGTAGAGCTGGCGTGGGCGGGCAATCTTCTGTTCGGGGTCGAGCAGGCCCTCTTCCCACTGGGCGAGCCAGCCGGGCATCCGGCCGATCGCGAACAGCACCGGGAACATCTCCACTGGCAGGCCCATCGCCTGGTAGATGATGCCGGTGTAGAAGTCGACGTTGGGGTACAGCCTGCGCTTGATGAAGTACTCGTCCTCGAGCGCGATCCGCTCCAGCTCCATGGCCAGGTCGAGCAGTGGGTTTGTGCCGGTGATTTTGAATACCTCATCGGCCACCTGCCGGATCACCCGGGCGCGCGGGTCGTAGTTCTTGTAGATCCGGTGCCCGAAGCCCATCAGTTTCTTCTTGCCGTCCTTCACCTTCGCGATGAAGGCGGGAATGTTCTCCACCGACCCGATATCGGTGAGCATCCGCAGCACCTGCTCGTTGGCCCCGCCGTGCAACGGGCCGTACAGCGCGGAGATCGCGGCCGCGGTCGCGGAGAACGGGTCGGCCTGGGAACTGCCGACCGCGCGCATCGCGTTTGCCGAACAGTTCTGCTCGTGGTCGGCGTGCAGGATGAACAGAACGTCGAGGGCGTGCTCGAGGTTCGGGTCCGGCTCGTATTTGAGCTCGGTGGCCTTCCACATCATGTTCAGGAAGTTGCCCGCGTACGACAGGTCGTTGTCCGGGTAGACGTAGGGCAGCCCGATCGAGTGCCGGTAGGAGAACGCGGCCAGGGTTGTGATCTTTGCGATGAGGCGCACGATCTGTAGCCGCCGCAGCCCTGGGTCCGTTATTTCCTTCGCGTCCGGATAGAAGGTCGACAGGGCGCCGACGGTCGACAGCAGCATGCCCATCGGGTGCGCGTCGTGGTGGAAGCCGTCGATGAATTTCTTGATCGATTCGTGTACGAGAGTGTGGTGGGTGATTTCGTCTTCCCACACCGCCAGTTCCGTGGCTGTAGGCAGCTCCCCGGCGAGCAGGAGGTAAGCGACTTCAAGGAAGCTGCTCCGCTCCGCCAGTTCGGTGATCGGGAATCCGCGGTAGCGCAGGATGCCGGCATCCCCGTCGATGAAAGTGATGGCGCTGCGACAACTTGCTGTGTTGGTGAAAGCCGGGTCGTAGGTCATCAGACCGAAGTCGCCTTCGTCAACCTTTATCGCCCGCAGGGCGCTGGCCCGGATCGCGCCGTCGGCAATCGGGATCTCATAGGTCTGACCGGTGCGGTTATCAGTGACGGTCAGGGTGCTGACCTGCTCGGACACGCCGGACTCCTCTCGCTGTAGCGATCACATCGGTATACACGCGCCTTGGCTGTGGCGTCCGGGTGTGGACTGCTTGGGCCGGTTCGGCGGTAGGCAACAGTTGCCCCCAAGTCTCGCGGTTCGCGCCACCACACGCCTGTGATCGGTAGCGTTCACCCGGCGTGTCCTGCGACACCCCTTACGGACCGTTCCGCGGCAATGCTCCATGTCCTTAACATGGCACTGTTGGTAAGGGATTTCAACATCGTGGGGAGCGGGGCACAGCCAAACCGATCACGAATGACGGAGGGTTTCTCCGGGCACGACATCCGCCGCGGCCGGACCGGAGCCGGGGCGTCCCGACCGGCGTGCCGCGGTCCGATGCCGCGACCGGCACGCCGTCGCCGGGTTCTGGGCGCGGGGTTCTGAGCACGGGGCCCCAGCACTGTGATGGCGTTGGCGCGCCGTTCACCAAGCCCTGGCGAGGTGTATGTGGATGCATCGACGCCTGTTAGCTGATCGTTGGATGTGAATATCAGGGAAAACTGTGTTGATGGCCCGCGCTCACGATTTCCGAATACCACCGAGGCTGCCGGAGCCAGGGCATGTTCCGACAGCCGGCTGTCCGGTTCCCTGGTCGAACAACGGCTCCCGGAACACGCCGTAACGTCCAGCATGGGCGCCGGGTCCCGCACCGACAGGCCGGAGCCGGTGGGCTGGATGGATCGGGTATCGGTAGGTGCTCCCGCGGGTCACAGCGCGACGGTCACGGTGTCCCGTCGGACAGCGACCAGCTGGCCACAGTCTCGTAACGCCGTCCGAGGCTGGGGGCGTTCTGCAGCATCGTCAACGCCCTTGCCGTCCACGTTCGGCAGGAGACGTGGGCGAGCGCAGCCGTCATCGGCCGCAGATCCGGCCCGGTCGGCTCGGTGGAGTCCGCCGCGCTCTGCCTGCGTCCCGGATGTGATCGTGCGATGGTCGCGAGGGTCAGGTGGCCACGCCAGGCCCGCGTGTCATCGAGGCCGGTCGCGCCAGCCAGCTTTGCCTCCCGTGCCACCGCCGTGGCCAGCGGCATCAGTGGTTCTTCGTCGACATCGGCGAACAGGACCCGGGAGCCGAAACGCCCGCTCCCGGCAATGGTCACAGACGGCGGCGGATGCTTGCGGGCGACATCGGCCAGCCGTCTGGTGAGATCAGGAAGAACGGCGGCCGGCACCTCGCCGAGGAAAGCGAGCGTGATATGCCAGCTGTCGGGCGGCGCCCAGCGCACTTCCGCGGCAAGCTGCCCATGGTCGCCCCGTAGCCGCCTGACGGCGTTGAGGAGCGGTTCGACGACATCAGCCGGTGGAACCAGAGCCACGAACATTCGAGCCACACCCAGCAGAGTCTGCGCGTTCGGAAAGTCCGAGTCCACAGGTGGTGCACCGGCCGTTGCGCTGTGGCTGTGGCCGGTGCCGGGGTCACGACACCCCCGGCACCGGCCGGATACGGGTTTCGGCGCGGGCTTCGGAGGCTGCTCCGGGATCTCCGGGCGGCGCGGGGCGCCGGGTGCTCCTGGGGCATCCGCGGTACCAGTCCTCCTCCACTGATTCGCGAAAATAGAAATAATATTAATTATTTAACAAATACGTGAATTTTTTCACGCGAAGAGTTTGAGACGGAGTAGTTACGAATTACGCTCCAGGCTGCCGCGGTGGCGGGCACTATCGGGGGGTGACGACGGTTCCCGAGCTGGTGGCCTCACGCGACCCGGCAGGCGCGCGCGAATGGCGTGAACGCCGCCGTGACGCTCGGCACTACCAGCCTGATCTTCCAGGTGCGATGGTTTTGGTAACGGATGGTAGCGATCGCATGACCGCTTCGGTCTTGCGTGACGCGGGTGTGGACGTGGTGGGCCTCCTCGCGCCCGAGCCGCTGGAGTCGCTGGCTTGGGCCGCCGAGGCTGAGGCGCCCCGAGCTTACGCGGACCTGGTCGCGATGCTGTCGGATGAAGTCGAGGCGGTGTGTATTGAGATGGCACCGCCCGGCTCTGACGTGATCGCTCGAAGGGCTGTCGAGGCAGGGCTGCACGTGCTCCTGTCACGTCCGGCGACCGCTGATCCCGACGCGCTGCGGGCCATTGCGGATCTTGCCGAGGAGTCCGATCTCGCGCACGTGGTCGCCCTCGATGGACGGGCCTGGCCGGCAGCCTGGCATGTGCAGGCGTCGATCTCCTCGCTCGGCCGGATCACCCAGGTGACCGTGCTCGCGGCCCCAGCCGGGCCATCCGGCCGGGCTGAGATAATTGATCTTGTTGGTCGCTGGTGCGGGGAGGTGATCGCCGTGTGTGCCCACCCGGCCGCCATGCCCGCCGCCAGTCTTGCCGCTGACGCGCCCGTGACCCTTGCGCTGCTGTCGTCCAACGGCGCCACGGTGCTGGTCAACGAGAGGCCCGGCGGCCGGCTGGACACCGCCACGATCACGATCTGTGGCACGGACGGGAGGATAGTGGTGCAGGGGCGCCGTGTCCTGCGACAGGGCTGGGACGGTACGCGCGACCTGTTGATGCGCGATGTCCCGGGCGTGCGTCCCGGTCTCGTCGAGGCAACCTACGACGTCGTCCGGGTCACCGAGCTCAATGACTCCGCGCTGGTGCGCGGCGCGACTTTTTACGATCTCCTTACGATCGCCCGGCTGCTCGCCTCCGCCGACGTGTCCCGGGCCGGCGGAGGCTGGGTGGAGCTGTAGGCCGGTCCGCCGGCCGGCGCGGGGCGCGGATGCCGTACGGCGTCACGAACCAGCCAGGGTGTCGAGGATGGGCGCGGCTCGTTCAAGAGCGGCTATCTCGTCCGGACTGAGCGACGCCAACCGTTCGGCGAGCCATTCGTCGTGCCGGCGATGGTCGGCTTCCAACAGGTTGAGGCCGGCCTCGGTGATCCCGGCGATGACCTGACGGCCGTCGGTGGGATGCGCGCTGCGAGCGACCAGGCCGGTCTCCGCGAGATGGGCGACCACCCGGGTCATGGACGGTGGCTGTACCCGTTCGTGTGCCGCGAGCTCGCCGAGAGTCATCGAGCCGTGTCGCTTCAGCGTGGCAAGAGCGGCGATCTGCGTGGGGGTCAGCGTGTTGGAGCGTTCCTGGCGCAACCGGCGCGACAGGCGCATCACGGACAGGCGGAGTACCGACGCGAGTTGAGCTTCGGTAGCGCTGTCCATCAGGCCAAGGTACCTTGTTAGCCGCGCTACGGTGTGTTTCGGGAGTCGTCGTTCGATCAGGGAGCCGCGTCCAGCTGGTTCCTGGCAAAGCCCGCACACACCCCAAGAGGTCCGTCGGAGATTCGTCCCACGCGGGGTTCGTGGCTGGTATGAAACACGGTGAACCGGTTACGTTCCGCAGGGTTCTGGGGCATGCCAGCCGAAGGCGGTGCGATCGTGGTGCCGCACCGCCGGAGGCCCTTGGGGCATGCCAGCCGAAGGCGGTGCGAGCGTGGTACCGCACCGCCGGAGGCCCTTGGGGCATGCTGCCGAAGGCGGTGCGAGCGTGGTACCGCACCGCCGGAGGCCCTTGGGGCATGCTGCCGAAGGCGTCAGCCCGTACTCGCTCCATGCGCGGCCAGGGCCGCGGGGACGGGTGCGATCGCGCTACGGTTCGCGGCTTCACCCCGGTCGCGCCGGGCGACCTCCGCACGGACGAGCGGGATCAGGTGACGGCCGTAGCGGAGACGAGACCGATGAACTCGACGGGCATGGCGGAACTCCTCGCGAGCTGGGTGAATGCGTGCGTGGGCGGATACGAGCGTGTGTGGGTGCGTGCGGGGTCAGGAACAGCCGTCGATGTCCGAACCGTTGGTCAGGACCGGTCCAGCCCATTCCAGGCCCTCAAGATTGACCACGATCGCTTCCTGGGTGCTTCGAGCGATCACGACAATGGCCTCGATGCCGGGGTCGGGGTTTTCCTCGCGATGCGGGATCCACGGCGGCACGAAGATGAAGTCGCCGGGGGCTGTCCGCACGCGAACCTCCCGCCCGGCGTGCGGGCGCCGCTCCCTGTCGGCGTTCTGGTCGAGGAAGACGAACTGCGGGTGGCCGCTCACCACGTAGATCGCGGTTTCGGAAGCACCGTGGTGGTGGTTGCCGGACGCGGTCGCCGGGGCAACGTGAACCTGGCCCATCCACAGTCCGGTCGAGCCGACGGTCCTGTTGCTGATCGCCGAGAACCGGAGCATTCCACCGGTCTGGGCGGTATCCGGGCTCAGGTTCGCCTGGGTGATCTGGTGGAGGCGGCGGTGGAAGGGGTCCACATCGCTGAACGCGGGTGGGCTGAACGCGGGTCGGCTGGACCCAGGCGGGCCGAACGCGGGTGCGGGGCCGCTGGTTGTCACCCGTCGCCCCGAGGTGGGTTGTACGTGACCCCGAGCCAGCGACGCCCGTTGTGCCTCGCCGCCGGACAGCGTCTTGGGCCAGGCATCGGCGCGGTGGGCCAGGCCCACTTCGGCCAGCGCCGTGACCGCGCGAGCCTTGTCCGGCCGCCCGGGCAGGCCAAGGATGATGTTGCGCCAGACACGTTTCCATGGCAGCAGGCGCGGTGCCTGGAACGCCACGGCTCGCCGGGACGCCACCCGGACGTCCCCGCTGATCTCGGTGTCGA
Source organism: Protofrankia sp. CiT1 (assembly GCF_917627385.1). GTDB lineage: Bacteria > Actinomycetota > Actinomycetes > Frankiales > Frankiaceae > Protofrankia. The sequence continues at coordinate 12,625 of NZ_CAKJTL010000011.1, forward strand.
GGTCGGCGAGGATGCGTAGTAAGGTGCTCTTCCCGCAGCCGCTCGCGCCGAGCAGGGCGACGAACTGTCCGGCCGGCACATCCAGGTCGAGACTTTCGATGACGCTGTTGGTGCCGAAGGCGCGTCGCAGGTTGCGGACCCCTACCGCGAGTGGGGTGCCGTCCGGTGATGTCGTGCCGAGGCCCCGCGGAGCCAGCTGCGCGCTCATGCTCCGCTGAAGGCTGGTCGCCACGACACTCCGCATCGCCGATCAGGTCGGTCAGACCAAGGCCATACTCGAGGCGGCCGGCGTTCTCAAGGACGTTCCGTACAGGATTGAATGGTCGGATTTCCCGGCGGCGGCTCCGCTGTTGCAGGCACTGCGGGCGAACGCCGCCGACATCGGCCCAGCGGGTGACGCGCCCGTCCTCAACGCGATCGGTGCCGGCGCACCGTTGAAGATCGTGGGCGTGACCCAAACCTCCGCCAAGGCCGTTGCGGTGCTTGTTCCTAAGGATTCGCCGATCCGCACGGTGGCAGATCTCAAGGGCAAGACCGTTTCGCCCACCACGAAGGGCAGCGTCGGGCACTATCTGCTGCTCGGCGCGCTCAAGGAGGCGGGTCTGACCCCTCATGACGTCACGATTTCGTTTCTGACCCCGCCGGCCGCCACCGCGGCGTTCGACTCCGGGCAGATCGACGCATGGGCAACCTGGGATCCGTACATCGCACTGTCGGAACAGAAGGGCGCGCGCATCATTCGCGACGGGACCGGGATCAGCTCCGGGCTCGGGTTCACTGTCGCGTCGGAGCAGGCGGCCGGGGATCCGGCCAGGCGCGCGGCCATCGCGGACTTCCTGCTCCGGCAGGCCCGGGCTTTCGACTGGTCGAACACCAACAAAGCGGACTTCACCCGGTTGTTCGCCTCGCTGACCAAGCTGCCCGAGCCGGTGGCCGCGGCGGTGACCAATCGCCGAACGGTGACAGCCCCCCCGATTGACGACACGATAATCAAGCAGCTGCAAGAAACCTCGGACGTGTACACCGAAGCCGGTGTAATCGACCACAGGCTGGATGTCGCCCCGTTCTTCGTCCGCTCGCTGGCCTTCTGACCAGCTGTCACCGTTCCCTGTCCGCGCGTCCATCCCCATTACGGAGGCTGGTCATGCCACCGACCTTCCCGTTCCCGCGCATCGTTGTGTTGAGCGGGAATCCCCGCCCAGCCTCCCGGACGCGTACGGTTGCCCGGACCGTTGCCGAACGGATTGCGCGGGAATGCGCCGCCGGGCGAGGCGGCCACGCCGCCGTGCCTCGTCCGGCGGCCGCGGGAGTCGAGAACGCCGCGGGAGTCGAGAACATCGACCTCGCTCTGATCGCCCAGTACCTGTTCGCCGACACGAACGGCCTTGTTGCCGCGGCGTTGGCGTCCATCCGGGCGGCGGACGTGCTCGTGGTGGCCACGCCGGTTTACAAAGGCAGCTACACTGGCCTTCTCAAGGCGTTTCTCGATCTGCTGCCTGCGGGTGGGTTGACTGGTGTGATCGCAGTGCCGGTAATTGTTGCGGGCGCGCCAGCGCATCAGGCCGTCGCCGAGTTGCATCTGCGTCCGCTCCTCGCTGAACTGGGGGCGACGGTTCCCACGCCGGCATTCTCGATCGTCGAGGTCCAGCTGCCAGCTCTCGACACCCAGGTCGATGACTGGGCCGCGGCGAACGGCCGGTTGGTCCAGGCCGCGGCGGCGCTGGTCACCGAAGCGCGGGTCAGTGAAGCGGCGGTCAGTGAAGCGGAGTTCGCGCGATGAGCCACCCCGCCTGGCCGCACGCCGCGGACCATGAGCCGGACGAGTACGGGCTGGGGGACGGCTCGGTTGCCCGGCTCGTGGCCAGCCGGCCCATGAGCGCCACCGGTCACGACGAAACTGGTGCGGGTGTCGATCCCGACACCTACCGAAGGGTCTTCCGCCGGCAGGCGGCCGGGGTCACGGTGGTGACCCTGGACAGTCCGTCCGGGCCGGTCGGCTTTACCGCGACGTCCCTTGTGTCACTGTCGCTGGAACCGCCGCTGATATCGCTGTCGGTGTCGTCGGCCTCGTCAAGCTGGCCGGCGTTGCGGCACGCCGACACGCTGCTTGTGCACCTGCTGTCCGACGGCCAGGCCGATGCCGCCCAGCGTTTCGCGGCCAAGGGCGCCGACCGGTTCGCTCCGCCCAGCACGTGGACGCGCCTGCCCACCGGTGAACCGCTGCTGGCCGGGACGGTGACCTGGGTACGGGCCCGGCTTGAACATCGGCTCACCGCCGGTGACCATCGGTTGCTGGTGGCCCGTGTGCTACAGGCGCACACCGAGGAGGACAGTACGTCGCCATTGATTTATCACAATGGCGAATACGGGACTTTCAAAACAAATAAGAGCGCCCGGCAATAGGGGTGTGGATCAAGGAGCGGGGCTGGGGTGCGTGCATCGCGAGGCGGAGGAGGGAGCCACCCTGGTGTTGGGTGGCGACCGACGACAACGCGGCGAGGTGCGTGCCCCAGCCCCGCGACGCCGCGTCCCCTATTGCCGGTCGCTCTAACTCTCATTCGGACGGGCCGCATCCGAATGTTTCCCGATGAGCTTCGCCGACGCCACCCCCCGCGTCGGGGAGAGCGGATACCAGCGGCAGCGGCTCTACCTGGAGGCTGCGGGCCTGGCTAAAACACCCTACAAGGTAGAATATGTCACATTCGATAGTGGTGTTCTCCAGCTCCAGACGATGGCCGCCGGGAGCCTGGACCTGGCGCAGTCTTCCTCCGGAGGGTCTCCATGTCGAGTCCGAGCGCACCCGCATCCGTCGGGCCGCCTCAGCGGGACCTGCTGACGGAACTGGCCGCCGAATTCGCCGCGACCGCGGCGGAACACGACCGGACGGGGACCTTCCCGGTCGCGAACCTCACGCGGCTGCACGAGGCCGGGCTGACCGGGCTCACCGTCCCAGTTGCCTATGGCGGAGCCGGCGCGGGCATCTCGACCGTGGTCGACGTGCTCGGCGCAATCGCCCACGGCGACCCGGCGACCGCGCTCGTTCTCGCGATGACGTACTTGGCACACGCGCGCCTCGGTGACGGCGGTGGATGGGCCGAGGACGTGTATGCGCGGGTGGCCCGGTCCACGGTGGAGGAGGGCGCGATGGTGAGCCACCTGCGGGTGGAGCCCGACCTGGGCAGTCCCTCGCGGGGTGGCCTGCCGGCCACGACGGCCCGCTGGACAGGGGATGGCTGGGAGCTCACCGGCCACAAGATCTATTCGACTGGTGCGCCGGTGCTGCGCTGGATGCTGGTGTGGGCGGCGACCGACCCGGCCGCTGACCCCGTTGGGCGGGTGGCCGGGCCGGCGGCGGGCGCGGGGGCCCGGGAGCTGCGGGTCGGCGTTTTTGTCGTACCGGCTGACAGCGCGGGCATAGAGATCATCCGTACCTGGGACCACCTCGGGATGCGGGCGACCGAAAGCCATGACGTTGTCTTCGACCGGGTCCGGCTGGACGCCGACGCGGGGGTGGGGCTCCGCCCCCTGTCCCGCCTGCGGGATGCGGCGACAGCGGGGTTCATGATCCTATCTTGGGGCGCTCTCGCCATCTCAACGATCTACCTGGGGGTCGCCGAGGCCGCCCGGGACTGGCTGATCGGTTTTCTGCATGAGCGGGTGCCGTCCAACCTGGGTAAGCCGTTGGCGAGCCTGCCGCGCTTCCAGGCCGCCGTCGGGGAGATCGACGTCACGCTGACGACGGCTCGGGTGTTACTCGAGACGACCGCGCGGGGGGTCGACGCGGGGGACGCCGTAGCCGCCGCCCGTGCCAACGCCGTGAAGTCGACGGTCACCAACGCCGCGATCCGCGCGGTGGGCGCGGCCGTTGCGCTGACCGGAAATCCTGGGCTGTCCCGCGCGAACCCGTTGGAGCGTCATTATCGAAATGTTCTGTGCGGTCGTGTACACACTCCGCAGGACGACGCTGTCTACGCCGATGCCGGCCGTGCCCTGCTGCATTGGGAAGAGAAAACGGTGAAGCCGTCGAGAGGAGCAGCGGAGAGATGAGCATAAGCACGGAAAACATCGCAGTGCTGGCGGATGCGAGCGTGGGAGGCCCGGAGCCGGGTTCGTGGGACCGGTCGAACATCGTCGCACCCGCGGTCGGTGGCCCCTGGCCGCGGCCCGAACCGGAGCGGACCGTCGTCGAGGAGCGGCTGTACCGAAAGCAGCGCCTGGCCGGCGCGTACCGCATCTTCGGCCAGCTGGGTCTGGGCGAAGGGCTGCCCGGTCACATCACCGCGCGTGATCCGGAGCTGCCTGACCACTTCTGGGTCAATCGGGCCGGTGTCGACTTCCGCCGGATCACTGTGTCCAACCTGCTGTTGGTCAACGATGCTGGCGAGATCGTCGAGGGCGTCGGGCCGCTGAACACCGCGGCGTTCGCCATCCACTCGCAGATCCATGCGGCCCGGCCGGACGTTGTCGCCGCCGCGCACACGCACTCCCTGTACGGCAAGGCGCTGTCAGCCATCGGTGAGCCGCTGTATCCGATCACCCAGGACGCCTGTGCCTTCTTCGAAGATCATGTGATCTTCGCAGGCTACAACGGCGTTGTGCTCAGCACGGATGAGGGGCGCCGCATCGCCGAAACCCTCGGCGGGCGCAAGCTCGCGATCCTCGCCAACCACGGCCTGCTCTCCGTCGGGACCTCCGTGGAGTCGGCCGCCTACTGGTTCATCGCCGCCGAACGCGCTGCCAAGGCCCAGCTCGTCGCCTCAGCCGCCGGCGCGTTGCGGATTCTCGACGACGAGACCGCCCGGCTCACCGCGGGCCAGCTCTCCAGCGAGGTGGGTGCGCGGTGGTCCTTCGAGGCTCTTTACCAGATCATCGTTGAGGAACAGCCCGACCTGTTGGACTGAAGGGTTCTTCCAGTAAAATTCTCTATGTTCCTCCATGCGATCAGGGCGGGTGCGTCGCCGCTTACGTCCATGTCGCTGTTTATGTCAGATGGCCGTTTACGTCAGGCGGCCGAAAAGCGTCCACATCGCCGAAAAGCGCCCATACCGACAAACTCGCGCGGTTCAGGACTGGGTGGCTCCGCTGGTAGGGGTCTCGGTTGGTAGGGGTTTCGGTGCCGCCCGCGCTCCCCAGACCGCTGGCAGGCCGCGGGGTAACGTCGGCGAACATGAGCACGACCCCGCCGGTTGGCCGCCGCGAGCTGGAACCACTGCCCTATGACGGCGTGGCGTCAGTAACCGTCGGCACGGTTCTGTGGTTGGTCGCCCTGATCGTGATGCTGCCGTTCTGGAACGACCTGCAGGCGCACGGCCACCTGTGGTGGATCGCGACCGCGGCCATTGGTACCGGGCTCGGGCTGCTGGGCATCGCGGTCACCACGCGCCGCCGTGACCGCCTCCGAAAGCCGGTCAACGAATGATCCTTTGTTGGTTCGATGGATCAAGGAGCGGGGCTGGGCAGCCGGAACCGGCCGGCTGGTGGCCGGGACTCACCGGTTCACCAGTCGTCGAGGTCATCCTCGGCCTGCCGCTGATCCTCGCCGGCCGGGTCGCGCAGCGCCTCGGCGATGGCATGGCGGCGGTCCCAGGTGCCCGCATGCCAGGCCAGCGCTCGCGCCAGCGCGTTCGTCCCGGCGTTTTCGTCGACGTGGATCTCGCCGCCGATACCACCGAGCACCCGCCACGCGACGGGCGTGGGCGTCCCATCGGCGTCGGCCACCAGCAGCGGCGCATGTGACAGGTATGGCGTGCCGTCCGGTGCCGTACGCTTCCGCGGCGTTGAGACGACCGCACAGCCGCCGAGCGTCGAAAGCAGCCGCACACCGAGGACGAGGGAAGCTTCGGCCGCCCGGTCCAGCGGCATGCGCAGGGCGCTACGACCGCTCCCGAGCAGCGGCAGCAGGTCCGGCGCATCGACGATCACGGCGTTGGATGTCCGCACCACCCCGTCCGGGGTACGCACGGTCAGCGGGGGATCGATGCCGGTCGGCCGGTCGCCGCCGTTGCTGTCGGTGTCGCCGCTGTCGGTACTATCAGGGATCTTGGTGGCCTCCACCGCGGCCATGTAGAGCGTCCGCGCGGCCGGCCACGGCACGTCCCGATCGGTGTCGCCGAGCCGGTCGAGCAGATCGAGCAGCGCATCGGAGTCGTCCAGGACATCGGCGAGGGTGAGCCGGCAACCGAGCCGGCGCAGCAGGTCGACGTCCACGCCGGGCAGCGGCGCGGCGGGTGCGAACAACCCGTCGAGCAGCGGGTCCGCGCCGGGCAGCGCCAGTTCGGCCGGCGGCAGGACCGCGGTTGATCCGGCGACGGGAAGAAGCGCGTGCCGGGACAGCCACCAGCGGGTGTACGACGTGTCGACGTCAGCGCCGGCTCCCACCGGCCGGTTGGGCTGGCTGATCCGCTCGGAGTGCATGACCGCCTCCCGCAGGGGCGGCTGGGCAAGCTCGCTGAGCGCCTCGGGCCAGCGGGACGTGTCGACGAGTTCCAGGTCCCGCACGGCGCGGAAGGTCGTGAGTGTTGGTGGCGCGGCCGGCGCGGCATGTCCCGGCTCGTGCGCGGCTCCGGCGGTGAGACGGGTGGTCAGCTCTTCCACCCAGGCATCGCTGTCGTCCAGTTCCAGCAGCGTCGGCTCGTCCGGGTCGAGCCGAATGCCGTCAGCCCGCAGGGTGGCGAAGGTCCGCAGTACGCCGACCGCTTCCAGCACCCGTATCGGCCACGCCCGCGCGAAGTCATCGGCGAGGACGCTGAACGGCGCGTCCGTCGCGAGCACTCGGTCGAGGGGGCCGTCCGCGATCAACAGCTCACCAGCGGGGCTGAAATCCCCGTCGGCGTCAGGGAGGAGCAGATCGGCGAGCCACGGCAGCTCACCGACCGCGCCAGCGGGATCGAGGCCGGCGTCACGCACGAGTGCGAGGACGGCTGTGGCCAGCGCGCGGACAGCGTCGGCAGCCACGTCCGGATCGAGGTCCGCGACAGCGTCGGCGATGGATGGGTCACGCAGCACGCTCACCGGGGTTCCGTCAACCGCGCCGAGGGTGCGCAAGATGCCGCGGGCGGCACCGACGCAGGCGTCCGGATGCACCACCCGCAGCGGCAGACCTGAGTCGATCAATGCCGTGACGTCCAGCTCGGGCGTGGGGAGCAGCACGCCACGCGGGCCGGTGACCATCCGGGCGCCGAGCCGGGCCCCATCCGCATCCGTGCCGGTCTCCGTGCTGGTACTCGTGCCGGTGGGCTGTTCCCCGGTCGGCACGGCCAAGGGGACGGGCAGGGCGCCGAGAGCGTCCCGGTCCGGAGCATGCGCGAGAGCCGCATAGGCACGTGCCCACCACGCCGGTGGCCGGCGCAGCTCAGTGAGGATCTCGACTACCTCAGCGGTACCGAGCCGCTGTACTCCCAGCAGCGCCAGCGGCGACCGCCAGCGGCGGGCCGCGTAGTCTGCTGGTAGCAGACCGTCCACGCTGCCGCCCCCACCGGGCGCGTCGGGGGGTGCGTCGGGGAGCGTGTCGCCAGGGCCGGTGACCGGCCCGCAGGCAAGCAGCGCGGTGACCGCGTCGGTCGCCGGGCCGAGGTCGCACACGACGCAGGCGGATCCACGGCGCCCGCCTGGCAGCATCGGCGCGTCCGGAAGGAGCTGGCTGAGCGTATCCCGCAGCCTGCCGTCGACCTCCCCCACGGGCAGCCCGGTCGGGACGAGCTCGAGCGCCGCCAGCGGGGAATGCGCGGGCGGATGGCCGCTACCCGCGAGTGCCGCGAACACCCCGCGGAC
>NZ_CAKJTL010000012.1:0-23221 GCF_917627385.1 Protofrankia sp. CiT1
GGGCCGTCATGGCGTGCTGGCGGGGTGTCAGACGCTGGCGGGGTGGCCGCGGCCAGGCCGTCAGCTGTGGCCGGGTCGTCAGCTGCGGCCGGGCCGGCGCTGCCAAGGTCGACAGCCAGGTCGACGACTGTCTCGGCAAGCCGGTCCACCAGCCAGTCCCGCAGCGGACCGGCGACCGTGTGCCGGCGGGACGGTTCGAGGGGCAGGTCCACACTGACCAGCACCGGCAGGGACAGCGGTTCATCGGTCGGCTGCGGCGCGCGGACCAGCCTGGGCACGTCATCGGGCCAGCCGCCCTCGCGAACCATCGCCCGTGCCGCGTATCCGGTGCGGGAACGTTCCTCCACCGGCCGGTCGGCCAGCAGGCCCGCGGGGATCACGCCGCGTCGGACCCGGCCGACCCACCGCTCGCCGTTCAGCAGCGCGTGCTCCACGCCTGGCGCCGGGTACGCCCAGCCACAGGTCAGGGTTGCGGGCGTGCCATCGATCACGATGGTGACCTCGGACAACCCGGGCATCAGCAGGGGAAGCGTGGGGTCCAGGCCCGTGAGCAACGAGCGGGCCAGCGCTTCCGCGGCGCTGTTACGCAGGGGCAGCCGGACGACCGTGTCGTAACCATCCGGCGGCGGCGGCGCGTCCAGCATGGGGAAAGGAAGGCGCAGCACGGGGACCGCGCCGTCGCGGCGGCCCAGCTCGGTGTCAAGAGCCGGTTCGCCGAGCGCGTTGATCGCGTCGATCGTCGACTGCTTCGACCAGCCGATGCCACCGCCCAGGTGGTTGCGGTCCCCCCAGGAACCCACCGGCTGCCGGGACACGATCGACGGGGTGTCGCTGACGGCCAGAACCGCGGCAAAACCGACCCCGAAACGGCCGAGAGCCGTTGTGTCGCGCTTGGCTGAGGCGCGCAGGGTCGACAGTGACTCGACTCCGGCCGCGGACAGCCCCGTCCCGGTATTGGCGATCTCCAGTATCCCGTTGTGATGTTCTGCCGCGCTGTCGCTGTCGCTGGTCAGCGTCATCAGAACGCGGCAGGGGACAGCCGCGGTATGGGCCGCGTCCACCGCGTTCTGGAGCAGCTCGACGACGAGCCGGTCGCGGTAGGCGCCACGAGCGGCGTCCTCCTCCGCGTTCGCGTCCTCACGGAACCGGGCCGGGGATGCCGCCCAGGCGTCGAGCACCCGGCGTTGGATCGCCGCCGTCCCGAACGGGTCGCCGGGCTGGCCGCCGGGCTGGCCGGAGGTGCCGCGATCATCCTGGTTCGCGCGCCGCCGGTGGTCAAGAGGGCCGGCTTGGGTGTTGCCGCTGTCGGCGTCCACAATCACGTTCCCGTATGGCTGCGCGTCCATCGCTCCATCCTCCTCTTCGGTGGCGGTTGGCTGGGATACCAGGTGCCGCCAGCCGGCCCGGCGGCGGCCGATAATCGGGAACGTGGCGTCCGCGGCTCGTCGTGATGATCCGAAACTGGTGCCGGCGGTTGCCGGCCAGTGGGAGCGGATCGCCCAGCGAGTGGACGCGCTGGCCGATGAGGAGCTGGCACGGCCGGGCAGACTGCCCGGCTGGAGCATCGCGGACCATGTCGTTCATGTCCTCGGGGCGGCGGACGCGCTTGCCGCGGCGATTGCGGGCACCTCCCCCCCAGACACGGACCGGTTGCCAGCTGCCGACCTGTTGCGGTTGCGGCCGCGGCTGCGCGGCTGCGTCGCCGCGGCCGTGGCCGAGCTCGACAGTGCCGACCTGGCGCGTCCGGTCATGACCGCGGCGGGCGGGACGCGGCTGGGGGACTTTCTGGTCACCCTGGTGCTGGACGGTGTCGTCCACGGTCTTGATCTGGGGGTCGATCCGGCCCGGGACGCGCTGCGCATCGCCGTGCGGACGATCATCGGGTTGCTCGCCGCGCGCGCTCCAGGACGCTGCGTGGAGGTACGGGTGCCGCCGTTCGCGGCGATACAGGTAATCGAGGGCCCACGACACACCCGGGGCACTCCGCCGAACGTGGTCGAAACCGATCCGGTCACCTTCGTCGACGTCGTCGTGGGCCGCCTGAGCTGGGTGGATGCGGTGGCGGACGGCCGTGTGCGGGCCAGCGGCTCCCGCGCGGATCTGCGTCCGTTCCTCCCGTTGCCGTTCCTCCCGCTGCTGCCCGGCTCGGTACGGCAGATCGGCTGACCGGCTGACCGGCTGACCGGCCGTTTCCGTCGTGGGCGCGCCCCAGGCGCCTGATGGGGCTACCCGGAGCGGATCCGTTCGTGGCGTCCCGCATGAGTCGGAGATCGACGGGTGCCGGGCGGGCTGACGCTGCTAGCGTGGACCGCGGACCAGACAAACGACGTCCCGAGGAGCCGTGTTGCCCGACGTCGGCGACTGTTCGATGTCCATCTCCGCCCGGCCTGCGATCTCCCCCGATGCAGCGGATGCCCCCCGCGGCGACAGACAGTTCGCCGATCTTCGACATCCTGGTGGCGAGGACCTGGTTCGTGAGTACGCCGACGATCCTGGCCCGCGGGACGCCTGTGGGGTGTTCGGCGTGTGGGCGCCGGACGAAGACGTCGCGAACCTCACCTATTACGGGCTGTATGCGTTGCAGCATCGGGGGCAGGAAGCGGCGGGTATGGCCGTCGCTGACGGCCGGAGAGTCCTCGTTTTCAAGGAGCTGGGCCTGGTCGCCCAGGTTTTCGATGAGATGACGTTGGCCAGCCTGTCGGGCCATCTCGCCGTGGGGCACACCCGTTACTCGACGACCGGGTCGTCCACCTGGGAGAACGCCCAGCCGTCCTACCGATCGTCACGGACCGGGGGGGAGGTGGCGCTGGGCCACAACGGTAACCTCACCAACACCGTCAAGCTGGCCGCGGACCTTGTCGACCCGGTCAAGGGCAGGATCCGGGCGACGACGGACTCCGATCTGATCACCGCGATGCTGGCCGCGCATCCCGGCCCGACGCTGGAAGAGGCGGCCATGGACGTGCTGCCCCGGCTGGCCGGAGCGTTCTCGCTGGTGTTCTGTGACACGTCGACCCTGTACGCGGCCCGGGACACCCATGGTGTGCATCCGCTGGTCCTGGGCCGGTTCGGCGGGGACGGAGCGGACACCGGCTGGGTCGTGGCGAGCGAGACGGCCGCCCTCGACATCGTCGGTGCCGGTTTCGTCCGTGAGGTCGAGCCGGGTGAGTTGATCGTTATCGACGCGAGCGGGCCGCGCTCCCGCAGGTATGCACCGGCGACACCGCACGGCTGCCTGTTCGAGTACGTCTACCTCGCGCGTCCGGACACCACGATCGCGGGCCGTTCGGTGCACGCGACCCGGGTCGAGGTCGGCCGGACACTCGCTCGCGAGGCGCCGGCCGAGGCCGATCTCGTGATCGGGGTGCCGCAGTCGGGCGTGCCCGCGGCGGTCGGCTTTGCCGAGGCCAGCCACATTCCGTACGGCGATGGGCTGGTGAAGAACTCCTACGTGGGACGGACGTTCATCCAGCCGTCGCAGACGATCCGTCAGCGCGGGATCCGGCTGAAACTCAATCCGCTGCGTGACGTCATCGACGGCCGTCGGCTTGTCGTCGTCGACGACTCGATCGTGCGTGGTAACACCCAGCGAGCCCTCGTGCGGATGCTGCGCGAGGCCGGCGCCATCGAGGTACATGTGCGGATCTCCTCGCCGCCGGTACGCTGGCCGTGTTTCTACGGCATCGATTTCGCCACCCGTTCCGAGCTGATCGCGAACAGCGCCGGCATCGATGAGATCCGGGAGTCGCTGGGGGCTGATTCCCTGGCCTATGTGTCCCTTGACGGTCTGGTCGCGGCGTCCCGCCAGCCGGCACAGCGGCTGTGCCGCGCCTGTTTCGACGGGGTCTACCCGGTTGCGCTGCCGCACGCCGACCATCTCGGCAAGTATCTGCTGGAGGGGGCCGACGACGTACCGTCGGTCGCCGGGCCGCCCGCCGGCTCCCGCGCGGACCATGCATGCGATCCTCCGCTGGACAGCGGCGTGCTGATGGACGCCCTGCGGGCGGGGACGCCCGTCGACAGCGCCGGCCCGGCGACGCGGCAACGGTGAGCGCGCCGCCGCCCGGTTCGGGCAGCTCGGTCGGTCGGGCCGGCCCGAGTGCCCCGGACGTGCCACCTGGCCGGCCTGCGACGAACGTGTCCTATCTGGACGCGGGCGTGGACATCGACGCCGGGGACCGGGCGGTCGCCCTCATGCGCGGGCACGTCGCACGGGCCACCCGCCCGGAGGTGGTCGGATCGCTCGGGGGCTTCGCCGGGCTGTTCGCGCTCGACGTCACCCGTTACCGGCGTCCCCTGCTCGCTTCGTCGACCGACGGCGTCGGTACGAAGATTGCTGTTGCGCGGGCCGTCGGCCGGCATGACACCGTCGGTGTCGACCTGGTCGCGATGGTCGTGGACGACCTGGTGGTCTGTGGCGCTGAACCGCTGTTCCTGCTCGACTACATCGCCTGCGGTGCCGTCGTCCCGGAGCGGATCGCCGCGATCGTCGCCGGGATCGCGCTCGGCTGCCAGCAGGCTGGCGCCGCACTCGTCGGCGGGGAGACCGCTGAGCATCCCGGCCTGATGGGCGCGGACGATTACGATCTCGCTGCCACCGGTGTCGGCGTGGTGGAGGCGGATGCGCTGCTCGGCCCGCAGCGGGTGCGCTCCGGGGACGCGGTGGTGGCGATGGCCTCGTCGGGTCTGCATTCCAATGGCTACTCCCTGGTCCGTCATGTGCTGCTCGGCCCGGTCGATCCCGATGGCGCGGGCGGGGTGTCGGCCGAGGGCCGGGCCGTTCTGGAGCGCTATGAGGACAGCCTGGGTGTTACTCTTGGCGAGGCTCTGCTCACCCCTACGCGGATCTACGCCCGTGACTGCCTGGCGCTGGCCGCGGCGCTGGACGTCCACGCCTTCGCGCACGTCACCGGTGGTGGGCTCGCGGCCAATCTGGCCCGGGTGATTCCCGCCGAGATGACCGCCCGCCTGGATCGTTCCACCTGGGCACCGCCGCCCCTGTTCGTTCTGGTCGCCGAGCGTGGCGGTATTGCGGCGGCCGAGATGGAACGGACGTTCAACCTCGGTGTGGGGATGGTCGCGGTCCTGGCCGATAGTGACGCCTCGGCCGCTCTCGATCTGCTCGCCGCGCGCGGGATACCGGCATGGATCATCGGCGAGGTCGTTCGTGGCGATGCCGACGGCGCTGTGAACGATCTGACCGAGGGCACCGGCACCGGCACCGGCGGCGGCCCTGGCGGTCAGGCGAAGCTGTTCGGAGAGCATCCTCGCTGACCCCAGGGCATGCCTGATGGATGGTGGTCGATGTGGGCGGCGACCACTAGCTGGGACCGGGCGGGCGCCGGCGGTGCAGCGGCAGGATCCGAGCGTTCGTGCCCACGGCCAGCCGCGGGGTGGAAGCGGCCTCCCGCAGCCGGTTGGTCAGCTCGGCCAGCGGCATAGCCGCGCCGATGTGCAGCCCCTGGGCGAAGTCGCAGTGCAATGCCGTCAGCGCTTCCATCAGCTCGGCGGTCTCCACCCCTTCCGCGACCACCCGCAGGTTGTGGGTGTGCGCCAGGTGGATGGTGGCCTCGACGATCGCCGCGTCGCCTTGCTCGACCAGTAGTTTTCGGACGAAGGTCTGATCGATCTTGACCTCGTCGAGCACCCGTTCCTGCAACAGGGTCAGGGAGGAGAAGCCGGTACCGAAGTCGTCAACAGCGATCCGGACGCCGATCTCCCGGAGGCCGCCAAGAAGCCGATGGGCTGTCGTCTTGTCCGCCATCATCGCGGTTTCGGTGATTTCCAGTGTGAGCGAAGAGGCCGGCACACTGTACTTCACCAGCAGTTTTGCCACTTCGCCGGGAAGGTCGGTGTTCAGGAGATTGCGGGCGGAGAGGTTGACCGACACCGTGATGTCAAAGCCGCTGGCGCGCCAGCCGGCGCAGGCGATCAGAGCCTGCTCCAGGATCACCCTGGTGAAGTCCTGGACCAGCCCGGACTGTTCGACCGCGGGAACGAACCTCTCGGGGGAGAGCATCCCCCGAGAGGGGTGGTCCCAACGGACGAGTGCCTCGACACCACTGATCTGACCGGTTTGCAGCTTGACCTGGGGCTGGTAGTTGAGCACGAGCTCGTTTTCGCTGATCGCGGATTTCAGCTCCGCCACGAGCGCGAGGCGTTCGAGTGAGGCATCGTGGCTGTCGGCTGTGAATCTCCGCCATCGAGGGTGGGAGCATTTCGCCTGGTACATGGCTATGTCGGCGTGTTGTAACAGTTCTTCGCTGGTCGTGCCGTCGTCCGGGCAGCAGGCGACGCCGAGCGACGCCTCCACGGCCAGCGGTATGCCGTCCAAGACGACGTCGCGGCACAGCACATCGGCGAGTTCCGCCGCGACCGTCTCGACCTGTGCCGGACTTTCGACGCGGGTGATGAGAACCGCGAACTCGTCCCCACCGAGCCGTGCGACCACATCGCTGTCCCGGCTGCTCCGGCGCAGCCGTTCGGCGATGGCTTGCAGGACGCGGTCGCCGGCGCTGTGCCCGAGGGTGTCATTTATGATCTTGAAGCGATCGAGGTCGATCATGATAAGGCCGACGCAGCCGCCGGTCACGGATTGTCGTTCGAGTTCAGCGGTGGTTCTTGCCATCAACAGGCGCCGGTTGCCGAGTCCGGTCAGCCAGTCGTGGTTGGCGTCGTGCGCCTGTTCCTGTGCCTGTCGGCGCGCGTGGGCATTGAGCCGGGTGTGGGCGAGAGCGTGGGAGACGGTGTGGGTGAACGCGACAAGTATTTGATCTTCGCGTTCGTGCCAGGCCACCGGTTGGCGGAAGGACAACGTGAGAACACCGATCCACAGCTTGCCCGCCATCAGCGGGGCGGCAATCTCCTGGACCTGGCGTACCGCTCGAGGGCGGCGCCGGAGCGGCGCTGGCGCATGGCTCGCGACCGGTGCGCTTTCCGGAGCCGGAGGCAGGTCGGCCACCTCGCTGGGGGCGTCCAGGTGCGCCGATGGGGTGGGCCAGAGCAGCAGCGCGGTGTCGTCTGCCTGGAACAGCGTCGCGGCCCGGTGCCGGGCGATTCCGACGATGGCCGATTCGTCCCCGTCCGCGAGTTCCCGGGACACGAAATTGATCTCTTTCCAGCGATTGCTCTCCGCCAGTGACCGCAGTCTGAACTGATAGGCGATGGTGAGACCGGCCGCCGCGAGCGGGACCGCGAACAACGTGATCGCTTTCCAATACGTGGTCGTGACCACCAGTAGGCCGAAAGTGGCGGTCATGCCTGCCGCGCCGAGCCACGGGACGCAGCGGAGGTACTCGGTGGGTGCTCGAGCCGACCAACGGGCGGTGGCGGCGGTCTGGATCAACATCGAGACCGTGTAGAGCGCCGTGGCGACAGCCGCCGCCGCGAAGGCCTGTGGGGCAGGGAACGTCACCAGCGGGCTGCGGCTGCCCATGGACACGGCCGCCGTCAGGATGGCGAGGATGGTGCCCGCGGTCACGATGGCGCTGTGTAACAACGTTTGGCGAGGTCCGCGCCGGACGACGAAACGCGGTGCCAGCATCCCTGTGACGGCGAGCACGACAACCCACGCGCCCGGTATCAGGGTGAACGCGTCCCAGCGGGGCCTGTCGTCCCATGCGGCCAGGATTCCCCCACCTGCCGCGACCAGCAGGGATGTGAGCGAGAACGCGCCGCGTAGCGTCGTGAGTGTGCGAGAAGGGACGAGCGCGACGCTACCTTGGGTAGCATCAGAAGGGGAGGCCGTCGGCCGCTGCCCGGTTGGCGGCTTGGTGGACATGTAGCCGGCCCCCGTCTCGACCTTGTGGGCAACGCGCTGATGCCCACAAGCAGCCTTCTTGTAGGCTCATACATTCAGTCCAAGATCCACTTGGTCGGAACGGTCGGTGCGGCCCGCCAGCCGGAGTTCCGCAAAGCTTCTGGACGCCTGAAAAGAACCATGATCGTGCGTCCTTCGGTTTGCTGGATGATCTTCATCCGTCGGCGGGGATCCGACTCCGTCAGTTTGCCACGTGTGCCGGTCGAGTCCGTACGGACCGGAATGGTTGACGGAAGTACCGTTCATCAGGGCACAGGCCACACCGGAGCCATCGCCGAATGCGGCGCACGGGTCACCGGCTTCTGGCGGCTGTCCGCCGAGGCCGGCCGCGCCCGGACACCATGGTCTGATGGCATGCGCCAAAGAGCATGCATGGATGCGGCGCCGGATCCCGTGAACGCGGGCACGCAAGGGCCACGCGGCCGTTTTTCGACCTGGTAGGCCACGACCGCATGGGCTCCTTGTGGCCGCCGGCGACGCGATAATGATCACCATCGCGTCGCCCTTGGTCACATGGGAGCCCGGAATCCGGAGACCCGCAACCATGCTGGTGTTACTTACCGCCGACCGGTGTCCTCGTCCTCGTCGGCGTAGTCGTACTCGTAGGAATCATCCGAGTACGGATCGTCCGCGATGTCTTCTCGCGCGCTACCGGCACCTAGATCGGCTTTCAGGCGATCCAGATCCATGTTGGGCGAGTTGTACTTGAGTTCGCGGGCGACTTTCGTCTGCTTGGCCTTTGCTCGGCCGCGCCCCATGGCTCGACCCCCTCGAACATGACGACGGGGACCCGCCCCGGTGCTCTCATTATCTCGTGCCTCCCGAGACTACAGGGATCGCGGGCTCCTGGGCACGCCAACCCGACAGTTCTCAGGCCGCGAGGCGATCGCGATGAGCGGCATGTGATGTGTGCCACAGGTCGAAATCTGAAATTGCTTGCCTGGAGTCATGGTACGAGGATCGTGCGTAGTTGTCCGATCTCGGCCATCCGGCGTTCGGCGAGCTGGGTGGCGGCGACGGTGGAGGTGACCGCGGTCTGCTCGGCGTGGGCGAGAACGTCCAGCGTCGAGGCGAAGATACGGCTGACCCTGGCCTGTGCCCGTTCGTGCGAGTAACCCTCGAACTCGTCCGCGGCCTGGATGAGGCCGCCCGCGTTGACCACGAAGTCGGGCGCGTAGAGCACACCCGCGGCGGCCAGTAGCTGATCCACTCCGGCGTCGGCGAGCTGGTTGTTAGCTCCGCCACACACGACGCGCGCACGCAGGGCGCCCACCACCTCCGCGGTGAGCGCCCCGCCCAGCGCGCAGGGCGAGTACACGTCGACGTCGGCGCTGACCAGCGCATCGGGATCGGCCCGGAGCTCGACCTCGGGATGCTCCGCGCGGACGCGATCCAGGGCGGCCTGGCTGACGTCCGCGGCGACCACCGTGGCGCCGTCGGAGAGCAGCCGGCGTACCAGGCGCCGGCCGACCTTCCCGAGCCCGGCGACGGCGACCCGGCGGCCGGCGAGCGACGGCGTGCCCCACACGTGCTCGGCGCACGCACGCATCCCCTCGAACACGCCGTAGGCGGTCAGGATGCCGGAGTCGCCGGAGCCGCCATGCAGCGGCGACCGGCCGGTGACCCAGCGGGACTCACGGGCGATGACATCCATGTCCTCGACATAGGTGCCGACGTCACAAGCGGTGATATAGCGGCCCCCGAGCGAGCTGACGAAGCGCCCGTACGCGCGCAGCAGCCGCTCCGACTTGTCTCGGTGCGGGTCGCCGATGATCACTGCTTTGCCGCCGCCGAGGTCGAGGCCGGCGCAGGCGGCCTTGTAGGCCATGGCCCTGGACAGGGCGAGGACGTCAAGCAGGGCCGCGTCCTCGTCGGCGTAGGGATGGAACCTGGTCCCGCCGAGAGCCGGGCCGAGGGCCGTGGAATAGATTGCGATGATCGCACGCAGCCCGCTGGCGGGATCCACGCAGAACGTCACCTGTTCATGCTGTGAGCCGGCGGTGAAGACGGACCGCACCGGTGGGGCTCCCTTCGCCGGAGAAGGTTGGCTGGCAAGCGCACGTACGGGGCCGTGGCTCGTGTCCGCAACTTATCCAGCCATGCCCGGACACGAGAACAAAAAGGTCGACGGGCGGTCGGCCGCGGGCCGGCGGCGGGCTCCGCGGCGCCCTGCGGCCCCCCGCTGAGGCCGTGGCGTGCCAGGATCTGTCTGTGGCTCCCGTGGTCAGTCCAGCGGCTTATCTGCGGGTGTACGAACCGCTGGCGGCATTTCCGCCGGCTGAGCGACTCCGTTGGGAGCGCTACGCGGCCAAGGGCCGGCTCCCCAGCCGCCGTGCCGGTGCTCGCCAGGAGCGGGTTATCGCCCTGGTCGCTACCATCCGGCCGTCGTTGGACGTCGCGGACGAGTCCGCCTTCATCCAGATGGCCGACGGCCTGATGTTCGTCTGTCCCTGGTACACCCAGCTGCGGGTGTGGCAGGCGGCGATGGAGTTCCGCGGTGGCTTGCCGGATCGGGTGGCGGAGGCCTTCATCCCGCGGCGGCTCGCGGACCCCGCCGAGATCGAGCTTGATCGTTGGCGTACCCGCCGCCCGGATCTCAAGGTCTACGTCCAGACGTGCACCTGGATGGTGCCACCACCATGGTTCGTCCTGTTCGCTCCGGCGGAGCGCATGTTGGTCACCGGTGACAGCGCCAACCGGTCGCTGTCGTACCGGACGTCGATGAGCCTTGCCCGGCGGCGGGTCGGACTGGCGCTGGAGGCGTTGGAGGTGCTGCGCAGGGTCGCTCCGGACTCGCCGGGCGTCGATGGCCTGGCTGAGATCAGAGGGTGGCTGGCGGACTTTCATCCGCACAGCTGGATCGAGCTCGACTACGGCGGGCTCGTGGATCTGCTCGACGACGACGCCCTGCGTAACGACACGTCGGTCGAAGACCTCGACGAGGCCCTCGACGCGTTACGCCGAGGGCGAACAGATGTGGCGGTTGCGGCCTATGAGCGAGTCTTGAACCGGTGGAGACCGGTTCAAGCAAGGGAGTCTGCAAGCTGACGGCTTGCAATCGATAACTGAGCGTGGCTGCTCGCTTCGGACGTCGTGTGACTAGTCAGCAGATGGTCCTGACGTGCCATGTCCGAAATGCCCCCGAAGGATGCACGATCTGTATGGGACGGAGCAACGCTCTGTGACGGGAGGCCAACACAATGACGACGAGAACACCGGACGCTGAGCCGCTGCTGACGCCCGCCGAAGTGGCAACCATGTTTCGAGTTGACCCGAAGACCGTGACCCGGTGGGCCAAAGCGGGCAAGCTCACTTCGATACGCACCCTTGGCGGTCACCGCCGCTACCGGGAGGCGGAGGTCCGCGCGCTCCTCAAAGGAATCCCATCCGTGGGAAGCGAGGTATAGCTCCACGCCGGTGCGATCGGATGCATCGGGTCCTCCTTTTTTGTCGCCATGGTCCATAAGTTCCAGTTACGGAGGGTTGCCAGTTGCTTGGGAGCCTCCGTTGCTTGAGGTGCGATCAGGCTAGATCCAAGGGGGATGTCGGTACGGCGGTTGTCCCAAGCGTGGGCGGCAGTTGTTTCTCTGATGTGTCAAGGCCGCTGACGGTGGGACGCTTCGGTACGTCCGGGCGTCTTTAGGATCTTCGGCTGGAAGGCGAGGCGGTCTGCCAGTCGAAGATCTACACCATCGCGGGCCCGCGGGGCGTGTTCTCGTTTTGGAGATCAGGACTCCTTAGAGCGTGTGTGAGATCGTCATTCCGGCTCGCCGCGCCCAGGCGCCCCCTGGCTGCGTTGTCGGCCACACCGATACAACTCATCCGGTATCGCTTCGGCCTTCCGCCTTGCCAGGGAGCGCCTGGACGCGGCTCACTGATCGAAAGCCCGATCTCACACACGCTCTTACGAGGCTCCGGCAATAGGGGTGTGGATCAAAGAGCGGGGCTGGGGTGCGTGCATCGCGCGGCGACGGATGGGCTGCGGCGAGATGCACGCCGCAGCCCATCCGTCGCCGCGTCCCGGGTGCCCGCCGCTCCGGGTGCCCGTGCTCCAGACGCGGCGCTGGGGCCGCACAACCGCGTTGTTGGCGTTACACGGGGCCGCGGGGGAGATTTTTATGCCGAAGGCCGCGGCATGTCAGCACGAAACGTACATGCGTTGAGCCTGTTTTGAATCTTCTGTCCAGGCGATCCACGCCCAGCCGGTCGCTGGCTTCGCTGCCGGCCGAACCGATGGGGCGCATCCGCTGCCGGTTCGGCCTTCGGCCTTCCGGCTTCCGCCTTGTCAGGAAGCACCTAGACGCGGCTCGCCGGCCGAACCCAAGACTCAAAACAAGCTCTTTGGCGCGCGCCGATCGCGGTTGACGCGGACGGGCATTGACTGATGACTATTGGCGGCTGCTGAGTGCATGCGGTTTTGAGCACATGGGGTTTGAGCGGTCGAGCAGCTGAGAATGGTACCGCGCGCTTCGCGATCCCGCGGGCACCGGCCATCGCTTTGTGGCTTCCCGCGACACCACCCGGTCACGCTTCGCCGCGGGATCCTGCTTGTTGTCATCGGCCGGTTCCCAAGGGCAGTGCCGCATTCCTGCGCCGGCTTGTCGGGCCCGGCTCGGATGAGCCGCCCCCTGACCGAGTTTTCTGGCGCTAGCACGGTTGTGATCATTTTGTTTTTGGCGGACGAGCTTGAGATCCGCGACGGGCCTGTGGTAGCAATAACGCTCATTCCGCCATGCGATTATATTCACAGTTTTCAGGAGTCTGGTTTTTTTGTTGAACGTATATCTTTCGTCTTTGGTATCAAAACCGGACAATACGGCGTCGGCGACTCGAATCGATGCGCGACTGGTCGTGTGCGCACGCGGGTCGTGGCGGCTTTCCGGTGCGCTCCCGCAGCCTGTCAGGTCACGGCTTTTGGTGGGAAAAATATGATCTTACTAGGGCGTCGGAACGCGATGTCCCTGCTGGTTGCCGGGATGCTCGCTCTCGCCGGGGCTGCTTGCGGCACAGGGGCGGTGGCGAATAGTGAGACTACGGACGCGACACATGAGGCCGGCGGTAAGATCAGGACCGGTGTCGGCGTTTCGGATGATGTGATCACGCTCGGTGTGCTCACTGACCTGTCGGGAGTATTCAAAGGGCTTGCGAAGGATCTGACCGATGCGCAGCGACTTTACTGGGACCGGCGGAACTCCACCGGCGGTGTGTGCGACCGATACAGCGTCGTGCTCGACATCCGAGACCATGGATACGATACCGGCCGTGCGGTGGAGCTCTATGGCCAGCTGAAAGGAAAGGTTCTTGCGATTGAGCAGCTGCTTGGTTCGCCTATGGCGGTAAAGATCGGGCCTCTGATCGAGTCCGACAAGATTATAACAATGGCGGAGACATGGGCGCCGGCTCTCACGGACAACAGGTATTATTCGCTTATCGGCGCAACTTATGACATACAAATAATTAATGGGATCGACTATCTGCTCGGGCAGCAGAAGATCAAAGCTGGCGGCACGATCGGTCACATTTATCACGACAACGAGCTGGGCAGGAGCGCGCTGCTGGGTTCGGCCTATATGGCCAGACAGCATCAGCTCAGCCTGGTCGAGGAGAAGATCGATCCGAACAGGGCCGACATGACCGCGGCGGTGACCGCGCTCGCGGCCAGGAAGGTCAGCGCGATCCTGTTCACCGGCACACCGGCACAGACCGCGTCGGTAGCGAGTGCCGCGAGCCTCCTGGGACTGGACGTCCCGATTCTCGCCAGCAATGTGGGTTTTGTCCCCAGTCTGCTGACGGGGCCTGCCGGCTCCGCGTTGCGGAAGAACCTCTATCTGGCGATGCCGTCCGTCGGTTTTTCGGAGTCGAACGCGAGGGAGCTGCGGGAGGCTTTCGTCGCCACCCACGATCAGCAGTCGCCCACCATCGGCGCGGTGGACGGCTGGTCCGAGGCCATGGTGATGGATCAGCTTCTGGAGAAGGCTTGTAGCAACGGCGACCTGACCCGGGAGGGCCTGCTCGCCGCGAAGAGCAGCATGACCCGAGTCGAGACTGGTGGCCTTGTCCCACCGTTGGACTATTCGCAGCTCGGCGTCTCGCCGACGAAGGCGAGTTACGTTGGACGGGCCTCGGATGTGCCCGGGGGCATCACGATAGTGAGCGGTCCGACAGAAAGTGCTGATGCCGTGCGTTACAGCCGGCCGAAGTAGCCTCCGGGCGGCATCCGAAGGTTTCGCTGGACGTTCGGATGCCGCCCGGAGATACGGATTTCTGCCGGTCGTCGCCGACTATCAGTGATAGCCGGCGCAACTTCATCGATGGAATTCTTTCCAAACGGATTGGCATAAACACCGGCAAAGTTATGCTGATTCCGCTGATGGCTGGCAGCGGGCGCTGGATGATGTTTATCCAGCTGATCGATGACGGTCGGTTGGTTGACGTTCCGACCGGCGGATGATCCGGCCGGCAGGCCGGTCGCCATAAGCGCGCAAGGCGCGCCATGCGCGGGCCGGCCACCGGCCGCTTGTATTAAGTCTTGTATTAAGTCTTGTATTAAGCGTGGTCACGGATCTCGGTTCGGCCCGCCGCGCGGGCGCAGTGCGCACAGCAGTAGAACTGTCCGTCTGTCTGGGCGCCATGCCCGGAGATTTTTACCCCGCAGTGATCGCAGATCGGCGCCATCGCGTGGATCGCGCATTCGAAGCTGTCGAACGTGTGCACCGCGCCCTGGACGTGTACCTCGAAGCTCATCTCGTAGTCATTGCCGCAAACCTCGCAATTGCTCATGCTGGCCTCCAGATGTCGTGCTCTCGCCGTTTCCATCCCCGCTGTTGGGCGGGTTCATAGGGAGCGTGCTGTACCGGCGGCCAGATCGCAGAACGTGTCCTCGGCGAGGCTGCTTGCACGCAAAAAGGGGAAATCCTCGGCAGGTGTTCAACGTCGGTACAGCGGCCCGGCGGCCCGGGGGTGCCTGCCGGGCGTGCGGGCCATGCCGATGGATGAGCGCCAGCGGCCCGGCGGGCCGGGGGCGCCTGGCTACTGCGGCCGGCCGTCCGCGACCACTGAGGACGAGATCGTTCTTGATCGTTACCGGCTCCGCATCCGGTACGCGTGGTACCGCCGCGTCACGATCGCGATCGCTCTTTCGGGGCTGGCACCAATGCGCGAGCGGCGGCGGGATGCGATCGTCAGTTGGTGCCGCCCACCGTGCTGATCGTTGATGATCATGCGGATTTCCGTGCGGTCGCGCGGGTGCTTGTCACCCGCGGCGGCTTCCAGGTCGTCGGGGAGGCCGCCACCGGCGGTGAGGCGTTGGCGGCGGCGGCGCGGCTGCGCCCACAGGTCGTGTTGCTCGACGTGGGGCTGCCTGACATCGATGGGTTCACGGTCAGCCGTGAGCTTGTCCGGCTCGACCCGACAGTCAAGATCGTGTTGTGCTCGGTGCGCGGGCGGGGGGACTACGGCCCGCAGGTCGACACCTGCGGAGCGGGTGGCTTCCTGACAAAGTCGCGGCTGTCGGCGGAGTCCTTCACCAGCGTCGTCGCCGCATGCTGACAACCGCGACGGTCGGCCGCCCGTCGCGTTGCCGGCGGCCGCTCACCACTGGGCTCGCAGATAGGTCAGGACGGCCAGGACCCGACGGTGATTGTCGGGTTCGGGCGGCAGGTCCAGGCGGGTGAAGATGCTACGGACGTGTGCCTCGACGGTCTTGTGGGTGATGAACATCCGCTCGCTGATGGCCCGGTTGGAGCGGCCTTCGGCCATCAATGCCAGGACTTCGTGTTCGCGTTCGCTCAGGGTGGCGAGCGGGTCGGTTCGCCGCCGGTTGCGCAGCATCAGCGCCACGACGTCCGGGTCGAGCGCGCAGCCCCCGGCGGCGACCCGCCGCAGCGCCTCCACGAAACCGGCCGGGCCGGTCACCCGTTCTTTGAGCAGGTAGCCCACGCCGCGGGCGCTACCGCCGAACAGGGCCGGCAGGTGGTGGGACTCCAGATACTGGGAGAGCAGCAGGACACCGACCTGTGGATGGTCCCGGCGCAGCGCGACCGCGGCGTCCAGGCCTTCGGTGCGGTGGTCCGGCGGCATGCGGATGTCGACTACGGCGAGGTCGGGGCGGGCCGTGGCGACCGCGTCTACCAGGCTGGTCGGATCGCCGACCTGTGCCACGACCTCGAAATCGTTGCGCCGCAACAGTCCGGCGATCGCCTCCCGGATGAGCACGGCGTCGTCGGCCAGCACCACCCGGATCGCGCCGGGCGGCCGGGACGGCGCGCCGGCGGGTCGTACAGCCGGCGGGCCGGTCATCGGGCTTGCCGGCGGGTCGGTCATCGGGCCGGTCATCGCCGGCCGGGCGCGGGAATGACGGCGGTGATCGACGTGCCCTCACCGAGAGCACTATGTACCGTTAGCTGGCCGTTCAGCGCGGTCACCCGGTCCCGTAGGCCACGCAGGCCGGTTCCGTCGTCGAGGTTGGCTCCGCCGAGCCCGTCGTCGACGATGCCGACCCGTAGCTGGTCATCCCGGTGTTCCATCGTCACGCGGATCCGTCCGGCGCCCGCGTGTTTGAAGGCGTTGGTCAATGCCTCGGCGACGACGAAGTAGCCGGTCGCCTCGATCGCCGCGTCCAGTCGGGGCAGGTCGGTGGGCGCGGCGTCGACGTCGACCGGCGCCGGGGCCCGTGCCGCGAGTTCCGCGACGGCGGGTAACAGTCCGGCGTCGGTGAGGATGGCCGGGTGGATGCCGCGGGCCAGTTCGCGCAGCTCGGCCATGGCGGCGTCGAGCCCGGCGGTGCCGCTGGCCAGCAGTCCGGCTGCGGCGTCGTCGATCTTCCCGTCGAGGTGTTGCTGGAGCAGCCGTAACGTCAGGGTGGCCGTGACCAGCCGTTGCTGCGCGCCGTCGTGCAGGTCCCGTTCGAGCCGGCGCCGTTCGGTGTCGGCGGCGGCGACGATGCGCAGCCGGGAGGCCCGTACCTCGGCGAGTTGGGCACGCACCTCGGCCGCGAGCCGCTGGTTGTCCAAGGCCAGCCCGGCCGCGGCCGTCACCGCCGCCAGGATGTGCGGGTCTTCCCGTAGCGCCGGGTCGTGGACCAGGGCGGCGACCCGCCGCCCGTCGCGTTCCACGAGCCTGACGTCGCGCGCTTGGCCGGGGCCGGGAAGCGTCACCACCGCGCCGTCCGCGTCGACGAACTCGCTGGTGTCCGCACGCCAGTAGGCGACCTGCAGGGAGGGGTCGCCCAGCGCCCGCGCCAACGCCCCGCGCAGCTCGGCGGCCGGCCGCGGTTCGGTCAGCCCGGCCAGCAGGTCCCCGACCGCGCTCCGGCCGAGGCGCACGCGCAGCACGCCCGCCAGGAAACCCAGCGGCAGCAGGCAGAACGCTGCCATGTACACCCACAGGAACACCTGCCGCACCGGGTGCGGCAGATCAAGGGCTCCGTCAAGGACCGTCACACCGCCGCCTACCAGGCCGGTCACGAACACCGGCGCAAGGACCCGGCGCAGCGGGGGTCCGGCCGTCATCCACCGGCGTACCAGCATGGCCGTCACCGCCAGGGCCACGGCCGCGCCGGTGATCTCCTCCGCTTGTTGCAGCGCGTCGGACCACGCCCGGTTGTCCGTCACCATCAGCAGGTTCGATCGGACGCCGTACCGGGTTGGTGGAGCGTAGAACAACGTCCGGACCAGCGGCAGCCCGAACACGACGGCGTAGGCGGCACCGGCGAGCGCACGTTCGCCCCGGGACGCCAGGGCGCCCGTCGGGAACGCCAGCACGAGGTGGGCGGCGAAGCCGCTCGACGCCATGGTGAGCAGGAAACCGGCGGAATACACCCAGCCGGTGCGTGACAGCTGCACGTCCTCGGCGAACAGCCCGATCCCGACTGCGACCATCAGGCTTCCCACCCGGTTGGCGGGCCGGCGGTAATGCGCCAGCACCCCCGCGCCGACGAACTCCATCCCGCCGACACAGCCCACCACCGTGGTGGCCAGCGGGTGGGTGCCGTCCCGCAGCTTGAACATCAGCACGGCCACCCCGAGCACGACCCCGCACGCCGCCAGGACATACACCCACGTCCCGTCGGCGTGGTGACTGCCCGCACGCGTGTGTGAAGGCCGGCCGACGACGGTGCCCGCCGTCCCCTCGACGCTCACACAGTGATCGTTTCAGCGCGCTGCGCACCAGTCAACGACGAATACGGCTCTGAGGCAGGTCAAGAAGCCGACAGCCCGCGCGAGCGAGGACACGCGGCGGTCGGACACCACCCGCGTCATGCCCGGTTGTTGTGGATCGTCAGCTCGATGTGGGCGCGCACCGGCCAGGCATCCGGGGAGCGGACGAGGTCGACGATGTGCAGGTAGCCGGGGTCGGCTTCGTTCGCTTTCGGTGGGACGTCGAAGGTGTCCGTCTGCTGCCAGGGGTCGTCGTCGTCCGCCTTGAGGCGGGCCCGGTAGGTCACCCGGATGGACCGGTCGGGTTGGATCTCCAGGTCGCAGCTGTACTCGGCGTTGCCCCAGTCATCGACCCGCTGCGGCGGCGCGTTGACGGTCCGCCGCAGGCTGTGTTCGCGCTGCTGGGCGAAGGCGGGGTTGTCCGGCGGGAAGTAGTCGAGGCCGAGGTAGACGACCTCGGGCTGCACGTCCGGATGGTCCCACCAGTCCGTGCCGATGGCGTACCGGTTGACGAGGTCCATGTGCGCACCGATGATCACTTCGCGGCGGGAGTCCGGCGGCTCGTGCAGCTCGAAGTCCAGCTGCACGGCGCCGCCGAGGGGCAGCCGTACCGGCCGGCCGGGCGCGGTCAGCCACAGGCCGCTGACCGGATGGCGATAGGTCGCCTCGGCCCAGTAGAGACCCTCGGGCAGCCCCTCCCGTGAGTACGTTCCGCCCTGCCCGGTGCGCAGCTTCCGGCTGCCGATCCTGACCCTGGCGTGGGCCACCCCCTGACCCTGGAAGGTCACTGTGCCGTAGACGGCGCAGCTGCCGAGGGACAGCGTCCACACGCTCGGGGGCGGTGCCGCGTCCGTCCACTCCGGCGGCTTGAGCCGGATACGGTCGTTGGAGCCGTACAGGCCGTGGACGACTTGGTCGTCCTCGTAGGTCGGCGGCGCCCAGAAGGCGACGATGTCGTCCGGGCTGACGGTGTAGCCCTCGCCCGGCGACGTCCACTGGTCGCTGTCCTTCGCCGTCCACTGGCAGTCGTCGTTCGCCAGCGCGTTGCACATCTGGTTGGCGACGTCGCTCGGCATGTCTGTGAGGATCACAACGAGCCGCCTCAGCAGCTCGGAACTGATGCCGAGCAGGAGGGCGGCCTGCGGCACGGTGAAGACGCTGAGCAGCTTGAGCAGGCTCCAGATGCTGTGCGCCGGCCCGTCGGTGCCGATGAGCTGGTCGAGCTGGGCGTTCAGATCGGTGGCGTCGGCGATCTCGTCCAGGACGTCGGTGCGGAGCCGGTCGTACAGCCACTTCGCCGCGTCCAGCCGCTCCTGCGGGCGGTAGAAGTACAGGCCGTCCCGTGTCGACGGGTTGATCTCATCTGTCAACGGGTGACGGACGAAGTAGGAGGGGCAGCCCGCGCGGTCATCGTCGCGGTGCTTCCGGTCCGGCCGGCCGTCGAGAATGATCCGCGGCGCTGGCGGGGTGCTGGCGGTCGCGCGGATGTTCGCGGCCTGGACCGCCAGCCAGACGAAACTCGAGCAGACCATCGCCCGGGTCGACGGTGTCGGCACCGCAGGCCGCCGTCCGATGCATGGGCTGGCGGTGTCCGGGATGGTCGTTTCCAGTGTGACGACGCCGTTGTAGGTGTCGTCGAGCCCGATCTCGGCGCGGGTGTAGGCGTAGAAGCGGTAGTGCCCGCGCAGCGCCTTCGCCGCGTCCGCGACCCGCTCGAGCGCGTCACGGACCCGGTCGGTCTCCCACTGCTGGCACGGTTTCACCACCAGCGGCCAGACGATGTCCATCCGGCGGCTGCCGTCGGGCTGGTCCACCGGCAGCCAGGCCGGGGTGAGCGTGATCGCGTCGATGAAGTAGGCCCGGCCGCTGTGCGGGTCATACTCCGCCCACGCCGGGTCGGGGGCGGTCTTGCCGTCGGTATCCGTGACCGTGGGGCGCTCGTGCGAGGCCGCGTAGACCCGCTCGACGGTCTGAGTGATCGTCCCCGGCCAGCCGTGACGCAACGGCAGCTCTTGAAAGCCGTCGGTCGGTGCGTCGTTGAGTTCCGGGACGAACGGCAGCGGGATGCCGAGCCCGGGATCGCCCTCGCTACCGGCGCGGTGCGGGAACCGGCGCAGCCGTTCCTCGCTGAACGTCACATGCCGTAGCTCGACCCGGTCCCTCGTCATGATCGCCACATGGCTGAACGACTGCGGCGGGTGCACCTGCGACAACAGCCCGCCGATCAGACCCGATGGCCCGCCCGGCACGACAATGACGTGCCCTTTCTCGGCGTTGTCGATTCGCCATGGCAGCGCCTGTTCCACCGGCCGGTCATCGGTCAGCTGGGCGGTGACTCGCGGGTCGGCGCAACACGCTGGCTGGTCGACCAGCCCGGCGCCCTCCGCAGCCGGGGTCCCCAGAATCGCCCGCACGCCCGGTTCGAGGTCGTCCTCGGTCGGCACCGGCCCAGCCTGGCGCGGCGGCGGGCACGGCAACAGCTGCGGCGGATCCGGCGGCATCTCCTCATCCTCTCCCGTTCACGAACGCCAGCCGTCCACGGCCGGCGTCGCCGGTGGGTAGCCATCGCGGCCAGGGCTGGGCATCGACGCGGTCGGCTGGCACGTCCAGGGCACGGGCGAGGGCCAGTTGGGTGACGCGGTCGGGCGTCACGTCCCACTTCGAGGCTCCGGCAATAGGACTGTCCGGCTCGCGCCGCCCGGTCGGCGCCTCGCTTCGTTGTGGTCAGCCCAGGTAGAACACCGCTATCGGGGCCTGGGCGCTTCGCGACGCGTCCACCTGGCAGCCGACAGGCCCCGAAGGACTTCCAGTGCTAACCACTAAGCGCACGGCTGGTCCACGAATTTTTTATTGCCTTACAGTCCCTGCCAGTTCCCCGAGACGGGCTGCGGGTAATTGGCGTCGACCGCGTCGGCTGCGATGTCATAGCGCATGTAGAACGACCGCTGGAAAAAATAGGCCTTACGCGGGACGCCACCTGGGTCGGGCCAGACAAGCGCGCCGCGGAGCGACGACGACCACAGCCCCCGCCAATTTCCTTGAATTGGCTTCGGGTAGTTGGGTTCCATCCGATCGTCCGCGACGTCCCACCTGTAGTACACGCCGTTGTCCGCGAAGAAGTAGGCTGCGCCGTTGGGCCAGAGCGTCGCCGCCTGAATCTGGGTGGAACCAAAGATCATCAACCCGGGCCAGTTCGATTTGACCGGGAGTGGGAATCCGGGGTCGATGCGATTGTTCGCGATGTCGTAGCGATAGTAGTCGGATCCACTGAAAAAATATGCCTTCCCGTTGGGCCAGGCGATGGCACTATCGATTCTGACCGCGTTGAGGCCCGGCCAGTCGGCGGCGATCGGCCGGGGATAGCCCGGGTCAACCTGCTCGCGGGCAATATCGTACCCGTAGTAGTCACTTCCGCTGAAGAAGTACACCTTTCCGTTGGGCCAGTTTACCAACGCGTCCACGAGAACCACTGGGACTCCTTTCGCTTTGTCGGCCCGGCCGGCGCCAAACAGGTAGCGCTGCCCGCGGCGCCCGCACGGGTGGGAACGAGGACATTTCCACCAGGTGCGGCAAAACGGCTTTATGTCTGGTCGGTCAGCCGCTGTTTTCGGTGGTTGCGTCGTAGCGGAGGCCGGAGGAGACTTCCCCGCGCCACGGGCGCTTCTGGCGTCCGCGCCAGGTGAACAGCCGCCCGTCCGTTCCTCGGGCGAGGTGCTCGATGATCTGCACCTGAATCCCGGCGCGGGTGACTTCTTCCTCGCGCAGGTCGGCGTGTCGCCCACCGCCCGCCGGGTCCCACAGGTCAGCCAGGATGAGGCTGGCCGTGCCGCGCACGGTCGCGGTGGCGGTGTCCTCCAGCTGGCCCGCGCGCAGCACCCGCGGCCCGCTGGGTGGCTGCTTCCCGGGATCAGCGGGATCAGCGGGATCAGCCGGGTCGGGCAGCCGGACGGGGACCAGGGGCGTCCACGCGGCGGCGACGGGGGTGGACAGCCGCCAGACGGCGTCGTGGCCATCCGGCGGCGCGGCCGGCAGCGCGAAGTCCCGCTTCGACCAGGGCCTCGGGACGCCGCGGCCGGTCGGCCCGAGCACGGTCCGCTCGATCGCCCAGGCGAGGTTGGCCATCTCGTCCCGTTGCAGGGCGATGTCCTCCTGCGGCGGTGAGGCCAGCGCGCCGAGCGCCGCCGGGAGCACGACGAGCAGCGGCTCGGCGTCGCCGGTATCCGCGGGAGCGGACGGCTGAAACTGCCGGCCGACCGTGGCGGGGCTGGGCTGGCCGGTGCCGACGAGGGTGGCGGCCCCGAAAGTGTCGCGGACGACGACCCAGTCGACGCGGCTGACCGAGCCTACCGGGACCTCGACCGGGGCCAGGAACCAGTCGGGACTGTAGACAACCGCGAAATCCACGGCGAGCATACGCACCAGATCGGTGGCGCCGGCGCCGACCCGGCCCAGCGCCACGGCGGCGTCTTCCATCTCCCAGAACCGGGCGCTGGGCATGCCCGGGTAGGTCAGCGCGGCCGGTAGTACGGTGGCTCGCCGACGGCCGCGGATGCGGCGTGCGTCGTCCGGGGCGGCGGGCGGCAGGCCGTCGGGTGGGGCGTCCAGCGGCGTGTCGAGGGCGGCGTCGGCCGCCGCGCCCAGCGGCGGACCGCCGGCCAGGTCGAGGCTGTACCACTCGAGCCCGCGCCCGTCGTACTCCGAAGCGCCGAGCTGGATCTCCCCGGCTGGGATCTCCTGCCCCGGCGGGACTTCGGTGACCGGAGGCAGGGCGGGCGCGGCGAGCGCGAAGGCGTATTCGAGCCGGTCGGCGACCCAGGCCGGTGGGAGCGGGTCTGCGTTGCTGGACATTCCCCACTCACGGTCCATCTCCGCGTGCCAGGACAACAGGACCGGAGCGACGACCTCGGGGTCGGCCGGTGCCAGCAGGTCCGCTGGCAGCCGGCCGTCGGGCTCCAGCAGGCTCAGGACGGCGGCGCCGTCGATGCTCGGGCGTACGCCCGGTGTGGCGGCCGCGAGCAGGGCCCGGTGACGCCGTTCGGCGTCGCCCTCCGCTCCGGTCGCGGGTGGCGGGTCAAACCGGGTCCGCGGGTCCGCGGCAAGGGTGGTGGCGACCGCGCCGAGCCCCTGACCGGCCAGCGCCCGGGCCAGCGCACGGCCCGCCCGCAGCGCGGCTGCCCAGGGCCGGTCGCGTGGGTCCCGCCCGGCGCCCGGCAACCGGAACGCCGGCTCGCCGGTGACCGTCGCC
>NZ_CAKJTL010000012.1:23264-28296 GCF_917627385.1 Protofrankia sp. CiT1
CGGTCACCGGCGCCCGGCAACCGGAACGCCGGCTCGCCGGTGACCGTCGCCTCCAGCGGCGGCAGGTCCTCGCCCACGATGAGCTGGCTGTCCGCCGCCGGCAACGGATCCCCGATGGTGCTGCGGCGTCCTTGGGGCCGGTATCTGGTCAGCCTGGACCAGCTGACCTGCACGTCGACGGCGACGGGAGCCCCGCCGTCGTCCCCGGTGAGCTCGCCCAGCTGGTACTGGCGCAGCAGCATCCACAGCGGGTCCGCGACCTCGGCGGCGAGGCCGGTGTCGAGGTCGGTGGTTCGGGCATACGCTTCGATCCGCGCCCAGGTCGCGATCGGCAAAGCCGCCATCAGTGTACCCCCAGCACTCGGTTGGCCTTGATCGTGTCTTTCACCCAGATCAGTCGGCTGACCAGGTCGCTCAGCGGCCCTGTATCGGCGAGGCCGTCGCGGACGTAGGTGAGCGGTACCAGCTGGTCCACTCCCGAGGAGGTGAGGTCGTCCAGGTCGACGCCGCGCAGCACGCTGAGGGTCAGCGCCTCGGCGGCGGTCTCGACGAGCAGCTGCCAGCTCCACGGCTGGGCGGGATCCGGGTGCACCGCCAGCAGCACCGCTTGGGGCGGGGCGCTGTTCGGTGCGTCGTAGTGCAGCGCGACACCGGTGGTCGCGGTCGGCGCGGGCAGTACCTCGGTCACCTCGTCGAGCACGAGCGCGTGCAGCGTGGCGCGCGCGAGGGCGTCGATGTCGCCGGCCAGCAGAAGGTGGACGCGGGGCCCGTCGGGCATCGCCAGGCGGCGCAGCGGGTTGCGGACCCGCCGTGCCCCGTCGTTGTCGGCTGCGGGCAGGTCGGGGAGCTCGTCCCCCAGCCAGCCGTCCTGGGCGTCCAGGGGAAGTTGTGCCGCGTGCAACGGTCCGGGGTCGCCGCCGCCGGCCTCGACGGCCAGCCGGATGTCGTCGTAGGTGGCGACGGTGTCCCGGACCCGCCCCATCCGGGTGAGCCAGCGCTCCAGGGCGGCCACGGGCACCTGCGGCACCACGCCCTCGGCCAGCTGGTGTGGCGCGGCCGGGGTGACAACGACCGCCGCACCGCCGATCAGGCGGGCCACGGCGGCCAGCACGCCGAGCGGGTCGCGGCCCGTGGCGAGCAGCGCGTCCAGCCTTTCCGGCCGGGACGCCGCGGCGCCCGCAGGCGGCGCGCCCGGCCGCGGCCCGGCCGCGGCGAGAGCGTCGGTGACGAGCCGGTCGGCGTCCCGGACCAGCGCGGATGCCGCGACCGCGGCGGTCAGCACATCGCGCACGGTAGGCGCGGTGCCCGCTGGCGGCAGCGACCCCGGCAGCGCCAGCGGGGTGAACGGCACCAGCAGCTCGCGATCGGCGGCGCGCTCGTCCGGCGGGGTCGGCCCATCGGCGGGGGTGAGCGCCGTGAGGACGGCCCGGCTGCCCAGCTCAAGAGCGTCCAGGACGTCAGACACCGTACGGGCCAAGTCCCGCAGCGCGTCCGGGGACGCGCCGGGCGGCGCCGGTTCGGGCGCCGCCCCAGGCGGGAGCGGTCCCGGCGGCGGCGTCAGGTCAGTCTGGCGGGCCGGCCGGGCCGCCGCTAGGACCGTGCCGGCGAGCTCGGCAAGCGCGAGGAGCCGGCCGTAGCTGGTGGGAACGCCGTCGGCTTCGGCCGGCAGCGCGGCCTCGGGCTCGCCGGCCGCCGCGCGTAGCCGGTCCGCCAGCGGACGGTGCCCGCCGGTGTCCGCCGCCTCGGCGATGACGTCCAGGGCGGCGACAGCCAGGGCGTCCAGACCGACGGTGGCCGCGCCGACCGGGATCTGCCAGCCGCCCGCCGCGCCCAGCACGCCCTGGGCCCACCGTTCGGCGGCGGGAGCGAGCAATGCGCGGGGGGTGGCGGCGTTCCAGCCGGGGCTGCCCACCTCGCCATCCAGCAGCAGCACCGTGCGATGGGTGACGGTCACGCCCGAGCGGGGCTGCCGGGTCACGGTGATGTCGGGGGGCTGGGTGCCCAGCGCGGTCGCGGCGAAGCCGGCGCCGGCCACCTCGGCCCGACCGGAGGTGAGCTGGTGGACGCCCTCGGCGACCACCAAGTCGGCGACGGCGTCGAGAGCGTGTCCGAGGTCGTCCAGGGCCGCGTTGAGGGCAGCCTGGTCCGCGGGCGGCGGGTTGACGATCTTGGCTGCCCGGTCCTGCCACACGGCGAGCCCGTCGACCACCTCGTCGGGTACGACGGCATCGCCGCCGGGCTGGTCGTCCCGCTGGCCGATCCGGGTCTGCGGGTAGGCGTCGCGTAGCCGGTATAGATCACTGTGGGCCCCCGCGTCGCCGAGCGCGCGCTCGAGCCGGTAGCCGAGGACGGCGCCCAGCGGCTGGCCGTTCGCGACCGCGTCAAGAATGTCCGAAGCGACGCGGGCCTGGCGGGAGCGCAGGTCGATGCTGTGCAGCGCCGAGGAGTCGCCGGCATGGGCGAACTCGCCCGCCCGCAGCACTCCGGCCGTCCGTGCCTGGTCCAGGGAGGGGGCGTGGACGTATCCCGCGCCGTTCACCGGTGCCAGCAGGGCAAGGCCCGGGTCGCTGCCGGCGGGTGGCAGCCGCACGGGACGGCCGGGCCGCGGCCGGACGTCGACCAGCACGCCCCAGGCGCCGAGCTGGATACCGTCCGGCCTGGCCTGGCGCAGGGTGCTCAGCCGCCGCGCGGCGACGGAGGTGATCCAGGCGTCCAGCCGGGTCGAGACGCAGGCCAGGGTCTCCCCGACGAGCCGCGTGTAGCCGGCGTCGTCCAGGCCCGCGGCGGCCAGCTCACCGACGGCCCGCACCGTCCCGGGGAAGCCGTCGACGTGCGGGCGCGGCAGGTGGAGCTCCTCGAACACGTTGCCCGTCAGCACCTCGTCGTCGACGAGGTGGGCAACCGTCAGTCCTGCCTGGGGCGCTGCCGCGTCCAGGTACCGCTCCAACGCCGTGCTGGCGAAATGGGTCGGCGTGGCGATGGTGAGCTTGGTGCCGGCGAGCTCGGCCGGTACCGCCACCGCCGCGGTGGCCGCTGTCTTGCCCGCGGGCGACACGGCGCCCACCAGCCGGATGGCGTCCAGCTCGCCCGCCAGCGCCAGAGCGTGCTCGACCAGCAGGTACAGCAGGTCGGTGGGCGGCGTGCCGGGAATCCCTCGGCGGAGGGCGAGGGAGTAACGCCGGTTCGCCAGCTCCGCCAGGTACCTGGCCGGCGACTCCCAGCCGACGCGGGCCGGATCGGTGCGGGCGACGGGCACGGCCATGGGGCGGGCTCCTTCGAGGGTGAGGCCCTCGAGCTGGCTACCCGCCAATGCGGGGCAGAGCGCGGCCAGCATGGTCTCCCGGTAGGCGGCGCGCGTGAGCTGCCTGATCAGTCCGGGCGCGGCGGCGGCCTTGGCCGCGACGTCGTGGGCCAGCGTGTCGTGGATCGTCGGCATGCCGGTGGCGACCTGGCGCAGCGCCTGCCCGAGCGGCCCGGTGACACTGCGGATCCGGTAGCCGCCGGGGTGCGGCACTGGCGCGGTGCCGAGGACGCTGACCAGCTGGGCGACCGGGTCGCCGTCCGGGCGCAGCCGGGGCAGCCAGCGGGTCGCAAGCGCCCACGCCGGCCGGAGGGTGTCGATCAACCGGTTCAGGTCGTCGAGCAGGGCGGGCTCGGCGGGGTGCCGGACCCAACGGCCAGGCGGGAGGATCGGCAGGATGCCGTAGGGCTGGCGGCCCACCCGCAGCGTGGGCAGCGGGCCGCGGCTCCGGACGAAGGAAGCCTGGTATTCCGCGGCGAAGGGCAGCAGCCGGTCGAGGCTGTCCAGGAACCGCTCGGCGGCGGCCGGGCCCGGGTTGGGGGTCTGCGGCCGGGCCAGAGTGCCGATCACTTCGCCGAGCGTGACAGGAAACAGCGCCCGGGTCATCGCCGCGCGTGCGCCTGCTCCCGTCCGGCCGCCCCGGGCGTGGCGGCGAGAGTCGCCGCGGGCAGGCCGAGCGCCGCTTCGAGGATCTCCCCGTCGGCGGCCTGCCCGCTCAGCGCGGCGCCCGGGTCGACGGCTCGGCCACCAGCCGCCGGGTCCGCGAGCAGGCGGGCCAGGCTGGCGAACGGGTCGGGCCGGCTGGAGTAGCCAGACGGGCGATCGGTCAGGTTGTTCGTCGGCGTTCCCGGGGCGAGCAGCGCGAGCGTGTCGCGGTCCGCGTGCCCGGTGAGCAGCGCCGTCAGGGACTCAGCCTCCCTGTCGGGGGTCCGCTCGGCTGTGGGCTCCCGTACGCCCACGGCCACGAGGGTGTCCAGCCCTCGGATGGCGACCGGGGGCAGGGCACGGCCCAGGACCTGGTCGGCGGTGGCCAGGTCGACGGTCGCCGCCATCCCGGCCCGGCTGGCTGCGTCGAAGTCGACCGCCCAGCGCAGCGGGTCCTCCGGTGCCACCAGCGTGGGGTCCTCGGGCGTGAAGGCGGGAGTATCACGGGAGGGGCCGACCTGGAGGTCACCCGCCGGCCGGGGCAGGTAGTGGTGGAGCACCTGCGCGCCGTCCAGCCAGCCGGCCAGCAGCCAGCCATCCGGGAGCAGGACGGCCGTAGCCGGCCGCTCGGCCGGGCCGGTGTCGGTGTCGGGCGGAGTGGGCGGGCCGGAACGAGTCTCCCGCGCCACCCAGACGGCACGGGCCGTCCCGACCTGGCCGACCAGGCGTGCCCAGGCGGCGGCCACGAGGTCCGCCGTCGCGGCCGGGTCACGCTGGGCCGCCCAGAACTCGGTGCCGGCGGCCCACTGCGCGGCTGTCAGCCTGATCGCGGTTGTGGTGATGGTCAGTTCGTCCGGGTAGACGCGCACCCGCAGTACGGGCATGCGGGCCGGCGTGCCGTCGTCCATCAGGGTGGGTGTGCCGTCGCCGCCAAGCAGCGGCCGGTCGCCGAACCGGGTCTCCAGCCGGACCGGGAGCAGGGCGATCGGCAGCGTCGGGTCGAGGCCGGCCCACAGGTCGGCGGGGGGTTCGGGCATGTGGGCGCTCCTACAGGACTGCGGGGCTATGCGGGCTTGGGGCTATGTG
>NZ_CAKJTL010000013.1 GCF_917627385.1 Protofrankia sp. CiT1
CTTCCCATGTCGCGGTCGCCGCACTGATCGACGGATCCGTGAGTTCGGCGCGGGGCCACAGCAGCAGCTCCCGGTCCGGGGGCAGCAGCGCCCGGACCGCCCGCACCGCCGCCTGATAGCGGTCCTCGGCGTCCAGGCCCTGCCGTAACGCGCCACCCGCCCGGGTCTGCGCCTCGGTCAGACCGGTCGCGTAGGTCGACAGCGCGTCCCCGCAGCCCCGGTAGGCACGGGCGAGCGTGGCCAGCTCGCCGGGCAGCTCAGCGAGAGCCTCGGTGAACCGCGGGGCGTAGTCCCCGGCCATCCGCAGCTCCCCACCCCCCTCGCCCGCGATGGCACGTAACCGGGCGGTGGTGGTTTCCGCGAGCTCGGCTTGGCCGTGCAGCCGGGCCGCCAGGGTCCGCACCGCGTCCGGGTCACCCGGGGCCGGATCACCATCCAGCTCCAGCACACCCCAGTCGCCCACCGCTGTTCTCCCTTGGGTCTACCGCCTGTGCCTACCGGGCTTGTCGAGGCCTCCGGCAGCGTGGTCAGGCACCCGCCGACTGGCTGAGCGTGGCGTCGAGCTGCTGGTGCTGCGAAATAGCCAGTTTGAGGAAACCACCCATGCCTTCAAGCCCGGCAATGGCGTTCCTCGTACCGGTGTTCCACTGCTCATACGACGCCTGAAACTTCCCGGACGCCTGATCGGTGATGAAGCCGC
Source organism: Protofrankia sp. CiT1 (assembly GCF_917627385.1). GTDB lineage: Bacteria > Actinomycetota > Actinomycetes > Frankiales > Frankiaceae > Protofrankia. The sequence goes on from NZ_CAKJTL010000013.1 coordinate 701, forward strand.
TGCCGACCAGGTTGTCGATCAGAGCTTTGAGCTGCGTCAGCTGGGTTTCCATCTCCTGCTGACCGCTGGTGAGCCTGGACGCCGTGTTCTCCAGCGCTGCGTAGTCGACGTGGACGTTGGCCATGACACGCTCTCTTTCATCAGGTGGGTGAATCCGTGGCAGCCAGCTGCTCCGGGCGGTCCTGGGACCAGGCCAGCGTGTCGCTGACGGCGTCGAACAGCTCAAACAGTTCCTCGGCGATGTCGACGTGCGGACTGCTCAGGACGACATTGAGTACGCCACGGCCATCGGGTACGGGAATGAGGGTCTGCATGACAACGGCGTCGATCGGCACCCCGTCCGGCTCAGGCCGCTCAACCCCGCGAATGCGCACGGCCCGGCCAGCCTGCATCTCGACAATCGTCACGGTGCGCCAGGAAGATCTACCGTCCGCCGGCGCCATGGCGGTGACCTGGCCGACGATCGCCTCAACCGTGTTGTCCGCGACGTTCGGCGCGCCATCGGTATGGAACACCATCATGCTGGCCACCAGACCGTCGGAACCCTCCACCAGTTCAGCGGTGGCCGCGCAGTAAACAGCCCCCTGCCGCTCGGCCCGCTCGGCGATCTCCCGCAACAGCTTGAGCAGCGCCGACCGCTGTGGCCGCAGCTGCGGGAGTGCCGCGAGCCGAGCGTCAACCAGCCGCGCGAGGTCACCGGTACGGGTGGCTCGCCACACGTCGAACTCGAACCAGGAGGCCGGCACCCGGAGCGTGAACCAGGTGGGCGCGCCCGTGGCCGTCTTACCGTTGGCAGCCGCGCTCATACCGCGCCACCCGCCACCACCGGCGAAGCGGACGCATGGGTATCCGGACGTGCTGATTCAGCGCTCGCGGGCGCGGTTGACGTGAGCACACCGGCAAGGCCGGAATCCACATCGAGCGCGCCCTCAGCCAACCCGCGAAGCAGGCCGGACGCCCGCTCCAACAACTTGTCAAGCGAATTACGGCTGTCCGATGACTGGGTGACGAAATGACGCAGCGCCGTCTCGACCTCGTCGGAGCCGGTCACGCCGTGCAGGCCGTCGAAGACCGCGCCGAGAGAGGCAAGCGTGCCGCGGATGTCCGCCAACTCGCCGGACACCTGCCGGGCGACCTCGGGATCGCCCCCGAAGATACTCGCCACCACTTCATCACCCCTTTCACAACCACGCGCATCGCAGATGGAACCACACACCTATCAGGTGGTTCCACTCGGGCATGCGCTGGAGTGGACGCATCGTGGGCTACACAACCACATGCGCGGGGCGGGGTCAGACAAGTCAGCGACAATCGAAGCATCACCAGGACCGTTCATCAGGGATACCGGGATTTCCGGCGGACGTGGCTGGCGGCTTCAATGCCACTCAGCGGAAATCCCTCCGCGGCCCCGCGGGCATCCGCGCGGCCTGATGCCCGCGCTGCGCCGATCGACCAGTACCGCCGGTCAGTTGGTCTCGTCCTCGCCCTTGAGTTCGACGATCACATAGCTGGTGAAGGCCGCCTTGCAGTCGGCGGCGCCCGCCGTGTAGCCCGAGACATCCCTGAGGATGACGATGAGGTCCTCGAAGACTTTGCCGTTGGTCAGCGCGTCCCGCGACTCCTGCGCGAGCCTGGCGACTTCCACGGCGCTTCCCTTGCATCCGCTCGCCACCGTCTGGATGGCGCTGTCGTACCGTTGGATGGTCGCCAGGCTCGGGTCCACCTCGCCGTCGAGCACGGCGAGCCGGTAGCCGGGCGTGTTCGGGGGCGGCGTCTCCTCAGGGGCTGTGCCTTCCCCGCCGCACCCTGCCACCAGCGCGACGGCCACCAGCGCCGCCGCCCACCATGTCCGCATTCGCCCCTCCAAGTCCGGTGGGCAGCTTAGCGGGTCGCCGCCGGGATCCGGGCTCGGACACGGCAGGACGCGCGGGCAGGTGGCTTTCGCCGCGTCGACCGATACTTGGGGCCGGGGACAGGAGGTGAAACCCGGCGTACGACGAGGCCCAGGCGGGTTGTGATCTCGCCGTTGGTTGTCCAACGTCTGGAAGGAGGACGCTTCGTGCCGGCCATCACCGCGCAAGCCCTCACCAAGGTGTACAAGACCCGCGCCGGCCTGGTGCGCGCGCTCGACGGCCTCGATCTGGAGGTCGCCGAGGGCACGATCCTCGGGCTGCTCGGCCCCAACGGCGCGGGCAAGACCACCACCGTTCGCATTCTGGCCACGCTGCTGCGACCCGACAGCGGCCGGGCGACGGTACTCGGTCATGACGTGGTACGCGACGCACAACGGCTGCGCCGGCTCGTCGGCCTGTCCGGGCAGTACGCCGCCGTCGACGAGAATCTCACCGGTGCCGAGAACCTGTGGATGTTCGGCCGGCTTTACCAGCTGCCGGGCCGTACGGCCCGCAGCCGCGCTGGCGAGCTTCTCGAGCAGTTCGGGCTGTCCGACGCGGCGGACAACATCGTCAAGACCTACTCCGGGGGGATGCGCCGCCGCCTTGACCTCGCCTCCGCCCTCATCGGCCACCCGCGGCTGCTTTTCCTCGACGAACCGACCACCGGGCTCGATCCACGCAGCCGGCTGTCGATGTGGAACGCCATCCGTGACCTCGTCCGCAAGGGCTCAACGCTGCTGTTGACAACGCAGTACCTGGAGGAAGCCGACGCACTTGCCGACGTCGTCGCCGTGGTCGACACCGGTAAAATCATCGCTCGCGGCACAGCCGCTGAGCTCAAGTCGCAGATCGGCGGCGAACGGATTGAAATCGTTGTGAACGACCCAGCGGACCTCGTCCAGGCCCGCCACATCATCTCCCGCCACTGTGTCGCCGACGCCACCGTTGATGAACGGGCAAAACGCCTGACCGCACCCGCCGACGGCGGTACGCGCAAGCTCGCCGCTGTCATTCGCGCCCTTGACGAGGCCGGGATCGTGCTGGACGACTTCGGGCTGCGCCGGCCGACACTCGACGACGTGTTCCTCACGCTCACCGGCCATGCCACGCGGTTGGAGCCTGCCGACGGCAGCAACGAGGCTCATCCGGATCATGATGCCCCTACCGCCGCGGCGGTGGGACGAACCTCATGACCGGTCTCGTCGGCCCCGACCACCCAGGCCACCAGGCGGCTGATTCTCTTGTCGCACGTTCATGGCCACCGTGGCGGCCAGCGCGCGGCTCTGCCGCTGGCACGTCGGTCGTGGCCGACTCGCTGGTCGTCGCCTGGCGCAATCTGAAGCGGATCCCACGCATCCCCGAGCTGGCGGTCTTCGCGATCCTGCAGTCAGTGATGTTCGTGCTGCTTTTCTCCTTCGTGTTCGGTGGAGCGATCCCGCTGCCGGGAGGCGGCTCCTACCGCGAGTACCTCATGGCGGGAATCTTCGCCCAGACGCTGACCTTCGCGGCCGCGACCACCGCCATCGGCATCACCGACGATCTCGCCAAAGGGCTGATCGACCGCTTCCGCTCGCTGCCGATGAGCCGTTCGGCCTTCCTGACCGGGCGCACCGTCTCCGACGTCATCTACAACGCCGCGATTCTCGCGGTACTCATGATCACAGGCCTCATCGTCGGCTGGCGGGTACGCAACGGACTCGTCGACTTCCTCGCGGCCGTGGCTCTCGGGCTCCTGTTCGCCTACGCGATGGCCTGGGTCGGAGTCTGGCTCGGGCTGCTGGTGCCGACTGTCGAGGTCGCCCAGCAGGTGGCGTTCACCGCGATCTTCCCGATCACGTTTCTGTCCAATGCGTTCGTCCCCGTCCAGACGCTGCCCGGTGTGCTGCAGCCGGTGGCGGAATGGAATCCGGTGAGCACTCTGACCGCATCGATGCGGGCGCTGTTCGGTAATCCGAACCCCTTCGGCAGCGGGGACTTCCCTACGGAGCATCCGATACTGGTCACCGTGATCTGGGTCGCGGTGCTCGTCACGCTCTTCGGATCGCTGAGCGTCCGCCGTTACCGGGCCATGTCCCGTTGAGAGCGTGTTTGAGACCGGGCTTTCGATCAGCGAGCCGGAATGACGATCTCAAACGCGCTCTAAACGGTGGCCCCACCCCGAATCCATCCGAGGAAACTCGGACTTGTCACCGACTATCATGGGCGCGGGGAAATCAAAGTGGCCTGCGCCAGTCCCTGGGCTGGAGATCGTGAAACGGATCCTGTCGATGAGGGGTCTGCCGTCTTCGGGGGAGTGCGCGAAGGAGTTGCCTCCGGCGACGGCATGGTGGACGGTGTCCGCACCGGCGTAGCCGTCGGCGGCGTACTCGGGCTCGCGGGAGCCGCTGTCGCCAACAGCGCACAGGGCTGGGCCGATGGCGCGGATGACGCAACGTGCGTGCTGGCCGCCGTCGCGGACCCGGCCTGGCATGGAACGCCGGTCGCAACCGCGGCGGGCGAAGCGGCGGCAGGCGAACCGGCGGCAGCCGGTGATGTCGACGGCTCAGCGGCCTTCGGCGCGGGCGGCAGCACCCTGACCTGCTGCGTTGCGTACTTCGGCGCGGACTTCGCCTGTTGGACGTTTTGGATCCGGATGCCGTGCACGTTGTTCCGCAGGTTCAGGGTCACGACGTTCCGGTTGGTCGTGATGCTCGAGTCACCGTCCAACACGAAGCGAAGCTTGTCTGGCAGGTGAATGCCGTAGAAGCTGTCCATCGCCACGCCACGGACGGGATGCCGGATGACGAGCAGGGTCCCGTCCGACGGAGCGTGAATGTTCTTCGCCCCGGACACCTGGAGCCTGAAGGTCCCCAGTGGAGTCACAATCTGCGAACTTGCACTTAAAGTAATTGATCCATCGCTGGAAATCGCGAGCTCGACCGGGAGAAACGGGAGTTGAACTGTGCCCGTGACCAGGCAGCCGGCAAGAGGCAGCACAAGCGCAAGCGCCGCGGCAACTACTTTCCCAACACCAAAGAACCAACGGCTGAACAATTGACGACCGAGCGACCGATGCATGACCTACCCCCGTAGCGCTGCTCGGCCCACCACGCCCGATGGTCCGCACCGAGACGATAAAACACGGAGGCGACACAACACGAGTCCGATTTCCGACTGATACCTCACGGGCCCACGGGTTGCTGCAAGGCCTTGCAGCAGATCATCTAATCCGGGTAGTCTGGGCAGTTACACGATTTCCGGCCATCCTCCTCTCCGCCCAAGGCTGACCAGCACGGCCAATCAGCCTCAGGCAGGGCAGGGGGTGCACCCGGCGGCGGCCAGTCCGCCGGTTTCGGATGTGCGTCGTCCTCATGCCGGCTTCGACGTGGACGAGTACCCCCGGATATCCGGATGGAGCGGTTGCCCTCACCGCGTCCGAACGCGGCCAAGAACGTCGATCATTACCATGCGACCGACAGTGACCAGGGCACGTCTGCATGCCGAGATCTTTACAAGCTAGCCATTATCGGCCCGTTGAACGGCTGGGGAGAGGGCGGGGAATCTCCGTCAGACGAAGAATCTTTGCGGTCGCGGCCATCGTCCGTGCCGCGAGTTCTGGCTTGTCGGAAAGTCGCTGGCCAAAAGTCGGGATCATTTCGCTCAAGGCTACCTGCCAGGCGGCATAACGCTCGGGGAAGCATCGTTCAAGCAGATCAAGCATGATCGGAACCGCGGTTGAGGCCCCGGGGGAAGCGCCGAGAACCCCGGCGATGGTACCGTCGCGCGAGGCGACCACCTCTGTTCCGAACTGCAGGATCCCGCCCTTTTGTGGATCTTTCTTGACAATCTGCGCCCGCTGCCCAGCCGTGATGATCCGCCAGTCCTTGGCCATGCCGCCGGGGACGAACTGCTTGAGCTCCTCGATCTTCTTCTTCCGCGTCGCGGTCAGCGCGTTCAGCAACAGCGCGACCAGGGCTATGTTGTCTCTCGCCATGGCGATCAAAGGCATTATGTTATGCCGGCGGATGGACTTCGGCATGTCAAACACGGAGCCGTGCTTGAGGAACTTCGGGCTCGATCCGGCGTAAGGGCCGAACAGAATCGATGCCTTCCCGTCGACGATTCTGGTGTCAAGGTGCGGCATCGACATCGGCGGCGCGCCGATCGGCGCCTTGCCGTATACCTTCGCCTGGTGCCGGGCGACGAGCTCCGGGTTGTCGGTGCGGAGGAACTGGCCGCTGATGGGCAGCAGGGCGAATCCGCTGGCCTCGGGTATGCGTGATTTCTGCAATACTTTCAGCGCCCATCCACCCGCGCCAACGAACACGAAGCGCGCGGTTATGTCCTTTGTTTTCCCACTCATCCGGTGGTACACCCGCAACCGCCAGCTGCCGTCCGGAGCCTGGGTGAGGCTCCTGATCTCCTGGTTCAGGTGGATCCTCACCCCAGCCGACTCCAGCGCGCCAAAGAGCTGCCGGCTCAGCGCGCCGAAGTTGACATCGGTGCCGGACACCTCACGGGTCGCGGCAATCGGCTCGCCGGGCTTGCGCTGTTCGATCAACAACGGCGCCCAGCGCTCGATCACGGCCGGGTCGTCACTGAATTCCATGGCCGCAAACAACGGCTGGGTCCGCAACGCTTCGTACCGTCGGCGGAGGAAGTCGACGTCCGCCGCCCCCCGGACGAAGGTCATGTGCGGCATCGAATTGATGAACGTTCCCGGATCAGTGATTGTGCCGTCTTCCACAAGATGCGACCAGAACTGGCGGCTCACCTGGAACTGTTCATTGATGGTGACGGCCTTCCGGACATCGATGCTGCCGTCCGGGAGCTCACTGGTGTAGTTCAGCTCACAAAGCGCCGCATGACCGGTGCCCGCGTTGTTCCATGGATCCGAACTCTCCTCGGCCACTCCGGGCAGTCTTTCGTACACATCGATCGACCAGTCCGGCTGAAGTCTGTGCAGTAGGGTACCGAGTGTGGCGCTCATGACTCCCGCGCCTATGAGGACGACATCGGTTGTCTGGCGGGCGCTATACGTGGTGAGCGACTGCGGATTCATGTGGCTCTCGGCCTTCTTTCGCGATTCTCGTACCTGACACAAGTCCATCCCACGAGTCGGCTATACGCAGTGAGAATTGAATCTGTGAGGCCTGAATCACGCGGCTGAATGGCCCTGCCGTCCCCAGGCCCACTGCCTGCCGTGAGCACCATCCGATGTTCTACCGGCATGTCTGCCTGGTGAGCTGGGCTGACGGCCTACGGCGGAATCATCCGCCGGCCACCGATGATATTCGGAGACAGAATTTTTACACACCGCTAACCTGATGCTTTCACGAAGGATTCAGCCCGAGGTGGCGACGGCGTGGGTACATAGGCCGGAGGGCCTGCTGGCGGAGGGAAAACGGCGGCCAGCCGGGCGTCGTTCAGCCGGCGGCACTGGGTACATTGGCAGGGAGCCCGCGACAGATCCATGATCATCCTGACCGCGCGGCTATCACTCTCAGTGATTATTCTGATGCCAGCGTGGCCATACCGCGGCACGGTGTTTGCACCTGCGCCAGATACAACCGCTCGGGTGATGAGATCCTGAAACCCCATCCAGTGTTGCCAGAGGGGACGGTATGGATCTTTTCGTCGGCCGGGAAGCCGAACTGGCCGAGGCGTTACGCCTGCTCTTCACCCGGGGCGAAGGGTCGGTGATCGACCTCGTCGGCGTTCACGGCCTGGGTAAATCCGCGCTGATCCGGCAGCTGGTCAGCCGGGTTGACGGCGTCAACCGGCTGTACATCTTCAACGAGGACATGTCCGCGTTCCGGCGCGAAGGCTTTCGGGACGCCTTCGGCCCCCGCGCGTCAGCCCCCGTCCTGTGGGAGACCTTCGCCCGGACGAGGGAACTGATGCTTCGGGTGACGGACCGAACCCGGGCGCGGGAGTTCGACGCTTTCCGCCAACTGTGCGAGCGCGAAACGCGGCTGCTCGGTGGCGCGCCGAAAGCCGAACGCACCGGGCCGCGTGACCCAGCCGGAGGCGACGAGCCCGAGACTGTCAAGGCCCGGATCCGCCAGGCACAGTCCGCCATCGACGACGCCTTCGTCAGCGGCTGGGCGGAGTGGAGCCGGCGTCGGCACATCCTCATCACCATGGATTCCTTCGAACGCATCGCCGACGACGAGATGGGGTACTGGCTGGCACGTATGGCGCTGCGCCTGACGAACACCCTGGTCGTCATCGCCCGGATACCGTCGCAGCACACGTTCACCGCGGGATCGAATCGATGGCACGTCCGGCAGCTTCCCTACCTGTCCCGCGACGAAGTCGTCTCCTACCTCGACCAGACCTTTCACGGTGCGTTGCGGCCAGGTGTCGCCGATGTCGTCCACGACTTCACGGCGGGGCATCCCGGTGGCCTGTCGCTGGCGGCGAACCTGGTCGGCGAGACGGGCCCGGACAAACTTGAGGCGGCGGACCTGCGGCGAACGCTGCAACGGCTGCCTGACGACCCGTGGGAGAAATGGGCCGGTCTCGTCCGTCTCATCGTTGACGCCGTCCGGGATGCCCGGCTGTCCAGAGCCGTCCATGCCTGCGCCGTGGTCAACACCTTCGACGAACCGTTACTCGCGGAACTACTGACGGAAGACGACAACGAGCATCCCGATGTCGGAAATGTCATCCAGACCCTTAAAGGGTACGGCATTGCCGAGCAGATACTCGCGGTCGCCGACGAACCGTCCGACCGTTTCCGTCTGCACGAGTTCATCCGCCTGTCACTGAGCCGGGAACTGCGGACCATGCATCCCCGCACCTGGCAGGATCTCCATCAGAAAGCCTCCCGGCACTACTTCCGCCTCGTGTCGGAATGGGAGGACGACACGACTGGCGCCTACAGTTCCTGGTATCGCTACGAACATCCCCGCTGGCAGGCATACAAACGGGAGTGGCTGTTCCACGCCCGGCGGGTGTCCCGGAACCGCACGATCACCCGGGCACGCTTCGCGCTCGTGTTTCTGGAAGCCTTCTGGTGGTGGGGGTGCTACTGCCCGTTCGAGTACAACCGACGACTGCTGGAGGACTGGGAACGTACCTGGCACCAGGAGGACTCACTCGCCGGGAACGTCGGCTCCATAGCCGCCGCGACCCAGCATAACCCGGACGACCAGCTGGGCGAGGCACTGGCCTTCGTGCTGGACAACTACCCGCCTGGCTATCTCAAGACCGATGCCCCCTGGAACGACATCCGCAACCGGCTGCTGCTCGTGCAACGCCTCTGTGGGCTCGGTCGTGGCGCACGTGTCGACGCCACCGCGGAAGAGGAACGAGAGCTGGGGCGGGTCAACGGTCTGATCAAAATATTTCTCGCGCACAGCAGGCGATTCCATGACCCGGCTGACCCTGCCGTGGGCCGCTACTACAACGAGGCGCTGGCCGTGTTCGAGGAGCTCGCGGACGACTGGAACGTCGCCTGGCTGCTTTTCGAAGTCGCTGACCTGGCGCTGGAACGGGGCGCGCTGGACGAGGCGACCGCCCGCGCCAGCTCTTCGGCGCAGCGCCTGGCCCAACTCGCCGCGCAAACAGATGACTGGGACGAAGAACTGATCGCAAATCTCTTCCGCGTACGCGCGGACGTGCAGTGGGCAATGGGAAACACCGACGCGGCATTCGCGGACTACTATCGCGCGGTCGTCCACGCCTACCGGTTCATGGGCGTCCCGCACCCACCGGACGCGTACAACCTCGTTTTCTACGAGGAGATGACCACCCGGACAGTGACCCGGCTATGCGAAATCTTCAGTCGCTCCGGTATCGAGGAGGCAACGCGACGGACCGAGCCGGCCAGACGCCTGTTCTCAAGCACTGGGCAAACCGGCGAGGACGACGTCCGCCGGATGTTCGATGATTCGGATGTACATGCGCTACGCGGCTGGCTGTTCCCGCGCGCGCCCGAACCCGCCGAGCTGCGGTCGGCGGACTCCGCCTTCATGGACGAGTGGGGCGTCTTCGACGAGGATGAACCGCCCTCGGATGCCGATGTCGAGTTGCTCCGCCTCGGCTGAACGCACCTCACGACACGGCGCGTCACGA